>VBCY01000073.1 GCA_005882995.1 Betaproteobacteria bacterium
AGGTAGCGTCGTGCGCTCATCGCCGCTTTGTGGCGGAGCATCAGGTTCTTTTGCATCCCGGGACGGCGCAGATCGAGTACCCGATTCTCGAGCCGCACGACTTCGGAGATGTTCTCGTCGTCCATCAGGAAGGGTGGCGTGAGCGACGGATTCAGAATTTCGATTTCGTGAGCGAGTACCTCCACTTCACCGCTGCTTAAGTTCGGGTTGACGGTTCCTTCGGGACGCGGGCGTACCCGGCCGGTGGCCGAAATCACGAATTCATTGCGAAGCTTTTCCGCGACTGCGAAGGTGACCGGGCGGTCCGGGTCGCACACCACCTGGATGAGCCCTTCGCGATCGCGAAGGTCGATAAAGATCACGCCGCCGTGATCGCGTCGTCGATGGACCCATCCGCAAACGGTGACCGTCTCTCCCAGGTGTTTGCGGTCGATGCGGCCGCAGTAATAAGTGCGTTTCAACCTTGTCTCCCGCAAAGAGGCTTGATCGCGCTTCTCCCTGGATTCCCCATGCGGCCGAGCGCATGGCGCCCCAAACCCGCGTCGGCGGGCGAGGCGCTATCCCTTTAGTTTCGATGGTCGAGTACGGGTGCTGGGGCGCGCGTGTTGCGCGATGGCGCGACGGCATGGGGCTTGGGCGCGACGACACCCATGGAGATAATGTGCTTGAGCGCTTCGTCGACGGTCATGTCGAGCTCGTGCACACGCGAGCGGGGCAGCATCAGGAAATATCCGGACGTTGGATTGGGGGTCGTAGGCACGTACACGCTGACATGTTCGCCGGCAAGCTGCGAAGCGACGGTAGCCGCTGGCGAACCGGTCAAAAATGCGATGGTCCAGCTTCCGGGATACGGAAATTCAACCAGAAGCGCTTTGCGAAAAGCATTCCCGGAGTCAGACAACAACGTGTCGCTGACCTGCTTGACGCTGGAATAAATCGATTTGACAAAGGGAATGCGACCGAGCAACGCCTCCCAAAGGCCGATGAGCCGCGCACCGAAGAAGTTAGCGGCGATCGCTCCGGTCAGAACCAGGATGGCGAAACTGAGCACCGCCCCAAGACCCGGGATATGGAAGCCGAACAGCGCTTCAGGACGCAGCTTCTCAGGTAGCAGAAGTAAGGTTTGATCCAGCGTCGTGACCAGGAACGCGAGCACCCAGATGGTGATCCCGAGAGGGACCCATACGAGAAGTCCGGCAATGACGTACCGCTTCATCGGCTTAACCGCCCCTGGTCCGGCACCGGGTTCAGTGACAGGAGCACTTGGCGCCGCAGCCCGCGGCCGGCGAAGGCGCCGTGGACTCGGTCTTTGTCTCGCTCTTGGATTCGGCGGGCGCGGCGTCGGCGCTTTTGTCCGCTGCCGGCTTGGCGTCGGGCTTTCGTCCCGAGTTCTTGAAGTCAGTGGCGTACCAGCCACTTCCTTTCAACTGGAATCCCGCGGCGGAGACGAGCTTCGCCAGGGAATCCTTGCTGCAGGACGGGCAGCGGACGAGTGGCGCCTCGGAGAGCTTCTGCAGCGCCTCCAACTCATGCCCGCAGGCCGAGCAGCGATATTCATAAATAGGCATCGATGCCTCCGAAAACGCGAAGGGTTTGATACAAAACAATTAATTATACCGGAAACGGTGACGCGACCCGCATCAGAGCATCGCTCTCATCTCGCGCTGCGGGACTTCCGCGATGCTTTCCTTGCTATGCTTGGCGAGCGGTGCGGATCGGTACGCGATTCCGATGCGATAGTGGCGACGGCGACCGCGATATTCAAGCCACGTGCGCGGGATAGCGCGCCTTCGGCAAGAGCATTGACAATGCGAGTGAATCCTTGGAGAAGCAATGGACTCATTCGCCGGCCTGATCGTCACGATCGCGATCGCCGGCATGCTGGCATGGCTGGTTTTTAACACTGCCGGCGTTGTCGCTCGCCGCTCTGCGACGTGGCGTCGTTTGATACTCGTCGCGAATGCCGTTGCGTCGCTGCTCGGACTGGTACTGACACTGTTGCTCGCGTTGATGATTTACGAAGCCACTTCCGCGGCGAACCTGGTCGCGCTAATTCTTTTGTGGATCGTTGCAGGAGGGCTGGCATTACTGGGCATTGCCGCATTTCTGGGCGCTTCGGTGTCCCATCCGGAAAATCGCGACGGGGACGGCGTCTGAATGAGGCAGGAGATCGACCATGCAGATAGCGGGAAGTAACTTCATCATTACCGGCGGCGCGTCCGGACTGGGCGCAGCAACCGCGCGCATGCTGGTCCGGGATGGAGCCAAGGCGATGCTCGCTGACCTGAACGACCCTCACGGTCAGGCGCTTGCCGCCGAACTCGGTGGATCGGCGCGCTTTGTGCACACCGACGTCTGTGACGAAGCCAGCGCACGGGCAGCCGTCGCGGCGGCGCAAGAGACCTTCGGTTCGCTGAACGGGCTCGTTAACTGCGCCGGCATCGCCATTGCGGAAAAAATCGTCGGCAAGGAGCGGCCGCATGCGCTCGAGAGTTTCGTGCGCACCGTGAATATCAACCTCATCGGATCGTTCAACCTGACGCGACTCGCGGCCGAAGCCATGTCGCACAACGCTCCCAATGCCGCTGGAGAACGCGGCGTCATTGTCTACACTGCATCGATCGCTGCCTTTGACGGTCAGATCGGCCAGGCCGCCTATGCAGCATCGAAAGCCGGCTTGGTTGGCATGACGCTACCAATCGCGCGCGAGCTCGCTCGCAGCGGCATCCGGGTCATGACTATCGCGCCAGGATTGTTCGAAACGCCGATGATGGCGGGTCTCCCCGAGGACGTGCAAGCCTCCCTCGGAAAGATGGTGCCCTTCCCGCAGCGTCTCGGCCGTCCCGACGAATACGCTTCGCTGGTCATGGAAATCATCCGCAACGAAATGCTCAATGGCGAGACGATCCGTCTCGACGGCGCATTGCGCATGGCGCCGAAGTAGCGACGCGAGAGCCCGGCGAGGGCCCCCACGCAACGCGTGGGGATCGACGGGGAATTGCGAGTCGGCGCGGAGGCCGACGCTCCGCCCGTGGGATTGTATAGGGCGTCCAAGGAGGCCGCAGGGTGAGCAGCGAGAGGGGATCCGCGAGCGAAACGCGAGCGGGGTCGAGCGTCCGCGAGTGGCCGCGGCGACCGACGCGCGGCACTACGTTTGGTAAGGCGCGTCCACGGAGGTAGCGACGCGAGAGCCCGGCGAGGGCCCCCACGCAAAGCGTGGGGATCGACGGGGAATTGCGAGTCGGCGCGGAGGCCGACGCTCGGCCCTTGGCATTGTATAGGGCGTCCAAGGAGGCCACGACGCGAGAGCCCGGCGAGGGCCCCCACGCAAAGCGTGGGGATCGACGGGGAATTGCGATGTAGCCGCGCGAGCCCGCGGCGAGGGACCCGCGCGAAGCAGGAGGCCGACACTGATCGTGCGCAGATCAATTCGCGTCCAAGGAGGCCGACGGCGCGGAGGCCGACGCTCCGCCCTTGGCATTGTGTAGGGCGTCCAAGGAGGCCGCGGGGTGAACACCTAGCGAGTGGCTCCAGACGCCGGTCACTCCTTGATCAGCGGTGCGCGGGTGGCGAACTCCTCGTCCTGAGGTTTCGCAGGCAAGCTTCCGTTTTGCCTGGCATGGCGAACCACCTCGTCAAGCAGACGCAATCCCATCGGCGCGAGCGCCCGTTCCCACAGTTCGCGCGCCGTTTCACCTTTTTTCACGAAACACCAGTCCTGCGCTGCGATGGCCCCCGCATCCATGCGTTCCGCGAGATGGTAGACCGATCCACCGGCGATCGGATCGCCGCTCAGAATGGTCCAGTCGACGGCGGCGATGCCGCGATGGCGCGGCAACAACGAAGGGTGATAGCCAATACCTCCCAATCGCGATCGTGCCAATGCTTCCTTGCTGACTCGGGCATGGCTGTGCGCGGAGACGATCAAATCGGTCCCTTCGGCAATCGCATCGTCGGGGACGATCTTGGGATCCTGCAGGACGAAGACGTCGATGCCGGCCGATGCTGCCGCGGCCGCCAACCGATCGTCTGCCTGAGGCACGACGACGCGAGCGATGTCGGCGCCTTGCTTTCGCAATAAATCGAACGCCGCGGCGCCGAAGTAGCGTGAACCGGCGAGTGTGATCTTCAATGTCTCCCTTGTCTCCCCACGTCCTGTTGTCGCTTTGGTTCGCCCGCGCGGCCGCGCGAGAGGCAGGGCCTGTTAACGCTATGGACACGAACGCGTTGCACAGCCGAAAACGCTCAGCGCAAGGCGCGAAGGCGGGTCGGGTACCCGGCGAGCCTTTGCAACGCAGCGATGGGCGTTTTCGGCAGCAACCCGACGGGAACGGGCGGCTTGGGGCGCCACTCTTTGTGGCTCTCCTCGCCAAGACCGCTGGTCTTGGCTTCGTCGGCTGCCGCGATTGGCGCCCCATGCCAACCGTTCGCGTTTGCGCCCATAGCGTTAACAGGTCCTAATCGCGTCGAATCACCGCGAACGACGCGGCGATCATGGCGATGAAAAATACCAGCGTCCAGCCGGCGATCGACAGGTGCAGGAATTCCCAGCCCTTCTCCGCGCATTCGCCGCTGCCCTGAAACACTTTCTTCAGCACATCGGTGAAAGGCAGCGTCTCAAGCATGTAGTTC
>VBCY01000456.1:0-359 GCA_005882995.1 Betaproteobacteria bacterium
GGATGATTTCGCCAGGGTGCTCGCGCTCGTAGCGCCGGACCGGCTCGGCCGGCTCCAGGGCGGCAAGTTTGTTGAGCCCCCGCCGCTTGAGGATGCGGCTCACGGTCGCCGCCGACACACCGACCTCGGCGGCGATCTGTTTGCCTGTGTAGCGCTGCCGGCGCAAAGCCTCGACCGCTGCGCACGTGGCAGACGCGGTTTGGCTCGGCAATGAAAGGGGTCTTGAGGAGCGGTCACGCAAACCATCGACGCCTTCTGCGCGGAACCGCTCGACCCATTTGGCGACAGTCTTCGACGTGGTGTTGAACTGGCGCGCGGCGGCCGCCCTGCTCAACCCGCCGTCGATCACACATCGCACC
>VBCY01000456.1:446-2750 GCA_005882995.1 Betaproteobacteria bacterium
TAGTGCGCTAGCAATCAGTCCACGCCACAGCTAAGTCCCGCTTGCTAGAACCGCACATTCGGCCGACGTCGGTTCTTGATCCCTAACCGGACGTAGTGTCTTGGAGCGAGCGGCGCGCCGAGCGACGAGCCGTCGCGAAGCGCAGAAGGGCTGCGATACTATTTTTGCTGCCTCGATCAGATGCTTGAAGCCGGTTGAAAACATTGGTGGGCCGGGCAGGACTCGAATCTGCAACCAGACCGTTATGAGCGAGGCTATCGATACTTAGCCTACATCCGAGCGTTTTTGTTGCCGTTTACAAAGGCCATCGTTGGCGAAACGTTGGTCAAGATGTAGGAAGGGTCAGAACCTCGGACCCCGATGATTGAGAGCCTCGTGCTTACGTCGCTAATACAAGGCCTTAGCTGTAAATCTAACGCCTTCGACGCTAAGCGATATCAATACGTTATGATTGTAAATCGGGAATACGGCGTTCGACCTAGACTCCCACCCTGGCGACGCAGTGCAGATCGCGCCGGTCTCCAGCCAGATTCCCTGCTAACAGGGAATTTTACAGGGAATTTTGCGATTCTGGGGCCTTGCGAGCCAAGTTCGATGCAAGATACGGCTGTGCTGCAGCGATTTCTTGCGCAATTCCCTAAGCAAATTATCAGGGAAAGGATTTCGAAGAACAAGGAATTTTTGGGCGCTATCAGGGAATTCGATCTGCAAAATCTCAAATTTCGACGAGGACATGCTGAATGCGTCTCAGCCTCTCAAAACTGGCGGCGTACGGGTAAGCGTCCATTTCTCAAACGCTTGTTTCTTCGCGGTTCGAACGACTCTCACCAACAAACTCCCGGTGGAGGACGAGATGTCGTCAGTTCGCGAGCGGTAGGCGATGCTTTTGTCGGGCTCATGACGAGGCTTGGCCTCAGCTTGCGACCGATTGACAATGAACACGGCGTAAGCGGCGCGATTCTGGATGCCAGTTTAGTCGATCGCGATGTTACGCCAGTTGCACTGCTATTGAGTGCCGAAGACTAGAGCGGCCACCAAGTCGAACGGAAGGGCTGAAACCCTTGTGGATTGGCAGCCATTCTCTGGCGGTCCGGCCGCTTTGCGACCTTCGTCTTCTTGCGCTCGATCTTGACAGTCACTGCGGGTGTCGGGAGCGGCGCGCCAAGCTGGGCTTCCGCGACCTGCGCCGGTGGTTGCTGCACGACATCCGGGACTGCTGCAGGAATGACCGCGGCTTGCACACGGGTATCGATGTCCATCCGCGGTGGACCCACCCTGTCCGAAGCGATTCGAATCACTGGTCTCGCCACGTCGCTGCGGTTGATCGTTTCCGTCTCGGGAAAATAGCGTGACGCGACAAACAGCAGCGCAAGCAGCGCTGCGCCGACAACAGTGAAATAGCGAAGTAGAGGCACGGTCCCACCGCGAAATAGAGAGCTACCGTTTAGCGATCTAAATGGCTGACCGGCCTCCGGCCGGCATCGCTTCCAGAATCGCTCAACTGTCAGATATGTCTGATCCCGCCCCTTTTAGGTTCAAAGGTTTTACCGGAGGAACCATTTGCATTCGCAATTTTCACGAAAACCCCACTTTGATTAGCGTTGGAAGCTGACTGACTAGATCGTCGGCAGAGCTGCAGTGACCGCCTTCCGGCGGTTTTTTCGAAGCCACAGTCCCCACTGTGATGAATTAATTCTCGTCTCGACGAAACCATTTAAGGCCTGTGACGCAACCGTCCTGAAACCGTTGCCAGATACGCTCAAGCAGTCAAACAGGGGACAACGATGTTCAATCTTGACATTTTCAAAGCCAATTCCCGCCGTGCCGCAATGGCTCTTGGTGCGATCGTTGGTGTCGTTACATCTTCTGCATCCGCGGGTGCCGGCCCGCTGCCGTTGTTTCCCTTCATCATGACCCAGCCGGTACAAACCGCGCCGCAGCTGCAGGCCGCGCCGTCCCAAGACAAAGGCGCCTCCGAATTGCCGGCGCGCTTGAGGCGTCAGGTCGTCAGCTACGCGACACGCGAAGCGCCGGGCACCATCATCATCGACACGCCCAACACCTACCTCTACGTGGTTCTGCGCAACGGACAGGCGATCCGCTACGGCATCGGCGTCGGCCGCGACGGTTTCACTTGGTCGGGCGTGCAGTCAATTACCAAAAAGGCTGAATGGCCGGATTGGATCCCTCCTGCGGAAATGATCGCCCGCCAGCCCTACCTGCCGCGCTATATGGCCGGCGGTCCCGGCAATCCGCTCGGCGCCCGCGCCATGTACCTCGGCGGTACTATCTACCGCATCCATG
>VBCY01000454.1 GCA_005882995.1 Betaproteobacteria bacterium
TCCCTGACATGGCGAGAGCGCGTGCATCGCTAGGGGAAACGATCATGACATGAACCGATCGCGGGCTTGACCTTACCGACCTTGAAGCGGACCGAAGGATAGCAAATTTGCGGGAACACTTGGGAACGGTCGACAAGCAAGTGTAGGATTCGCGTTGCCAGCGCACTCGGCGCCTAAGGTGGAGTGGATGCAAGCGTGTTTCTGAAGATACCCAACCTTCTTGCGGCACCCGAAATCTCGCGACTCGTGGCTCTGAGCCGGGAGTTGCGCTTCGTCGATGGACGCGTTTCCAATCCGGCCAACCAGACCAAAGTAAATCTGCAAGCCGACGCCGCCGATCCGAAATATGCCGAATCCGTGCAGATCGTAAGCGCGGCATTTACCCGTTCGCGGGAGTTTGTGGATTTTGCCTTGCCCAAACACGTCGCCCCTCCGCTGCTGTGCCGCTACGAGTCGGGCATGAAGTACGGCGCTCACGCCGACGCGGCGGTGATCCAGCTTGGCGCTGGCCGGATAAGGTCGGATCTGTCGTGCACCGTGTTCGTGAGCGATCCTTCGACGTATACGGGAGGCGAGTTGGTCATCGCGATGGGAAACCTGGCGATCCCCATTAAGAGCGCTGCGGGGGAGGCGATTGTTTACCCATCAACGGCGCTGCACGAAGTGGTGCCGGTCCGCTCCGGTCAGCGCCTGGTATCGATCACGTTTATCGAAAGCTTGATCGCCGACCAGCATCAGCGAACCCAGGTCTACGAGCTCAACGAGATTGCAGCGCTCGAGGGTCTCACCATGAAATGGGAAAACCGCGTGCGGTTGGACGTCGTGCGCCAGAATCTGCTGCGAATGTGGTCGACGACCTAGCAAGCCCTGACTATCTGGGCGACGCATGCGTCTTTCTGCGCCAGGTGATCGAGCCAGTCCATCCCCTTGCGGATCTGCTCGCGGTTGCGTTCGCGAGAGTCGCGAAGAACCTGAGCCCGAAGCTCAACTGAGTAGGCGAACTCGGGCGCCTTCGAATAGCGTGTCAGCACCGGACTGCGACTGACTTGAGCGAGGTAGCGCGCATCGGCCACAACGTCGAAGTGAGCAAGGATCGCCCGCATGCCGGCGGCCACGTCACCGAGGAAATCGTCGAAATCCACTGCCATCACCTTGTCGCGGAAACGCGTGACGGTCTCGCGTTGGGTCGCGGTTTCAACGGCCCAGGAGAGCGCGGCGAGCTCACCGATGGACAGCGTGTGCAGGGGCGCGAGTTGCGAGGTGATCCGCGATTGCAAACGCCGTATGCGTTCGACCGCATGTCCCCGAAGATCCGACGCCGAGTTCTGGCCGGCCAATAGTGTGGCGAGGTACGGCTCTGCGTCCAGGTTCAGGTAGATCGCTCGAGAGCGCTCGCTTCGAGACAGAATCGGTGCGGCCATGCGTCCCGCGCTGCTGGTCGCCTTGACGACGACCGTGCGCGTCAGGCCATAGCCGCGGCCCCAAAGCCGCAGGAACGTCGTGAGCAAGAGCTCGAACTGCGGGTCACTCAAAAGCGAACCGAATCCGGACAGTGAGTCATGCGCCTCGGCGAGCGTTCTCAAGGGCAGGGGCTCGCGCAACGACAGCACTTCGTCGGTTTCGTCGAGCAAGCGGCTCACGAGCGTCGAGCCGACGTGTCCGGTATGGAAAATGAAATGCAGCGGGCGGACGTTGACAACCTGATGGGAGGCGTCCGTCGCGACATGGATCGGAACCCACGCACCTTTGGTGTCCGCTCGCAGAATGCGGTCGTCGAGGAAGCTTGCTGCCCGATAAGCGGAGAGGTCGAATTGGATAAGCAGCAGCGTCTGCCCGATGAGATCCAGTTTTTGGGGATAGACGTCCGGGGATGCGGGCAATCGCGCGACGAGCTCGTCGGCGATAGAAGAGGCTCCTTGTGCTGTCATGGCCAATGGTACCGGATCGGATGACTGGCTATGCAGGAACGGCCGCGCATTGGGGCCGGTCCAAGAAAGGGTGTAGCATGAGTCGCGAAAGGTGTTTTTGCCAGAGCGGAGGTGATCATGGGATTGAAGAGGGTTCTTATCGTTATCGTGGCATCGCTGGGAGGCGTGAGTTTTGCCGCCATGGGCCAGATGCCGGTGGCTCCTGCCTCGCCCGTGCCGAGCGATGGCTTGGTGAGGGTTCAATCCGGAAGCTTCGACGAGTTTTATGTGCGTCCCAAGAGCGACCTCGCGAGCTACCGCAAAGCCATCATTGAACCGGCTCATGTCTCGATGCAGCGAGGATGGCTCAAGAGCGTGAACTCGACCCGTGACGTGACGCGATGGATCACGTCGATGGATATGGGACGCATCACCGACGCTGCAACGACAAGCATGAGCAGCGCAGTTGCCACAGCCTTCAGAGGACGAGGCTACGAAATCGTGGCCGCGCCGGGGCCGGGTGTGTTACGGCTCTCGCCGATCGTTCCGGATCTTTGGGTGAACGCGCCCGACGTCCAGCCTGCCGATCCTGCCCGATATGCCAGCGTTGACGCCGGTGATGCGACGCTCATCCTTGAAGCGCGCGACTCAGTGAGCGGTGCGCTGCTCGCGCGCGTGGTCGATCGCAATACCGCGCGTCAAACGTTCCGCTTGAATCGCACGACCACGACGTCGAATGTGTTCTGGTTCGAAACAATGTTCGGAAGCTGGGCAACACGGTGCGCCAAGGAATTCGAAGCGGCGCAGGTGATGCCCTGAACACTGGCACGTAGCGCGGGTCGTCGACTGACTGCGCGCGATCACTTCAGGCGGGAAACCTTGATGATCCCGTTGCGCCCTTCGATCATCAGGTTGTAGCTGCCGAGGACGCCGGTCTCAATCGTTACTTTCCAGACGGCGTCCGATGGCGGATCCCGTATCTCAGCCGGGTCGCCGTCGAGCTGTTGCCAGACCTGGCCGTTATCGAGCACAAAAAGCCCCTTGCTTCGCCGGGTCCTGGCGAACTCCAGCACGGTTGCCTTGATTTCGGTGATTTCCTCTCCCGGTCCCGGCTCGGGAGCCGCCTTGCCGAAATCCTGGGGCCGAGTGACCGGTTTGGGCGGTCTCGCGAACCCGAACCAGTCCATCCAACTCTTTTCGGGTGGTTTTTCCGGCGTCACAAGCGCACTCTTGGCCCCCGGTATGGCGGCGTCAAAGCACTTGAGCCGGTCGTTGGGGTCCGAGATATCGACGCACTTCACCATTTCAGAGAGCGCGTCGCGTGTCGCGTCGGCGTAGGCCGGCCCAACCAGCATTGAAAGCAAGACGAACAACAGGATTCGCATTGGAACTCTCGCGATAGTTCGGGAAGGGCCACGGAGAGGCGCCTTGCCTTTGTTCAGCCGCGATTACATCACACAAGCCGCGCTATGGGGAACCGAACCCCAGGTCAAACCCGCAATGCGCAAAATATGCTAAAAGACGCCCTGTAAAAAAGCTATTCGACACTGGGGAAAACAATGGATAAAAACGTTGCTGCAATGTTCTTGGCCGCGGTTACGCTGTTCGCATCGCCTGCTTGGGCCCAAGGGAACCCAGCCGATATGACGGACATGCAGGCACTTCGCTCAGCAGTGCGCGCGGACAAGAAAGTCTTTGTCGCTTCAACGCTTCAGCTGACCGACGCCGAGGCGAAGAAATTCTGGCCGATCTACGATGCCTACCAGCGCGACCTCGACATGGTGAACCGACAGCAGATACGCGCCATTGAGGGTCTGATCGCGCGGGACAGACCACTTTCTGATCCTTACGCCAGGCAGCTCGCGAACGATTTGATCTCGGGCGATGAAACGGAAGTGAAGGCTCGCCGCAAGTTATACAACGGAGTGATGCGGGCGCTGCCGCCCAAGAAGGCCGCGCGTTATATGCAGATCGAAGCGAAAGTCCGAGCCTTCCAGGATTACGACATCGCCACCACATTTCCGCTCGTGAAGTAGCGTATAGGGAGGCTGCTCGCGCAGGGTGCGCAACCCGCGCTCCCCAGCCGTTCTCTGCACTGCCGCGCCGGCGTGAGTTGAGTTTCGACGTTCTCCCGGCGACTGACTGCCGGTGCCTTCCGACACGGTTGTAATGTTCAAAAGCATCAAATCGTGCGCCCTGAGAGCCGAAAGCATCCTTTGAATGCGATGAAGCGTCCGGGAGAACAGCCTTGATCGAGATGCGATGACGCTTTTGCGCCGGCCAGACGCTTGTGCAGAGCAACCTGAAACACGTTTTTACGATGACCGGCCAAACTTTCGATGGACTTTTCAGCGGTTTTGTGTAGAATCCGGCGGCCTTCTGAACTAAGCTTGGCCCTGCCATTGCGGCGGGGCCAATGCGTTTTGGCGTGTGCGCCGTGAGTCGTGAGACTTCGTTGAGGCTGCCTCAAGTCAGCCGTGGGTGTACGGGCTTATTGGCAACGGCCAATTACACGTGGAGAGCTGAACCTACTTTAGTGAGGGCTTCTTCCGCCATCCGCGGGAGTGCCATTGTCGGGCGCGTTGTCCGGATATCCCGCCGCGCGAGCCAACGAACTGACTGAAGAACCTTCTGTCTGGAGACCATATGTCCAAGATGACCCGTTTGGCCTCGCTCGCGCTGGCCGTGCTCATCGCTGTGGCCGCATCGCTGATGCCACACGCGGCGCGCTCTCAAACCCAGCCGGCACCGCCCGCGGCTGCTCCGTCAGCGCCCGCTCCCTCGGCGGCGCCGGCTACACCACCCGTCGCGGCAACAGTTCCTGCGCAAACAACTGTGGGGAAGGAGCTTGTAGACAATCCTTACGGCCTGGAGGCTTTGTGGAAAGGCGGCGACTACGTCTCCAAGACGACGATCGCCATCCTGGTCATCATGTCCATGGGCAGCTGGTACATCATCATCACCAAGGTCTACGAGCAATACAGGATGGGCCGCCAAGCGCGGGCTGCGCAAAAAAAATTCTGGAACGCGCCCACGGTTCGACAGGGCGTTGAAAACTTGAAAAAAGGTAGCCCCTATCGCTATATCGCGGAAACCGGGCTTGAGGCGACCACCACACACACGGGCCTTCTGGGCAACGTCGACATGAACGAGTGGATCAGCATGTCGCTGCAGCGGGCCATCGACAACGTCCACAGCAGGACACAGGATGGTCTCGCATTCCTTGCCACCGTCGGATCGACGGCACCCTTTGTCGGATTGTTCGGTACCGTCTGGGGCATCTACCACGCGCTCACCGCGATCGGCATCGCCGGGCAGGCATCGATCGACAAGGTCGCCGGGCCGGTCGGCGAAGCGCTCATCATGACGGCGATCGGTCTCGCGGTTGCCGTGCCCGCAGTACTTGGCTACAACTGGCTGGTCCGCCGCAACAAAACGGCGATGGAGCTCGTGCGCGGCTTCGGCGCCGATCTCCACGCGGTGCTCATGAGCGCTCCCAAGACACCGGCGGCTGCTGCCGTGGCAAGAGGCTAGACCATGGCGATGAACGTCGGCTCGGCTGACGGCGGCGAAGACGAGGTTGTCTCGACCATCAACACCACTCCCCTTGTCGATGTGATGCTGGTGTTGCTGATCATCTTTCTGATCACGATTCCGGTGGTGACGACTTCGATTCCGGTGCAACTGCCCAAGGAGCGCAATGAGATTCGCGAGACCAAGCCGGAGAACATCGTCATCTCGGTCGACCAGCAGGGTCGCATCTACTGGAACGACCTGCGCATCAACAGCACCACGGCGTTGATCGACAGGTTGAAAAAGATCGCCGTGCTTACGCCGCAGCCCGAAGTGCAGATACGCGGCGACGGCGGAGCGACGTACGAAGGCGTCGGGCGCATCATCTATGCATGTCAGCGCGCGGGCATCGCCAAGGTCGGCTTCATCACCGAGCCGCCGGTCCGCGAACAAAGCTGATGCCGCGCTCGTCGAATCTCTATTGAGGAACGCATCATGGCAATGAACGTAGGCTCCGGTGGTTCCGGTGATCCGGATGTCATGATCGATATCAACACCACGCCGCTGATCGATGTGATGCTTGTTCTGCTGGTGATGCTCATCATCACCATTCCCATCCAGCTGCATGCAATCAACCTGAATCTGCCGGTGGGAAATCCGCCTCCTCCGCTGGTGCAGCCCGAAGTCCTGAAGATAGACATCGACGGCAGCGGCACGGTGTACTGGAATGGCGAAGTGGTGCCGGATCGAGCCACGCTCGAAGAAAAAATAAAAGCCGCAGCGGCAAAATCTGTGCAGCCGGAGCTGCATCTTCGCCCCGACAAGAATGCCAAATATGAGGTAGTGGCCGGCGTGATGGCGTCGGCGCAACGACTCGGTCTCACCAAGATCGGCATCGTCGGCAGCGAGCAGTTCATCGAGTAACCAGGGCAGGGGCTGAAGTTGTAATCGGCAACGGAGTCGATAGCAATGGATTTCGCCAGGCAGCAAAGAGATCCGACCAGGCATCTGATCGGAATCACATGCGTGATACTCGTTCACGTGCTGGTCATTTACGCGTTGGTCACGGGACTTGCGCGCAAGGCGGTCGACGTCATCAAGAAGCCACTGACGGCGACGATCATCGAGGAAATCAAGGCGCCGCCGCCTCCGCCGCCTCCCCCGAAAAAGATCGAGGTGACACCCAAGGTGATCCCACAGGTGCAACCGTATGTTCCGCCGCCGGACGTCCCGGTACCCACGCTCTCCGAGCCGGTCATTGCCGCGGTGACGCCCACTCCGCCGCCGGAACCGGTGGCGATCGCGCCTCCGGTGGTTGCGCCCCCGGCACCCCCCAAGCCGGCGATCCGGCGGGGGATCGTGCCGCTCACGCGTGTCTCGCCGGAGTATCCGCAGGAAGCGGTCCGCAAGAACATCTCCGAAGGCAACGTCATCGCCCGACTCAACATCGACGAAAAGGGCAATGTGACCGACGTGAAGATTGTGGAAGCGAAGCCGCCGCGCGTGTTCGACCGCGAAGTCATC
>VBCY01000455.1 GCA_005882995.1 Betaproteobacteria bacterium
AAACATGATGCGTCTTGCGTTTGCATTACTTCTGGCACCTTTGCTGGCTGGCTGCGGGAGCGCAAGCTATTACTGGCAGGGAATTCGCGGCGAGATGGAAATCCTCGAGCGAGCTGAGCCGATTCCCGTGGTCGTTCAGACGACGCAGGATACGGCGCTCAAGGCCAAGCTTGAGCGGGCGATGGCGATTCGCGAATTTGCGAGCCACGAGCTCGCTCTTCCCGACAATCGAAGCTATCGCAACTACTCGGAAGTCGGCCGCCGTTTCGTGTTGTGGAATGTGTTCGCAACGCCAGAACTCTCGCTCGACGCACGCCAGTGGTGCTTCCCTGTTGCCGGATGCGTCAACTATCGAGGTTACTTCGACGAGGCGGCGGCGAAAGCTGCGGCGGAGCAGTTTGCGTCGAGCGGAGACGACGTTCACATTGGCGGCGTGCCCGCCTTTTCGACTCTCGGTTACTTCGATGATCCGATTCTCTCGACGTTCATTCGCTATCCCGAGCCCGAGCTCGCAAGGCTCATTTTCCACGAGCTCGCACACCAGGTGGCGTACGCCAAGGATGACACCGTGTTCAACGAATCATTCGCGGTCGCCGTCGAAGAGGAGGGGGTCAGACGGTGGCTCGCCGCGCTGAACGATGCCACGTTGGTCGCGCAGTCCGCAGCCGGCCAGCGTTATCGAGAAGGCTTTCATAAGCTGGTCGAACGCACGCGAGAGCGCCTGACCCGGGTCTATGCGAGCGAGCTAAGCGAGGAGGCGAAGCGAGCCGGCAAGATGGAAGCGTTCGCCGCGATGCGTGCGGACTACGCCCTCCTCAAGCAGCAATGGGGCGGCTTTGCCATCTATGACGGATGGTTCGCCCAGGGACCCACCAACGCGAGCCTTGCCGCCGTTGGGCTGTATTCCTCAAAGGTCCCGTCGTTCCGGGCACTGCTCACTGAGGAGGGCGGTGACCTGCCTCGCTTCTATCATCGCGTCAATGAACTCGCGCGACTGCCGAAAGCAGAGCGTGACGCAACACTGGCCGCGGCGTTAAGAGGCGCCACGACCGCCGGGATGAGGCCGGGACGAGCCTCTGGCGCTCCGGACGCGACGCCGTAAATCCTTGTCTGCTCTTGGCAATCGGGCTATACTTCTCGGTTCCTTGCCTCACCGACCGCAGATCGGTGAGGCCGTCGGCGACCTCTCGAGTCGCCCCATTCACGTCCACAAGGACACGTCCATAAGGAGCGATCTGCATGCGTCACTATGAAGTTGTTTTCATCGTGCATCCCGATCAGAGCGAGCAGGTGCCTGCGATGGTCGAGCGCTACCGCGCGATGGTGACCTCGGCAGGCGGTAGGATCCACCGTCTCGAGGACTGGGGCCGGCGTCAGCTCGCCTATCCAATCTCCAAAGTTCACAAGGCGCACTACGTGCTGATGAACATCGAATGCGATTCGCCAGCGCTCGACGAGCTGGAACACGCATTCAAGTTCAACGACGCGGTGCTTCGCCATCTCATCGTCGCGATGCGCGAAGCCGCGGTCACACCTTCGCCGATGATGAAGGAAGAGAAGTCCCGGTCGATCTCACCTGGCTCGGCTCCCGCGACGCCGGTGCCTGCACCGACAGCGCCGCAAGAAGCGTAACGTTCGGCGGTGAGGATGAACGTGGTGACGCTCGACGCGCGCTTGCAATCGCGCGGGGATCTGCGCTTTACGCCGGCAGGAGTACCGGCGCTCGACTTTGCGCTCGCGCACGAGTCACTGCAAATCGAGGCCGGCGCCCAGCGCCGCGTTGCCTGCGAAGTCGCCGGCGTGGCGATCGGCGCGCTCGCGCGCAAGCTCGCCGATGTTGCGCCTGGAGCACATATCCGCTGCAGCGGATTTCTGGCGCGGCGCTACCGAACGGGGATCAGCGTCGCGCTTCACGTAAACGCATTCGAAATGACGCAAAACGCACCGGAAGGAAACTGACATGCCACGTCCCATGGGAAGAGGCGCCAAAGGCAAGGGTAAAGGCAAGGACGGCAAACGCCGCGAGCGCGGCAATAGCTTGTTCAAGCGCAAAAAGTTCTGTCGATTTACCGCCGAGGGCGTGAAGCAGATCGACTACAAGGACATCGACGTCCTGAAGGACTTCGTGCAGGAGAACGGCAAGATCATGCCGGCGCGCATCACCGGCACCAAGGCTCGTTACCAGCGCCAACTCTCAACCGCGATCAAGCGCGCACGCTTTCTCGCGTTGCTGCCTTACACTGACCTGCACTGACTGGAGCGACGATCATGCAAGTCATATTGCTGGAGAAAATCCACAACGTCGGCGACCTCGGCGAAGTCGTGAAGGTGAAGCAGGGCTTTGCGCGCAATTACCTGATCCCGCACGGCAAGGCGAAGCGGGCGACGCCGGAGAACCTGAAGTTGCTCGAGGAAAAACGCACCGAGCTGGAGAGGGCGGCTGCCGAAAAACAGACGCAGGCACAGGAACAGGCTGCCAAAATCGAAGGGTTGACACTTCAGATCACCCAGAAGGCAGGAGTCGACGGTCGTTTGTTCGGCTCGGTGACCAACGTCGATGTGGTCGAGGCACTTCAAGGGTTAGGACACATCGTTGAAAAAGCCATGATCCGCATGCCGGACGGCCCGCTCAAGCACGTTGGAGACTTCCCGTTGACCGTCGTTCTGCACACCGACGTTGCAGCCCAGATCACAGTCTCGGTGCTGGGCGACACCACGGGCGCCCCCACCGTCTGACGCGAGCATCGCAAAGTAAGGACGGGGGCCGGCGACGGCTCTTGTTTCTTGGTCGGAGTTCTGTGCGTCTCGCATGCCGGTCCCAGACCGTCGTCGCCCTGCTAGAATGACCGCGCTTTTCGCGAGTGCTCGCATGCCCAACGATACCCAGCTCGAGGCGCTGAAAGTTCCGCCCCATTCGCTGGAAGCGGAACAATCGGTGCTGGGCGGGCTCCTGCTCGACAACGGCGCATCGGATCGAGTTGCCGACATCCTCGGCAGCGACGATTTCTACAACGATGCTCATCGGGTGCTCTACAGGTCGATCATCGACTTGATCGCCGACAACAAGCCGGCCGACGTCGTCACCGTGGCAGAGTCGCTGGGTTCGATCAAAAAACTCGACTATGTTGGCGGGATGGCGTACCTCGGCGCGCTGGTCGATAACGTCCCGACCGCGGCCAATATCCGCCGTTATGCGGAGATCGTGCGTGAGCGGGCCATTCTGCGGCGCCTTGCTGCGGCTGGTGGTGAAATCGCCGAAGCTGCGTACCACCCGATGGGGCGCAGCGTGCGTGAAATACTCGACCACGCCGAGACCAAGGTGTTCGAAATTGCCGAGCACGGGGCGCGCGGGCAGCAGGGCTTTCAGGAAATTCGTCCGTTGCTGACGCAGGTGGTGGAGCGCATCGAATTTCTCTACAACCGCGACAATCCTTCGGACGTCACTGGAATCGCCACCGGCTTCACGGATCTCGACCGCATGACCTCCGGGCTGCAGGAAGGCGACCTGATCGTGATCGCAGGCCGGCCGAGCATGGGCAAGACTTCGCTGGCACTCAACATCGGCGAGCACATCGCTCTGGCCTCGAAGATGCCGGTCGCCATCTTCAGCATGGAGATGGGTGCAACGCAGCTCGCCATGCGCATCATGGGATCGACCGGCCGCCTCGACCAGCAGAAGATCCGCACCGGCCGCCTTTCCAATGAGGACTGGGAGAGGCTGTCGACTGCGCTCGGCCGCCTCAACGATGCGCCGATACACATCGACGAGACTCCAGCGCTCAATGCACTCGAGTTGCGCGCGCGCGCCAGGCGCTTGTCGCGTCAATACGGCGGAAAGCTGGGCGCCATCGTCGTGGACTATCTTCAACTCATGCAGGCCGTTGGCGAGGGCGAGAATCGCGCCACCGAGATTTCGGAAATTTCGCGGTCGCTCAAGGCACTGGCGAAGGAGCTCAAGGTGCCGGTCATGGCACTGTCGCAACTCAATCGGAGCCTCGAGCAACGCCCGAACAAGCGGCCCGTCATGTCGGATTTGCGAGAAAGCGGGGCGATAGAGCAGGACGCAGACGTGATTCTGTTCATCTATCGCGACGAAGTTTACAATCCGGAGACTGCCGACAAGGGCGTTGCGGAAATCATCATCGGCAAGCAGCGCAACGGTCCCATCGGCTTCGTGCGTCTTGCATTCCTGGGCGAATACACGCGTTTCGAGAACCTGGCTGCACCGGGCACCTATTGATTCGACACCCGATTTGATGGCGACCGAACCCGTCTGGAAGACGCACCTCGCGGCCGACAGTGTCTTCGATCCGCAATACCACCAGAGTGCGCGCGCCGAGGTCGTGAGCTTCCTCAACGATCCTCCTGGCGTCGTGCTCGATGTCGGCTGTGGCGGCGGCGCGACGGGCAAGCTCATCAAGGAGAAATTTCCCGGAACGCGCGTTATCGGGATTGAGCTTAATCCGCACGCGGCGGACCACGCGAGACGGGTCATAGACGACGTGATTTGCGAGAGCGTCGACACCGTCGACCTCCCTCAACTGCTTCCCGACATTCGGATCGACACCGTGCTGCTGCTCGACGTGCTCGAGCATCTCTACGATCCCTGGCGCACGCTCGTTCGCCTGCGCCGATGGCTCACGGCGGGCGCCCGAGTGCTCGCGAGCGTGCCCAACATTCGCAATCTCTCCAATCTCGACGAGCTTGCCGCGGGTCGCTGGGAATACGCGCCGAACGGCGTGCTCGACGTGACGCACCTGAGATTCTTCACGCGGTCGACGCTCAAGCGGATGTTCGAGGAGACGGGGTTCTCCGTCGTCCATATGGAGCCGCTTACGCAGCCGCTGTCGATCGACCGTCACATCCTTGCGCGGGCGCCGGGGCGAATCGTGGCCCGCAACATCACGCTGCGCTTTCGCGACTTCGACGACCTGCAGGAGCTTTACGCGTTGCAGTATGTAGTGGATGCGCGAGCGACGCAGCCGGCGGCTACGGCTGCTTGAGGAAGCCGCGGATGGATCAGGTGATCGCGGCCCCGTCATCGCGCAACGCCCCGTGTGCATGCGGCAGCGGGCTTCGCTACAAGGAGTGTCATGGATCGCTCGGCGGCGCGTCGATCGGAGCCGTGCCCGCCGCGCCGGTGCGCTCGATCTACCGTGCGCCGAGTACGGAATGGGGGCACCTCGACGCCGCTGCCGGGGACGCATGCGGCGTCCTGATGGAAACGGCGCTGCACAACCAGACCTCCGGGCGCTTCGACGAAGCGGCACGCGACTATCGCGAGGTTCTCGCGCGTGCGCCCGATACTCACGACGCGCTGCACATGCTTGGCGTGATCGAGCTCGGGCAGCAGAATCTCGACGAGGCCGAGCGTCTGATCCGAGCCGCGCTTGCGTTGCGGCCCGCGTATCCCACGATCGAGCACAACTTGCGGCTGGTAGACGACGCCCGCATCGCGCGGACGCGTGCGCAGCCGGAACAGCTCGCTGAGCGGGCGTTGCCGATTTTGTCGGAGCTCGCGCTCGCTGGGCCCGGCCGATCGTCGAGCCGCGCTATGGCGGAGCGGTCTGTTTCGGCCGAAATTCGCCTGATCGGTCGCGTCAGAGGTGACGACGACGATGCGTGGCTGCTGCGGCGACTCTGCGAAGTACTCGGGTCCGAGAGGACGTCGGTGTGGACGACCGATACCGATCCTACCCGCACCATCGCAGGAGCCCGGGTGACCGCCGTCGATGGCGCGATCGGCGCGCTGCCTCGAGGCGGTGTCCACGTCTACGTCGGACTCGACTTCGAATGCTCGGAATGGGTCAGGCGTGGGGGCGCCGATCGAGTCATCGCCATCCCGGTCGGCGCCGCGCCGACACTTTGTCTCGACCAGCTGCGCGCGATTGCGCTCGACGGCGCGCGCCGCGTCGAGCTCGTGCTTCCGTCGTCTTCGATGGCGGCACGTTTCGGGTCCGGGCACCACGTCGTCGCTACGCCGATCGCGCTCCCGGATCAGATCAGATCCGCATGCGACGGAGCGGTTTACGACGAATGGACGATTAAGGACCCATCGGCATGGCCGGTCGGGATCTCGGGCCAGAACCGGCGCATCATCGCGGAGCCGGACGATATCGCGTTCCTTCGGTCGATCACCGCAATCTCCGGCTCTCTTCACGTGCACGACCCGGGTCGACTGCGTTTCGCGCTTGGTGCCGACAGCCGCGTGCGATTCTTTGTGCGCGACGAACACAGTGTCACGGCGTTCCTGGCCCCGCTTCGCTGCTACGTGCAACGTGTCGACCACTGGTGGGACGAGGGCCTCGGGCGCGATCTGTTCTGCGCGATGGCGCTCGGGCTGCCGGTGCTTTGCCCGCGTGGCTCAGTCTATGCGGATTACGTCGATGACGGCATCGACGGCCTGCTGTACGGGTCCACCGACGAGGCGCTCGCGCGGCTCACCGAGCTGCGTCGCGCATCCGCGCTTGCCGCCTCTTTGGGCCGCGCAGCGCATGCGAAGGCGGGGCGGCTGTTCGATCCATCGGCGATCACCTACTCATGGCGCAAACTCGTTCGAGGCGCCGACCCATCGCTGCAATGGTCATCGAGCGCTACGATCGCATCGGCCTCGACGGCAGAAGTCTCCTCATGAGCACGACGTCGCCGCTTTCGGCCGAGCCGGTGGTACGCGCCATCGCGTTCTACTTGCCGCAGTTCCATCCGATTCCCGAGAACGACCGCTGGTGGGGCCGAGGCTTTACCGAGTGGACGAACGTCACGCGCGCAGCGCCGAACTTCGTCGGCCACTACCAGCCGCATCTTCCCGCAGACCTCGGCTTCTACGACTTGCGCCTGCCCGAGATCCAGGAGGCACAGGCCGACCTTGCGCGGGCTTACGGGGTGCACGGCTTCTGCTACTACTACTACTGGTTCGACGGCACGCGTCTGCTCGAACATCCTGTGGAGCGCATGCGCGAGAGTGGTCGTCCCGAACTGCCGTATTGCCTATGCTGGGCGAACGAGAACTGGACGCGCCGTTGGGACGGCGCGGATCGCGAGATTCTGATCGCGCAGAATCCATCGCGCGCCGACGACGAGCGTCTGATCCGCGAGCTGCTGCCGCATTTCCACGACCCGCGCTACGTTCGCGTGGACGGCAAGCCGATATTCATCGTCTACCGCGTGGGCCTGCTGCCCGACGTTCGTGCGAGCGCGGACATCTGGCGCAACATCTGCCAGCGTGAGGGCGTCGGCGAAATCCACCTGTGCGCGGCGAAGACATACGACACCACGGATCCCGTGCGCTACGGATTCGACTCCGTCGTCGAGTTCCCGCCGCATCAGATACGCACGCCGCCGGTGAACGAGCTTTTCGACGTGACGAACCCGGACTTCGCGGGGCAGATCGTCGATTACCGGCAGTTCGTGCTTGACGCGCTGGCGCGGCCTGATCCTGACTACCGGGTGTATCGGACGGTGATGGCGGGTTGGGACAACGCGGCGCGTCGGCCGAACCTTGCGCTGACGTTCGTCAATGCGACGCCGGAGATCTACGAGGTATGGCTGCGCGAGATCGTGGCACGTACCATCGAGCTGCGCGCGCCAGGCGAAAGGCTCGTGTTCATCAATGCGTGGAACGAATGGGCCGAGGGCACGCATCTCGAGCCCGACCGACGCTACGGACACCAGTTCCTGGAGGCAACGCATCGGGCGGTCACGCGAGGCTCGGTCGCGGGCGCGACCTTTGCGCGCTTCTCGGGGCGCGTCGACGGCGCGTCCGCTGGATGACCTCGGTGATCGTCTGCAGCATTTGCGCCGATCTCGCCGCGCGGCGTGAGCTGACCGACGAAGCGCGACGTCGACACTGGTTAACACCAACTGCCGGATTTCGTAGGTTCCATTGATGAACATGAACAGATACTGCGCAGCAATGCCTGGCTGCATATTGGCCTTTACATTGTTCGTTTCGCATGCTGTCGCTGCCGGTTTCGCCGGCGGTGTATCCGACGCTTTGGGCCCGCGGTACGGCGCGCAGGGACAACCAACGAGCTTCCCCGCACGGCATCCGGCACCTCACGGCGGCACCGCGGCTGATTGGGTCCATCATTGGAACCAGATCGCCATCGACGCGACCGGACTCGATCACACGCCAGTTGCACCCGGCGAAGCGCGGGTCTTCGGCGAACAATTCGGCCCTGGGCGGGCGAGCCGCGCGATGGCGATCGTGCACATCGCCATCTTCGACGCGATGAACGCCATCGACGGCGGTTATCAGGGATACACTAATGTCGGGCGCGCCCGTCCCGAGACCTCTTCCAGAGCGGCGGTCGCGCAGGCAGCGCACGATACGCTGGCGGCGCTGTACCCCTCCCAAGCAGCAGGCATGGACGAGATGCTCGCCGCTGACATGGTCGAGCTTCCTACGGGGCATCCGACGGCCGAAGGAATCGACCTGGGGCGTCGAGCGGCGGCGGCGATTCTCGCGCTGCGCGCGAATGATGGTTCGCAGTACATCGAACCGCGTGTCGGCGTCGATTTCATGACCAGCAACGACCCGGGAAAATGGCGGCAGGATCCCGTGAGCCTGGTTCCGCTTGCACTCGGCGCAAAATGGGGAGCCGTGAAACCGTTCGTGCTTGCCGCCGGCGATCAGTTTCGCGCGCCGGTTCCGCCGTCGATCAACAGCACCGACTATGCGGTTGCTTTCAACGAGGTCAAGCACATCGGCGGAGACGGGGTCGTGACGCTGACGGCGCGCAGCCCGGAACAGACCTTCATCGGCATTTTCTGGGCCTACGATGGCACGCCGAGCCTCTGTGCGCCGCCACGACTGTACAACCAGATGGCGATGCAGATCGCAGGGCATGCGAAGCTGAGCGGGATCGAGCTCGCGCGACTCATGGCGCTGGTCAACGTGGCGATGGCCGACGCCGGTATCTCAGTCTGGGAATCGAAGTATTTCTACCAGTACTGGCGGCCGATCACAGGTATTCGCGAATCAAATCCTGCGACCCAGGGTGACGTGAACTTCATGCCTCTCGGCGCGCCGGCGAGCAACTTGCAGGGGCCGAACTTGACGCCGCCGTTTCCCGCGTATCCATCGGGTCACGCAGGTTTCGGCGGGGCGTTGTTCGAGACTCTGGGTAATTTCTTCGGCACTGACGAGATCGCTTTCACTTTCGTGTCGGACGAATTCGATGGAATAACCAAGGACCACGACGGAAACGTGCGCCCGTTGATGCCGCGCAGCTTCTCCTCGCTGTCACAGGCTGAGGAGGAGAACGGGCAGAGCCGCATCTATCTCGGCATTCACTGGCGCTTCGACAAGACCGAGGGCATCCTGGAAGGACGACGGGTCGCGGACTACATTTTCGAACATGCATTCCTTCCCGTTGATCCCAACGCGAAACATCAAGTCGTGTTGCGTCCGCTACCCTAACGACGGCGGCGAGGCGGCGCCTTGCTCTAGTCACCAGCGAATCCCTTTGATGGCCAACGCACCAGTCCATCGGGAGGCAATTAGCACTGACGTTCCGGCACGTCTGGATCGGCTGCCGTGGGGATCGTTCCATTGGCTGGTTGTTTTGGCGCTCGGTGCGAGCTGGGCCATCGACGGCCTCGAAGTTACGCTTACCGGAGCCGTGAGTGGAGTGCTGCAGGACTCGGCCACACTCGGTTTGGATGGCGGCCGCATCGGTGCGCTGGGTTCGGCGTACCTCTTCGGCGCCGTGGTGGGAGCGCTCTTCTGCGGCTATCTCACCGACCGCCATGGGCGCTCGAAGCTCTTTTTTGCGACATTGGCGGTGTATCTGGCGGGAACGCTTCTCACAGCGTTCTCCTGGGACTTCTGGAGCATGGCAACGTGCCGCTGGATCACCGGCTTCGGGATTGGCGGCGAATATGCGGCGATCAATTCTGCGATCGATGAATTGATACCGGCGCGAGTGCGAGGGCAGGTCAACCTGTTCATCAACGGAAGCTATTGGGTCGGCGCGGCGGCGGGATCCGCCGCGACGCTGCTGCTGCTCGATCCCACGCTTCTGCCCATCGATCTGGGCTGGCGAATGGGGTTCGGGATCGGCGCGATTTTGGGTCTCTTCGTCCTCGCCGCCCGCCGCTATGTGCCCGAAAGCCCGCGCTGGCTCATCATTCACGGTCATCACGCGCGCGCCCAAAGCGTGGTGGGCGCCATTGAAATGCGTGTGACAGGCCCCGCTCCGCGGGCCGATGAAGGTCCAGCGGAACTGCTCACGATCTATCCGCGCACCCATGTCGGTCTGGGCGTGGTGATGCGCACCATGTTTCGCGACTATCCTCGCCGGTCGATCCTGGGGCTCACGCTGATCATGTCGCAGGCGTTTCTCTATAACGCGATATTTTTCACCTACGCACTGGTGCTGACGCGCTTTTACGACGTGGATGCGGCAGCGACCGGGTTGTATCTGCTCCCCTTTGCAATCGCCAATTTTCTCGGTCCGCTCGCGCTGGGTTGGCTCTTCGACCGGCTGGGTCGCCGAGTGATGATATCCACGACCTACGCAGTTAGTGCGCTGTTGCTGCTTGGAACGGGCGTGCTCTTCGCTCACGGGGACTTAAGCGCCTATAGCCAGACAGCGCTGTGGAGCGCCATCTTTTTTGTCGCGTCAGCAGCGGCGAGCTCGGCTTACCTGACGGTGAGTGAAATTTTTCCGCTCGAGTTGCGTGCCCTGGCGATCGCAGTGTTCTATTCAGTCGGCACTGCCGTGGGAGGCGTGTTCGCGCCGTGGCTTTTCGGCGAATTGATCGGCAGCGGCTCGCGATGGTCCGTATTCGGCGGCTATGCCGTCGGTGCCCTGTTGATGCTCGTTGCGGCCGTGGTCGAAGCCTGGATCGGCGTGGATGCCGAGCGAACTTCCCTGGAGCGCGTTGCACCGCCGTTGTCGGTCGTCATCCCCTGAGGACGTTGCAGCGGGTCTTTCCGTTGGCGAAACCCTTCGGCCCCGGACCCCTGCCGACGGTTACTTGCTCGCGGGCTGCATTTCCCAGGGCAGATTTCGCGTCAACAGCACGTTCAGCAAGTTGTCCTGGAAGCTCACATTGCCGGTGAGCCGGGCGTGGTGCTCGCACAGGAAAAACCAATAGGCGATGGGAATGAAACTGTCCTCGCTCTGCGGAACCGTCGGATCGAGGGCCTCGCGCGCGAGCAGGGAAGGCTTGGTCACGCTGCCGTCGCCGGGTTCGAGCATCAACTCATCGTAGCGCACGCCCGGCACGGGATGGATGATGGCGTCCGGACGCAGTCGGGCGACAGGCGTCTCGCCTTCCATTTCAAGGGCCAGCCTCGCCGGAGTCATGGCGCAGTCGCCGCCGAAGAGGACGTAGCGGATGGGCGTGGAAGGCTCAGGCGTTGACATGGCCCACAGGAAGCGTCGTGCCCGCTCCAGTCGATAGTCGAAATAGCGCTGCAGCGCTGCGACATACGCAGTCGCGTCCGCGCCACGTTCTGCGCGGATGCGTGCATCGACCACCGGATCGAAAATCGACCAGCGATAGCGGCGCCAGGTCTTGCCGTCGAAGAGATCATCGTCGGTGGAATTCCCCGACACATCGATGAGCCAGGTGACCAATGGATGAGGAAAAAGCTGGTACCCCGACGGCATCGTAGCCAGCACTTCTTGGGGAATTCGCCTGAAGACTACGGGTTCCCCTGTGAGAAAAGCGTGGAGCGACGACGCCGAACCCATGTTCGGCGTGCCGAGCAGGATCAACTTGCGCACCCGCGAGGTGCCTCCACCGGTCCATAGCGCAGATAGTAGCGCGCGATCAATCCGCCCATGCTATGCGCGATGATGTCGATCTTGAGCGAAGGGTCGTTGTAGTCGCGGCGGATTTCCTGGATCAGCCGCTCGAGCCCGCGCGCTGATTCGACGTTGTCTTGACGCCAGTCGTAGGCGTACACGTAGTAACGGCGCTCGCCGTTAGGTGCCGGCTCACCTGGCTTGCTACGCACATAACCGCCGAAGCGTTGCAGGGTATCGAGCAACTGACCGTAGAAATCGTGACCCAGCGCTGCATCGGTGATGTCGAATGCCTCGAGCGCGTCCGGTTTGACCTGCAGCGTGTCCGGATCGAAGTCGAGCGCAAGGTCGCGGTACTCGCCGAACAAGAGCCTGGTCGCAGTGCCGGGCCAGACCTCAAGACCGCTGTTTCGATCGCGCAGCTTCGAGCCGAAAGCGCCGGCGATGACGATTAGCGGTGTCGCATCGGGTAATTGGGAGCCGGTGCGGTAGAGGCGGCCGAGATCAGGACGCGCCGGCTGCGCGCAGCCGATCAGGGTCGCAGTCGCCACGCCGAAGAGAGCGCCAAGCAACGAGCGCCGCCGCGTTTTCACGGCGGCATTGTAGCGTCAGCCGGGGTGGGGTCAAACCTGCAAACCACGCTAGGTGGTTGAGCCAGCTGTGGCGAGGGCGCGGTGTGACACGCTTGCGCCACTGCGCCAAGGCACAGTGGCTCAACTAACGGGTCGCGCCGCTACAAAATCGCTGCCGCGTGATCGGCGAGCCGAGAACGCTCACCGCGCAGCAACGTCACGTGTCCCGAGTGTGACCAGCCCTTGAAGCGGTCGACCACGTAGGTGAGCCCCGAGCTGCCCTCGGTGAGGTACGGCGTGTCGATCTGAGCGATGTTGCCGAGCACCACCACCTTGGTTCCCGGCCCGGCGCGGGTGATCAGCGTCTTCATCTGCTTCGGCGTCAGATTCTGCGCCTCGTCGATGATGAGATACTTGTTGATGAAGGTGCGCCCTCGCATGAAATTGAGCGACTTGACCTTGATGCGCGAGCGAATGAGATCGCGTGTTGCGGCGCGGCCCCATTCGCCGGCATCGTCGTCGGTCTTGTTGAGCACGTCCAGATTGTCCTCGAGCGCGCCCATCCAGGGATTCATCTTCTCTTCCTCGGTCCCCGGCAGGAAGCCGATGTCCTCACCGACCGGAACCGTCACGCGTGTCATGATGATCTCGGTGTAGACCTTCAATTCCAATGTGAGCATGAGACCCGCGGCAAGCGTCAGCAGCGTCTTGCCGGTGCCGGCTTGACCGAGCAGGGTCACAAAATCGATTTCCGGGTTCATCAGCAGGTTGAGCGCGAAATTCTGCTCGCGATTGCGGGCGGTGATTCCCCACACGTTGTTCTTCTGATGCGTGTAGTCGCGCAGCGTCTGCAGCAGCGCCGTGCGACCGGTGATCTCCTTGACGAGTGCATAGAGCGGCGTCTCGCCGGGTCCTTTGGGCTCGAGATAGACGAACTCGTTCACCAGGAGGCTTTGGCACAGCGGTCCGGTAACGCGGTAATAGGTCTGCCCGGCCTGCTGCCACGACTCCATCGCCTTCCCATGACGATCCCAGAAGTCGGGAGGCAACTCACGCATGCCGCTGTAGAGTAGATCGGTGTCCTCGAGCACCTTGTCGTTGAAGTAATCTTCTGCGGCGATCCCCAGCGCGCGCGCCTTGATGCGCATGTTGATGTCCTTGGACACCAGGATGACGCTGCGCTTGGGATGCTCGTGCTGAAGGTGCATGACCACTGCGATGATCTGGTTGTCCGCCTTGCCGCCGGCCAGGGATGACGGAAGCGCGGTCGATATCGCTTCAGTCTGCAGGAAAAGCCGCCCCGTAGCGGCGCCGCCGCTCTGGGCTTTGAGCGGAATCCCCTCTGCAATGCCGTTCGGATTGATGGCGCTCGCGGCGGTCACCAGTTCGTCGAGGTAGCGCGATGCCTGTCGCGCGTTGCGCGCAACTTCGGTAACGCCCTTCTTGTTGTTGTCGAGTTCCTCCAGAGTGAAGATCGGGAGGTAGATGTCATGCTCTTCGAAGCGGAACAGGCTGGTGGGATCGTGCATCAACACATTGGTGTCGATGACGAACAGCTTGGGCGTGGATGTCTTGGCGGATGGATTGACCTGCGGCGCGTGACGAAGAGTGCGCTCGACCATGGGCCTCCTTGCGATGACTGGCGAACCGGCTCCATGCTAGAGCGTCGATCCGCTTAATACAAGAAATTGTGGTCCTACCGACGCTGGAATCGAAGATTTTGTGGTGGAAAGGGAACAGGCGATTATCCGGAACTTGAAGGATGCCTTTTCTTGAAAGTGAATCGTCGGTTTGAACGCCGTTGTGAGCCACGCTGATTTGATACGCAACCCGCCGTATTGGAGCCGGCCGAGAAACCGAACAGGACCGTCAGCGCAACGCCGGTTGCTCCAATCACAACCCCGAAGGCTTAGTTCACGAAGACGACATCGTCCGCCGGTTGCGGCGGAATCTTGATCGCAAGCGCCTTGACCGGTCCACTGCTGACGATGGTACCCGCATGCGGCATTCCTTTGGGAATGATGATCAGCGTGCCCGGCTTGAACTCCCTGCGTTCGCTCCCGAGCCACATTGCGCCGCTCCCTTCGATGATGTACTGGATTTCGTCGGTCTTCGGGTGGACGTGCTTGGCTACGTTGCCGGATTGAACCGCAACCGTGGCGTTGTCGGTCACGACGAGCGGCTTTGAATTCATTTCCGGATTGGGAGTTGTCGGAATATCGCCGTGCTTGAGACCCGCGAGGTCGACCATTGCCGGCGCCAGCGGCGCAGACGCGGCATGCGCGTGAGATATTGCGCGCTGTGCGAACGGTGACACGACGATTCCGGCGGCGAATGCGATGGCAATTACGAAACCGAGAACAGTCTTATTCTGGCGCATGGCGTCATCCTTTCCGATCGTTGGATGGTGCTTGTGAAGTATGACTCATTCGCTTCGTCGGCTGTGACCGGGATTTAAGCCCGTATCCCCGGATTCTCTTGTCAGCCCGCTCGCCACAACCTGATTCGACGAACTCACAAACGCAAGGCCGAGAGTCATTGCGATAAGGATGTCGAAGCTCATCGGGGCGACGAGCGCGAAATACTTCCAGACCAGCAGCGCATGCACGACATTGGCGAAGATGAACAGTGCGATGGCGGGCCTTACGCGGCCGGGACGTTCTTTGGCGATCGCAGCAAGAAGCCAGAGCAAGACAACTTCGACCACACCACTGAGGATCGCCATCAGGCCGTAACCGAAATAGAAGTCCCAATAGCTTCGACTGAGCCCGGCCACATGCGACTTCATGGCAGTGATCACGACGATCTCATCGGCCCCGTGCGCCGGTCTAGCCGACAAAAAAAGAAACGCGTGCGCACTGTACTGGATGAACGCCAAAGCGGAAGCGATTCGTAGCGTGATTGCCGGTTTCATGGAGCCTTCCGCATGGGTCGAAGATGCCGTTCTGCGGTTCGACAAAAGGCGCTTCTAATGGCCGGCGTGCTCATCGAGGCTCAGGTCTTTTGTCGTAAAGTGTCTTCACCGCATCCAGGACTTCGGCCGCATGGCCGTCGGCCTTCACCTTTCTCCACTCGCGAAAGAGCTTTCCGTCAGGACCGATCAGAAACGTCGACCGCTCGATGCCGCGCACCTGGCGCCCGTACATATTCTTCATTTTGATCACGTCGAACTGCTTGCACAGCTTCTCATCGGCATCCGCAATGAGCTCGAAGGGAAAGCCCATCTTGGCCTTGAAATTCTCGTGCGACTTCAAGCTGTCGCGCGACACTCCTGCGACGACTGCGCCGGCTTTGATGAACTGCTTGTGCAGATCGCGGAACTGGCTGCCCTCGGTGGTACATCCCGGAGTGTTGTCCTTGGGGTAGAAATACAGCACAACCGGATGGCCGCGATGATCCGCGAGCTTGAAGGTGCCGCCGGTCGCGGCGACGGAAAAATCGGCGATTTTATTGCTCGGCATTGTTGGCCTCCGTTCGTGTAAACCCATTCGCACCTGCTCCAGGTTCCAGTCTCAGGCCGCCTGGGCAAGATCGACATCGCCCAGAAAGTCCGCGCCCTGGACGAGCAAGGTGCCGCTTCTTCCCTGCACGCTGCCAGGCCCGACCTCGTGCCGCGGCAGCGCCAGCGGCTGCAGCCTTTCGTACAGCGTGCGCATCGACGTCAGCACATAGCCCTGAGCCTTCCATCCCGCGATAAGCCGCTCGAGCACCGAGGCGAGGCGCATGCCTTCGAGCTCCGCGTGGAGCGTAAACACGTGGGCTTCATCGATGGAAGATTGAGTCTGCTCCAGCAACCGCTCGGCGACATTCTCCGGCGTGATGCCGTCAGTCCCTATAAGCTCATCGAGGGTGGGGAGCGTCGTCGGAAGCTGAGGGCAGCGGATCAGCTCGGCATTCCACACAGGCAGATGCGGGTGCGAGCCCCGACCATCGGAGCAGTACTCGAATCCCAGGGTTTGAGTAAGACGAAGCGCATGCAGGTTCATCTGCCAGCCGGCGGCCGCATGAGCGAGAGGCGCTTCCTTGAAAATCTCGGTAAAGCGTTCGCACCCGAGCTGCATCTGCCTGCCTGTCCATGCGGCGTCCGCATCGCCGACACCGTCCTGCCATCCGGTGTGATCCCAGCTATGCAATCCGACCTCGAAGCCTTCGTCACGCACGTGGCGCATCACATCGTCTGCGCGCAGTCCGATGTCGGGACCCGGGAGCAGCGTGCCATAGAGCAAGGTTCTCACACCGTAATGCTGGACAACCGATGTTCGCTGGACCTTGCGCATGAATCCTGGCCGGAAGACGCGGCGGATCGCACGGCCAGTGCGATCGGGTCCGACGCTGAAGAAGAACGATGCGCCGGCATCGTGCATTTTCAGAAGATCGACGAGCTTCGGCACACCTTCGCGCGTCCCGCGCAAGGTGTCGACGTCGATCTTGAGCGCAACGATCATTCAAACAGCCGACGCGCTTCTGTCACCTGTCCCCGATAAGCATCAAAGATCCGCTTCAGCGCCTCTTCCATGTTGACCGTGGGCTCCCACCCAAGATCGGCCGTGGTGTTGGCGATCTTCGGAACTCGGTTCTGGACGTCCTGATAGCCTTTGCCGTAGTAGGCATCAGCCGTCGTCTCGATGAGCTCGACGTCTTTTGCGCTGTCGCGATACTCGGGATAGGTGAGCGCCAGATCGATCATCATGCGAGCGAGGTCCTTCACCGAGACGTTGTTCCGCGGGTTCCCGATGTTGTAGATCTTGCCGCTTGCGATGCCGTTTTCGTTGGCGATGATCCGCACCAGCGCTGTAATGCCATCGTCGATATAGGTGAAGGCGCGCTTCTGCGTGCCGCCGTCGACCAGCTTGATCGGTTCGCCGCGGAGGATGTGGCCGAGGAACTGGGTGATGACGCGCGAGCTGCCCTCTTTTGCCGTGTTGATGGAATCGAGCCCGGAGCCAATCCAGTTGAAGGGGCGGAACAGCGTGTAATCGAGGCCATCCTGCATGCCGTAGGCGTGGATCACGCGATCCATCAGCTGCTTGGCGCAGGCATAAATCCACCTCGGCTTGTTGATGGGTCCCAGCACCAGCTCCGAGTTCTCGGGGTCGAACTCGGCATCGGCCGACATTCCGTAGACTTCCGAGGTCGATGGAAACACGACGCGCTTTTTATGCCGCACGCAGGCGCGCACAATGGGCAGATTCGCTTCGAAATCGAGCTCGAACACGCGCAGCGGTTCGCGCACGTAAGTAGCCGGCGTGGCGATGGCGACCAGCGTCAGCTCAGTATCGCATTTCTTGATGTGGTACTCGATCCACTCCTTGTTGATGGTGATGTCGCCTTCAAAGAAGCGAAAGCGCTTCTCCGCGATGAGATCGGCGATGCGGTCGGTCTGCATGTCCATCCCGTAGATCTCCCAGTCGGTCGCGGCGATGATCCGCTGGGAGAGGTGATGGCCGATAAAACCATTTACGCCGAGGATGAGTATCTTTTTCATGAGGATTTGTCTTCTTCAGCGCGCCTCTTTTGAACGCCGCTGCTCGGCAGGAAGTGCAGCGGTGCAAGCAGCAGGTAAAGATACAGGGCAGGACGAGAGCTGTAAAACGCAACGACAGCCGATAGCACCGGTACCATTGCGAACAGCAGTTGGCGAGCTTTGAAGGAGCGAACCACCGCCGGCGTCAGGCTTGGCGATGCCAGCTCCGGGTGCCTGGCAAGATAATCGATGTGCAGGTAGAGAAAAAATATCAGCAGCAGCAGATTCACGCTGTAGATCAAAAATGGCAGCCAAAGATCCGCATGCTGTCCGAGCAGCGCGGTGGAGAAGGGAATGGTCGTCGCGCAAAGCAGCAGAAGCAGATTGAACCAAAGCAGCGCACGGTCGGTGCGCTGGACGAAATGGAACTGATAGTGATGACTGATCCAGAACATGCCTAGAAGAAGGAAACTGATCACGTATATGGTCAGGGTGCTCTCCAGGGCAAGCAGCCGGTGCACAAGATCTCCGTGGCTTGGCAGCGACTCTGCGGGGGGAAGCTTGATTTCCAGCACCAGCAGCGTCATCGCCACCGAGAAAATCCCGTCGGCGAGCGCCTCGATCCGGCTCTTGCCGAATCCTTCCGGCACGGGGTTGTTCCAGAACGAGAAGAATGTCATGTTGCGGGCACGCGCTGCGATCCTAAACGCTGTTGGAAACCACCGGCATCCACCGACTGCCCGTCGACCTCGAGCTCGAGCACCCCCAGCTTGCCGCCGCCGCCACAGTACGCAACGATGCGGCCACCTTCTACGGCCATCGCGGGCCCCTGTCTGCAGAATGCGTCGAGGATTCGTGTACGCAGCAGCCGCAACGGTGTTCCGGAAAGAAGTGTCCGAGCGCCCGGATAGGGCGGTGCGAGCGCGCGAACCAGGTTGTGGATCGCCGCTGCGTTCTGCGACCAGTCGATGATTCCATCTTCCGGCTTGCGGCCGCCAAAGTAGGTTGCGCGGCTTGCGTCTTGAGGCATGCGCGGAGCGCTGCCGGCAACGAGCGCGGGAAGTATACGATCGAGAGTGAGCTCGGCGGCAACGGTCACTTTGTCGAAGACTTCCTTCGCCGTGTCGTCGGGGAGTATCGGGACGGCGCTTTGCGCGATGATGTCACCCGCGTCCGGTTTTTCCACCATGTAATGCAGCGTCGCGCCGGTCTCGGTCTCACCATGGATGATGGCCCAGTTCACGGGGACTCGTCCGCGATATTTGGGCAGCATCGATCCGTGCATGTTGAGAGCGCCTCGGCGGGCCAATGCGAGCAGCGACGGCGAGATCATGTGCCGATAATAAAAGGAGAAGATGAAGTCCGGCTGGCAGGCAGCGACTTGCGCAACGACCGCCGGGCTATCAGGGTCCTTCGGTGCGATGCAAGGTAGATCACATTCGCGGGCTACCGCGGCGACGCTCTGGAACCATATCTTCTCGCTCGGATTGTCCTCATGGGTGACAACGAGCGGGATATCGACATCGTGCGCAAGCAAGACGCGCAGGCAGCGCACACCGATATTGTGATAGGCAAAGACGACGCTGCGAGTCATATCAGGCGCGAAGCTCTTCGACTACCGAGCACACGACACGCCCGGACACGCGCAAGACGGGAAGCAATGCCGATCAAAGCCCCAGCTTTGCATCCACTGTCATCTCGGTCAACTGCGCAGCGGAAACGCTTTGCGGAGTCACGATTTCGCTTCCTTCGAGCACTGCCTGAATCATGAACCGCGGTCGATCACGAACTTGCTGGTAGATCCGCCCGACGTACTCGCCGATCAACCCCAAACCGAAGACCAGCATGCCGATCAGGAAAAACGCAAGGATGTCGCGATCCCATAGCGTGGCAAAGCCTTCACGCCAGCCGGCAATGATCAGCCGGTCGACGATGACAATCAGATAGGTCACGAGGGCCGTGGCGGATACGATCATCCCGAACATCGAAAAAAGCTGCAGGGGCACCAGCGAAAACCCGGTAATGAGATCGAAATTGAGCCGGATCAGCTTGTAGAGGGAATATTTCGATTCGCCGGCAGCGCGCTCGGCGTGCGCTACCTCGATCTCGGTCGGGCTATAGGCGAAGGTGCAGGCGAGCGCAGGGATGTAGGTGCTGACCTCACGTGAAGCGACGATGGCGCGCACGATGTCGCGACCGTAAGCTCGCAGCATGCAACCCTGATCGGTCATCTTGATGCGGGTTATCCGCTCGCGCAAGTGGTTCATCGCCCTGGAAGCGAGGTTTCGCCACCAGACGTCCTTGCGGGCGCTCCGGATGCCGCCGACGTAGTCGTGCCCGGCGTCCATGGCAGCGAGCAGCTTTTCAATTTCCTCGGGTGGGTTCTGCAGATCCGCATCGAGGGTCACGATGCGCTCGCCGCGGCAATGCTCGAACCCGGCGACAATCGCAAGGTGCTGGCCGTAGTTGGCATTGAACAGGATGACGCGGGTCACGTCGGGCCGACGCAGGTATTGGTCTTTCAAGATCGCCGCGGAGCGGTCACGGCTGCCGTCGTTGACGAAGATGACTTCGTAGGCGATGCCCAGTCGGTCGAGCGCGGGATAAAGACGATCGAACAACGCCTTGAGCCCCGCTTCCTCGTTGTACACGGGAATCACGACCGACACGCGTGGCGCCAAGTTGTTCATCGGCGCGAGCCTGCGATGACTTCAATCACGGCGCTGCACACCCGGTCGACATCAGCCTCGCTCATGCCGGTGTGCAGGGGCAGCGTTACCGTCTCGCGCGCAATGCGCTCGGCGTTCGGAAAGCGTCCCTCACGACCGCCGTGCTGTCGTCCCAGCGTGCAGAGGTGCAGCGCCTCGTACGACATTCCGGTCGCGATGCCGCGCGCTTCGAGTGCGTCGCGGAACTGCCGGCGGTTCATGTTCATTCTTTCCAGTGGCAGAAGGATGCAGAACATGTTCCAGCTGTAATCATCGTCGCTGCGTGACTGCGGCCGGGGAGGCAGCACGCAGGGCGGATCGCTCGTGAGACGCTGGAAGTAGCGGTCTACCAAACGGCGGCGCTTGGTCAGAAATTCCGGAAGCCGCTCGAGCTGTGCGCAACCGATACGGGCGTTGACATCGGGCAGGTTGAATTTGCCGCCGGGGAAAGCGACGTCGCGCGTGCGATCGGGAAGATAGGTGATGCCATGGAAGCGAAGCGCTTCGGCGCGGCGCGCTTCGCTCTCGTCGGTGACGACGAGCGCACCTCCTTCGATCGACGTGATGTTCTTGTTCGGATGAAAGCTGAAGGTCACCAGGTCACCGAAGGCGCCGATGTTACTGCCTTTCCAGCGAGAGCCGATGACCAGCGCGGCGTCTTCGATTACCCGCAGCCCGTGCCGGCGTGCAAGGCCGTAGAGCGCGTCCATGTCGACCAGCGCTCCGGGATAGTGGGTCGGCATGATCGCGCGAGTCGCAGACGTGATCGCCGCTTCGACCTGCGCCAGATCGATGTTGCGCGTGACGAGATCGCATTCGACAAAGATGGGCTTGGCGCCCACCTTGACGATCATGTTCAGGACGGTGAAGAAGCTCGATGCGGACGTGATGACCTCATCGCCGGGTCCGATGCCGGCAAGCTGTAGCGCGACCTCGACCGCCGCGGTGGCCGACGACAAAACGCGGACCGGTCGGCCCCCACAGAAGGCCGAGAGGTCAGCCTCCAGTCGCCGCACCCACGGACCGCTGGAGAGTTGCCCCGAGCGCAACACTTCAGCGACGCCGTCGATGGTTGCCTCGTCGAGCTCCGGGCCGGCGAATTTGAGCTCTCCAATCATGAGCGCGCGACCAGCCATACGCCGAGGATGATGAATGCGATACCAACCCAGCGGCCTGCGGTCACCGTTTCGCCGAGCAGGTAGTGCGCGGCGATTGCATTGATCACGTATCCCAGCGACAACAGCGGATAGGCGACCGACACCGGGACGCGTGACAGGCCGAGGATCCACACGATGAGGCTCACTACGTAGCAAACGATGCCGGCGATGAATGAGCAGAAGCTGCGCCGCCGCATTGAGCAGCACACCCGTGAAAAGAAATGAGAATGCGGTGAAGGTCATTAGGGCCGGCCCTAGGCGACTAGCGTCGCGAGACGATCACTCGTCGCGTGTCGCGCCCGACTTCACGCATCGGCCAGCCGTCGCGTTTGAGTCTTGCGTATTCTTCGGGTTGCATGATGGCATAGGCCTGGTCGGCTCGTTCCCAGCGGCGGCGCCATTCGGCGAGCGTCGCGACGCCCTTCTCCGGTTCGCTCGCGAGTCCCATCGCCAGCTCGTCGGGGTGCTCGACCTGCGTCACCGTGCGGCCGAGATAATACGGCAAAGTCTGATCGTACATGTGTACGCTGTAGAACGGCACATCGTGGCGCAACGGTCCATAGCTGGCGGCGATGCGCTTCAGCAATGGGTCGGCGGAGCGCAACTCGGCGAGCTCGTCATAACCGGCCATCGCCAATTGCACCGAGATGAGTGTCGTGA
>VBCY01000070.1 GCA_005882995.1 Betaproteobacteria bacterium
TCGATGCGGTGGATCACGAGATAGGGGTGTCCGAAACGACTGCGGAACTGGTCCCCGGTCGAGATGCGGACTATTTCACTGCCGTCGCGCGCATCAAGCATCAAAATGGCCGGCGGATGATGGGCCGCCTCCGTCACTGCCTGAGAAAGGCCGAGCCCGTCGAATACCGAAAGAACGTTGGGACCGAGTTGGATGCCGTACCCGATGGCGCCGAACTGTGGTGCCTGCTCCAATACGCACACGGCATGCCCGCGTTGACCGAGCGCGAGAGCGGTTGTCAGACCTCCGAGACCCCCGCCTGAGATGAGTATTGGCTTCCCGTTCATCGGCATCTCCTCGCCTATTTGACAGAATACATACGATGTACGGAGGGCGGATAGCAATTATTTGCTAGAAGCTTGCCCCTCACTGCGGAGCGTAGGCCGGCACGATCTTTGGGTATCTAGCGAATATACTCTTTAAATATCAATTACTTGTTAGAATTTCGACGGAACCAGGGATTGGACATTTATGGGTAGGCTGTGAGCCCTCCGTCCCGGGCTGCTGGAAAGGGATGGACATCATCACGAAAAGATAATATGTATTCAGTCAATATTGAGTGGAGGATGCCATGGCGAACGCGTTGCCTGCTTCGGAACTATCGAACAGCCTCACCGATCAACGCGATGAGTTCTACCGCGACATTCAAAGCCAGAATGTCGAAGCTCTCTGGAACGCCCGATCCGCCATCGTCCAGACGGAACCGAGCGTCCAGAGCGTTCCGTTCATCTGGAAGTGGCGAGAAATGCGGCCGCGCATCCTGCGCGCCGGCGACCTGGTTACGGCGCAGGAAGCGGAGCGCCGCGTCCTGATGTTGATCAATCCGGCCTTCGAGTCGCGCACCCTGCGCACGGTCGGCTGCATCTACGCGGGCATTCAGATGGTCTTGCCGGGAGAGGTCGCCGGATCCCATCGCCACACGCCGTCCGCGCAGCGCTTTGTCATCGAAGGCGAGGGCGCCTATACGACCGTGAACGGTGAACGCACCATCATGAGCAAGGGCGACTACGTCACGACGCCGAAGATGGCATGGCACGATCATGGCAGCGCGTCCGACAAGCCGGTGATGTGGCTCGACGGCCTCGACATCCCCTTTGTCAACATTCTTGATGCGAATTTCTTCGAGGACTTCGGCGAAGAAAGTCAGCCCGTCACCAAGCGGGCAGATGATTCCCAATATCGATGGAGCCGCAACCTGCGACCGACGTGGGAAGCCGTGGACGGCGAAAATACACCGTTACTGAACTATCGCTGGACGAAGTCACGCGACGCCTTGCATCACCTGAGAGAGGATGTCGGCAGCCCCTATGATGGGATTCTGATGGAATACACGAATCCGTCGTCGGGCGGCTCGACGATCCCAACTATGTCGGCCTTTCTGCAACTGCTGCGCAAGGGCGAACACACAAAGGCTCACCGGCACACATCGAGCACGGTTTATCATGTCGCTGAAGGCGCCGGATACAGCATCATCGGCGGGCAGCACTTCCCATGGGAAGAGGGCGATACGTTCGTCGTGCCATCGTGGGTGACCCACGAGCATGCGAGCGAGGGGGGTGAGGCCGTGCTGTTCTCCTATAGCGACCGACCCGTCCTGCAAGCTTTCGGCTTGCTGCGTGAAGCCGCGGTCGCGCAACAGTAGCGGCGGTATCTCCGCCGGAATCTTCATCATTGCGTCTTCGTCAATCTGGTAGGTTCTTCTATGACAAATGTCCGCACCTTCATCTTCACCGTCGCTGTGTTTGCGATGGGGCTTGTCGCGCAACCTGGTCGCGCCGAAATTGTCGCCAATAAGATCAAGATTGGCGTACTGAACGATCAATCCAGCTTGTTCGCGGACATCACGGGCCGCGGCTCGGTGACTGCCGCGGAGCTCGCGGTCGACGACTTCCGCAGCTCGAACCCAAATAACAAGCTCAGTATCGAAATCATTGCGGCCGATCACCAGAACAAGGCCGATGTTGGTACGCTGATCGCGCGCCGCTGGAAAGACGTCGACAAGGTGGATGCCGTGGTGGACGTGCCGCAGTCCGCTGTCGCGCTCGCGCTCAATGAATTGTTTCGCGATAGCAGCGTCGCCTTCCTTCCATCCAGTGCTGCGACGCCCGACCTGACGGGCCGCGTCTGCTCGCCCAACACCATACAATGGGTAATCGACACCTGGGCCGATGGGGGCGATAGCTGGTTCTTTTTGACCGCTGATTTCGTCTTCGGACATTCGCTCGAGGGCGAAGCGAAGCGTGTAATCGAGGCGAACGGCGGCAAAGTTATCGGTTCGGCCAGGCATCCTCTCAATTCGGCAGACTTTTCCTCGTTTCTTCTGACCGCTCAAGCGTCGAATGCCAAGGTCATAGGTCTGGCCAATGTCGGTGGCGATACGATCAACAGCATCAAACAGGCGGCTGAATTCGGGGTCGGCCGTGACGGCAAGCAGAAAGTTGCAGCGTTGTTCATGTTCATCGATGACGTACACGCACTAGGTCTGAAATCCGCGCAAGGTCTGCTCCTGACCACGGCATTCTATTGGGATCTAAACGATAGCACGCGTGCGTGGAGCAAGCGGTTTGCCGCAAAGAACCGCGGCAAGATGCCGAGCATGGACCAAGCTGGTGTCTATTCAACGGTGCTGGCCTATCTCAGAGCAGCCGTGTCCATCAATTCGACGGACGGGCGCACCGTTGTTGCCGAGATGAAGCGACTGCCGTTCCAGGATCCGCTGTTTTCCAATAGCAAAATCCGTGCTGACGGTCGAGTCATCCATGATCTGTACCTTGCAAGGGTGAAGACTCCGACGCAGTCGCGCGGCCCGTGGGACTACTACGAGATCGTATCTACTTTGCCGGCCGAGGAGGCGTTCAGGCCTATCGAACAGGGCGATTGCACGATGCTGAAGACTGCACGCTAAAGCCGCCTCGGGGCTGTTGTCGAGGAGGTGTGGCCGGGAACTTTTTCGATCTCGCGATTCCCGCTGGGCATTCTGGCATGGCC
>VBCY01000071.1 GCA_005882995.1 Betaproteobacteria bacterium
TGCAATCGATCGATCGAGAATTGCTTGCTTTTCGGTAGACTCGAAGCTTGGGCGACAGGACCCCCAGCCGCGAGAGTCTCTCTGCTTGCTGTGCGCGTGCGACGAGCGGCGCAATAACATAGCCAAGAGCAACGGAAGTCACAAATCTGCGTCGGTTCATCCCGATCCCCCTATCGGTGGCAGCGAGCCGGCCATGCCGCGCGCGGCCGCCATGACGAAACGAACGGATGGCTTCGGCCCTGACCCATTGTAGATCGCCTGCCGCCGGATTTGACCAACCAGTTGTCAATGCGTACATTTTCGATACTGGTAACGCGGCTGCCGGCGTCGGTACTGTAAGACTCGAAATGTTAAGAGGGGAGGACAGCGATGAAATACATGGTGACGTGGAGCGTCAAACCCGAGAACTTCGAAAGGGCGCTGACCCGCTTCAAGACCGAGGATCCCAAGCCAGCACCGGATCTCAAAGTGCTCGGTCGCTGGGTCGAAGTTGGTGGGATGAACGGATTTTCGTTGTTTGAGACCGACAATGCCGGCGCACTGTGGAAGTTCAGCTCACAGTGGACCGACCTGATGGATGTCAGGGTCGCGCCCGTCCTCACCGATGCGGAGATCGCCCAGGCGCTTTGAATCGGTAAGCGGGTTTGCGCTGCGTCTCCTTTATTGTTGGATCACCTCATCTGCACGCAGCAGCAAAGATTGCGGAATCGCGAGGCGTAGCGCTTTAGCTGTCTGCAAGTTGATGACGAGCTCGAACTTGGTTGGCTGCTCGATGGGCAGGTCGCCGGGCTTCGCACCTTTGAGAATCCTGTCGATATAGAAGGCGGCGCGCTTGAATAAGTCGGCAGCGCTCGATCCATAGGAAATGAGGCCGCCCGCTGCCACAAACTCCCTCGCGTAGTAGATCGACGGCAGCCGGTATTTTGCCGCGAGGTCGACAATTCGTTGTCGCTCGGCGAAGAGCAGACCGCTGTTCTGGGACACCACGAGCGCGTCGGTACGCTTCTGGGCCATTGCAGAGAATGCAGAGTCCAGATCATCGGTGCCCCGTACGCCGACGACTTGAAGCTGGACGCTCATCGCTCGTGCCACAATCTCTGCCTCGGCCAGCATTTCGTTGGTCTCCCGTTGGCTCTCGCCAGCTTGCAAAAGAACCGCAACTCGGGAAGCACTGGGAAGCATCTCCCTAAGAAGGGCCAGGCGCTTAGCGACCAACTCGGCGCCAATATACGTCAGGCCGGTCACATTCCCGCCAGGGCGCGCAAGGCTGGCTGCCAGCCCATCCTCGACCGGATCGCCCATGGCCACCGCGACAATGGGGATCGTTGTGGTGGCCTGCCGTACAATGCGGGCGGCACGCGACGTCCCCACGACGATCACATCGACGTTGAGTGCTATCAGCTCGCCCGCGAGATTGGGGAACTGCTCGAACTTCCCGCCTGCCGATCGGTACTCGATGAGGACAGTCTTGCCGTCGATGTAGCCGCGGTCCCGGAGTCCCTGCTCGAGGGCGTCGACTAATGCCTGCATTCCAGGAGACTGCAGGGGTACGATTGCCAAGACCCCAATCCGCGGAACTTTCGCCCGCTGTTGTGCATATCCCGCAAGCGGCCGAAGCATGCCGCCAAGCGCGACCAAACCTACAAACTTCCGTCGGTCCACTAGCGAATCCCCTGATCGGCAAGTCGAAGCATACTGCTCGGCGGAGCTGTGCCACGGCAAACGAGTAGCCTCGCGCTGCAGCGGGCCGGCTCGATCGTCGACGGGGCAAACTGCATCAATACACGACCTGCACGTTGTCGGAGGTCAGCCACTCGCGCAAGCTTCCGAGAAGGCGGTCATCGAGATTGACGCACCACGCGTCTCCGAGCTCGATGTCGCCGCCGGCCGCGGCGTTCTGATAACGGATGGTGATCGGACAAGTGCCGCTCTTGAAGGGCTCGATCAGCGCCAGCAGTTGTTGCGAGGAGCTAGAGCCGTTGCATGCCAGCCGGAGCGCGCGCGCCCATTTCCTGCGCGCCGCGGGGAGGTCGTACAACGTTTCGGCGACGACCCTCAGGCCCTGCAACTGGCCGTCGTCGTTCATGCGCTGTTGCACTCGCACCTCGGCGACCAGCAAGGCATCTTCCCGCAGCAGGTGGCGGTTGGCGTCGAAAGCCTCGTTGAATACCGCAACCTCGACCTGATCCTTGCCGTCGTCCAGCGTGACGAAAGCCATCTTGCCGCGACGCGAAGTCTGAGTGCGCAACGCCGATACCACGCCGGCGATGCGCAGCGTCTGTGTTGTCGGCGCAAGGCCACCGAGGCTTTGCTGCACGAGTCGTGAAAGCTCCGCGGCAACCGCCCGATACGGGTGTCCCGACAGATAAAAACCCAGGCTTGCTTTTTCGTGGCTGAGCCGCTCGCTTTCGCTCCATTCGCGCACGATGTTGAGCGCCGGCGCTCCGTCTAAGTCCGAGCCACTGTCACTGCCGAACAGCGAGACTTGCGCTGCGGCACGCGCGCTCTGTTCGGCGTGGTCGAGCGCAGCTCCGACCGCCGCCATGAGACTCGCACGCCGTGCATCAACGGCATCGAATGCACCTGAGCGTATCAGTGCCTCGACTGCGCGGCGGTTCACCAGGCGCTTGTCGACACGGCTGCAAAAGTCGAACAGGTTCTTGAACGGCCCGCCGCTCTGACGCGCGGCCACGATCGATTCGATCGCCGCCTGGCCGGTGCCCTTGATGCCACCGAGACCGTAGCGGATCTGCTTGTCGTCAACGGGTTCGAAACGGTAATTCGACGCGTTGACATTGGGCGGCAGCACCGTGAGTCCGATCGCATGCGCATTGTCGCGAAAATGCCGGACCTTGTCGGTGTCGTCCATCACGAGCGTTAAGTTCGCAGCCATGAAAGGCGCGGGATGATGCGCCTTGAAATACGCTGTCTGATACGCAATCAGCGCATACGCCGCGGCGTGCGACTTGTTGAAGCCGTAGCCGGCGAATTTCTCCATCTGATCGAAGAGCTGCGTCGCCTTTGCGCTCGATAGCCCTCGGTCCATTGCGCCGGACACAAAGCCCTGCCGATGCTTCGCCATCTCCTCCGGCAGCTTTTTCCCCATGGCCCGCCGCAACAGGTCGGCACCGCCCAGCGTGTAGCCGCCGATCGACTGAGCGATCTGCATCACCTGTTCCTGATAGACCATCACACCGTAGGTCGGTGCGAGAATGGGCTCGAGCCGCGGGTCGAGATAGTCAACGCGCTCGACACCTTGTTTTCTGCGCACGTAATCGGGAATGAGCTCCATGGGGCCGGGACGGAACAGAGCCACCAACGCGACCACGTCTTCGAAGCGCTTGGGCGGCGCCTGCTGCAACAAGTCGCGCATGCCCCGCGATTCAAACTGGAAGATCCCGGTAGCGTCGGTCCTGAAAATGTCGTAGGCGGCGCGGTCGTCGAGAGGAAGGCTCTCCAGCGTGAGGGTCGACGCGGGATCGAGCATCTTCACGTAGCGCAGGGTCCAGTCCAGGATAGTCAGCGTAGTGAGTCCGAGGAAGTCGAACTTCACCAAACCAACCAGCTCGACGTCATCCTTGTCGAATTGCGACACCGGCGCGTCCGCACCGGGCTGAGTGTACAGTGGACAGAACTCGGTGAGTTTTCCCGGAGCGATCAGCACGCCGCCGGCATGCATACCGACATTGCGCGGCAGGCCTTCGAGCTGCTCGGCGAGGGACAACAGCTCGCGCACCTCTTCCTCGGCCGCTTCGCGTTCATTGAGCAGCGGCTCGACCTCTCGTGCATAAACGACGTTCGGCTGCGGCTCGGCGCTGCGGCGCTTGAGCGTTACGGTGCGCCCAGGCTGGAACGGGATCAGTTTGGCGATGCCGTCGCAGAAGCTGTACGGCAGATCGAGGACACGTCCCACGTCGCGTACTACCGCGCGCGCAGCCAGCGTGCCGAAGGTCGCGATCTGCGACACGGATTCGGCTCCGTATTTCTGCTTGACATATTCGATGACTCGATCGCGTCCGTCCTGACAGAAATCGATGTCGAAGTCGGGCATCGAAACGCGTTCCGGGTTCAAAAAGCGCTCGAAAAGCAGCGTATAGCGCAACGGATCGAGATCGGTAATCCCCAGCGAATACGCCACTAGAGAGCCTGCACCGGAGCCTCTGCCTGGACCTACCGGGACGCCGTTTTTCTTCGCCCAGTTGATGAAGTCGGCGACGATCAGGAAGTAGCCGGCGTAACCCATCTGGATGATGGTCTTGACCTCGAATTCGAGCCGCGCGACGTACTCGCTGCGCTGTGACTCTCGCTGCGCCGCATCCGGATATTGCACGGCGAGCCGGCGCTCCAGGCCGGCAGCAGCTTCGTCCCTGAGGTGCTGCTCGAGGGTAACCTGCGGCGGTGTGGGAAAGGCCGGAAGATAGTTCTTGCCGACCGGAACCGTAAGACTGCAGCGCCTGGCGAGCACTACACTGTTGGCGAGCGCGTCAGGCAAATCAGCGAAGCGTTCTGCCATCTCGGCTTGATCGGCCAGCACGTGACCTTCGGCGATGCAGACACGCGCTTCGTGAGCGCGGAATTCCTCGCGACGTAAGAACTGCACTGGATGTGTCGCGACAACGGGAAGTCCGACGCTGGCGGCAAGGCGCACCGTCGCCGCCGTCAGTGCCTCGTCATCGGAATGGCCGGCGCGCTGCACTTCGAGGTAATAGCGGTCGGGAAAAAGATTCGCCCAGGCCAAGGCCGCTTTTTGCGCGCCGCTGTCGTTGCCCTGAACCATCGCCTGCCCGACGTCGCCTGAGGAAAAACCCGAGAGCGCGATCAGGCCCGCGGTACCTTCGGCGAACCACTCTTTTTTCAATTCGGCGCGACCACGATGCTGATTGCTGCGGTAGGCGCGGGTGACCCAGTCGGCAAGCTTGAGATAGCCTTCGCGCGACTGGCACAGCAGCAACAGCCGATGCGGCACATCGCGCTCCGTGTCGTGCGTGAGCCACGCATCGCAACCAATGATCGGCTTTATCCCACGGCTGCGCGCCGCCACGTAGAATTTGACCATCCCAAAAACGTTGCTGAGGTCGGTGAGCGCGAGCGCCGGCATGCCGTCTGCAGTGGCCGCAGCAACTGCGTCGTCGACGCGAACCATGCCGTCGACGATCGAATACTCGCTATGCAGTCGCAGATGGACGAAACGGACGGGAGCGGGACCGTGCATGGTGTAGAATTTTACGCGTTTTAGCCTGACGTCACCGACGCCTTGCCGACGATAACGACTCGTTCGCTCAACTTCTCGTGCGCGATTTTCGCACTGCTGGTCGCGGCATGCGCCGCGCCGCCTCCCGCAGGGCCGACGCCCGGCGGAGTGCCTGCGACTCCCGAGCCGCAGAAGCCGCAAGCGCCGCCGACAACCAATCCCAATCCGTCTGCGAACATCAACCTCCAGGGATTTCCGCTGCCGTATCGGCAGGGCTACTCCGACGGCTGCGCGAGCATCGGAACGGTGGAGTACAAGGATGCGTCGCGTTTCAAAAGCGACGGTCAGTACCGCACCGGCTGGCAGGACGGCTTCGCGTTGTGCAAGATACGCTGAGTCCTTGAAGTCTTCGTCGTCGCTGTTCGTTCCCGTCCGAGGCTTGCGTTATCACGTCCGATCCTGGGGCGACGCCGAAGCGCCGAAGCTGTTTATGCACCACGGCTGGATGGACGTCGGAGCTTCGTTCCAGTTCTTAATTGATGAGCTCAAGCGTGAGTGGCACGTTATCGCGCCGGACTGGCGCGGGTTCGGACTCAGCCAATGGTCGGACGACGGCTATTGGTTCGCCGATTACATCGCGGATCTCGACGCGCTTCTCGATCACTTCGCACCAGGAGAGAAGGTGCTTCTCGTTGGCCACAGTCTCGGCGGCAACGTGGTCATGCTCTATGCCGGAATACGAGCTCAGCGGGTCGGCGGCGTTGTCTCGCTTGAAGGCTTCGGCATTCCGGCGGAAGAACCGGACATCGCAGCTCAAAAGTTCGTGAAATGGCTCGACGCACTCAAAAGTCCACCGGCATTCCGGCCGTATCGCGACCTGGACGCGGTTGCCGATCAACTGCAGAGGAACAGCCCGCGGCTCTCGCGCGACAAGGCGCAGTTTCTTGCCTCGCATTGGGCGAGCGTGGCAGCCGACGGCACTGCGCGGCTCAACTCCGATCCTCGACACAAGCTTCCGTTTCCGACGGTGTACCGCATGGAAGAAGTGCTGGCGATATGGAAGCGCATCACATCGCCCGTGCTATGGGTCGCGGCGACAGAATCGTTCATTCCCAAGTGGCTGGGCGCGCATCCTGAGGGTGAGGCCGCGACCGACAGCCTGGCAAGCATTCGCGCACGGCTCGACAACGTGCCGAATGCAAGATTCGCCACCATCGCCGACGCAGGGCACATGCTGCACCTGGACCGGCCGGACGCCGTGGCCGAAGTGATCGAGGCTTTCCTCGCCGAGCCGCGGCGCTAATGCCGCGACGGATCGCGCTCCACACGCGGCGCGGGGCCTACATCGCGCTCGCCTTCCTCACGCTGATCTGGGGACTCAACTGGATCGCGATGAAATTCGGTCTGCAATACGCGCATCCGGTTACCTACAACATCGAACGAACGCTGGTAGCGATCGCATTGCTGTTCGCGGTCATGGTTTGGCAGCGACAGCCCATGAAGCCGCAATCCTGGATCGCGATCATCGTGACCGGCTTCTTTCAGACGACGATCAATTTCGCCGCGACGACCATGGCGCTCGCAGGCGGCGGCGCAGGACGCACCGCAGTGCTGGTGTTCACCATGCCCTTCTGGACGATGCTGATGGCATGGCCGGTGCTGCACGAGCGCGTGCGCGGAAGCGAGTGGTTTGCGGTGGGCTTTGCGCTGGTCGGGCTGGTGCTGGTCGTCGAGCCATGGCATTGGCAGGGCGAACTGCAGCCCAAGCTGTGGGCGGCGCTGTCGGGCTTCGGATGGGCGGCGGGTACGGTCGCGACCAAATACTACGTACGTCGCTATCAGCTCGACATGCTCAACTTGATCGCATGGCAGATGGTCACCGGGATTGTGCCGATCCTCTTCATTCCGTTGCTGTTCCCTCTTCCTCCAGCACAATGGAATGGCATCTACATGATGGCGATCATTTACGCTGGCGTGATCGCCACCGGCGCGGGTTTCGTACTGTGGACCGCGATACTGGGCGTGCTACCCGCGGGCACTGCGTCGCTCAACATGTTCGCCATTCCGGTGATCGCATTGCTCTCTTCGATGGCGATATTCGGAGAGCACATCGCGGCGGCGGAATGGCGGGGCATCGCCAGCATCGGTTTCGGTCTCGCGATTCTTTCGGCGCGCGCGTGGCGGGCGAGCCGCCACGGCCGCGCGCAAATGGTTGAAGCACCGGCGATCGAGAGCGGATGAGGCTCCCCGCGCATAATTCGCCCGTTTCGTGTCGCGGATGCGAGGCGGACGGGCCTTCAGCGAGCCTTGGTCTGCTTGTTCGGGACCGTCAACAACTCGTCCAGCGTCGTATCCATTGTGAACTGCGCCGGCTCGCGCGTCCCGATCTCGAGATCGCGTTCAGCAGCGGCGATCGCTCTCAGGATTGAGTCGGTCCCGGGATCCATGGCTGCATCAGTCGCGGCCGCTTTCCACGCGTCCTTGACCGTTTGCTCGTCGACCATGTCGGATTGGATGTCGTGCAGCAGCGTGTCCAACTCCGTGGTCGCCGCGCTGTCATCAGGCGATAGTTCGGGCAACTCGATTGGTGCGCGCGGTCGGATCGACGCCGGCTCGGTCATCTGTCCAAAGTGAGCAAAGGTCACGGGTGCCGGCCCGGCCTCGGTTTCCCCTTTGAGCGACATTTGATCCTTTGTGGTGAACCACGTCGACGCCAATCTGGAGCGCCGCCGCACGACAAAGGCAGCGAAGGCGAGCATGATCGCGGCGACTCCTGCAACTACTACATACTGCCAGGTCTGCCGCCAAAGGGTCATGCCTGAAGAAAACTGGGACTGCGGATTAGAGACCAGCGGAATCGACCGCGGAGTTGTCGTCTGGCGCAACGAAGTCGAGGGCGCGATACGTGGCGTCAGCGGCGCCGCAGCGGCCTCGGGAATGAAGGCGCCGCTCGCGCCCATCATCGTGACGAATTGTGGCGGCGCAGACGCTGGCGGAGGTGCTGAAGCCACGATGGACTCGGGCGCCTTGGTTTCGATGGGTTTGAGCGCCGGCGAAATTTCCGCCGCGGGACGCTCGGCAGTCACAGGCCCTGTCGCAACTGGCGTGCCCCACGAAGAAAGACGCAGAGGAGGGGTTGGCTCCGGGCGTGTGCTTGCGATCCGATTCGGATTAGCGCTTGGATGCGAGCTCGCGCGTTCCACCGGTCGACTCAACCATACGGGTTCGTCGGCCTCAGCGACCGCCATTGGCGTTTTCGATTCGAGTGCGGCTGGATCGAGTAACAAAACATAATCGCGACGCGACGTGCTGCCGCATCCTGCCTGCACCGCGAGACGGATTGCCGGTTCGTTGACCACACTCGCCGTCGTAATCACCAATCGCGGCCTGGTCGTGGCTTGTTCAAGACTGACCCTTCCCGTCGTGATCTGCGGTGCGTCTGACGTATTGTCCGCGACAAGTTTGACGCACGCATTGTTCAGCGTCTCGCCACTCGTCAGCATGACGGGAATCACCACGCGCAATGGCTGGCCGAGCGCGGAATGCGACGAAATATTGCCGAGCGTGACTCCCCGCGCAGGCGTGTAAGTGAGAAGAGCACCGGCGAGTAACGCTAGTGCGAACGGAAAAGCTTGGCGAGTCAGGGCGACTGAGCGCACGGCTGCACCTCGATCGGTGGATTAGTCGATGCCGGACACATTGCCTTCTTCGGCTCGGCGACCGGCTCCATCCGTGATCGAGCAAGTTCCATGCCGTCATTGCCACATCGTTGTCACCATCGCTGCTTTGGGTCTGTTGCGTACAATCGTCGACGCGAAGTACGCAGCGCAAATGCGACTCGAGCGCGATCGGGCACGCGCCATCCGGGCAAAAAAACCGGGCCGCGTACCGTCGCCCGCGGCCCTTGAGTTTCTGCCAAATAACTACGCCACAGGCGCGTTATTGAGTGAAGGTATAGCCGCGCGGTGAGACGTGATCGATCGCTGCGGGCTGGTTGCTGAAGCTTGCACCGTCATATGCCGTGACGGGCTCGCTGTCTGCTGGAATCGGATTCGTCGCTACCGGCGTACCCGCCATGACAAGCTCAGCGGACCTTACTCGTCCGTTGAGAGGACCCAAGTTCTCGTAGCGTCCCGGAGCGAAATCGCTGCAATCGCCGCGGGAATTTTCCTCGCTGCAGAGACGCCAGGTGCCCTGGTAGACGATGGCTGCGGCTGCGTTGTCGTAATTGCTGAAGCGATCGAGCGCTGGACTGCTCGAATTGATCTCGAGCGCAGAACCGCCGAAGTTCCGATTTTCGAACAGAACCAGGCGCGGTTGTGCAGTGGCGATGATGATCGTTTGTGGCGCTGCTGCGGTGCTCGTCGCAATCTCACGGACCGACGCAACACTGTGGTTCAAAGAGGCATTCAGATTCCTGTACGCGCCGGGCTGCAGCTGCACGCATTGGCCTTGGAAATTGGGCTCGGTGCACGCCTGCCAAACGCCCTCTCGAATGACCATCGACGTGGCCGTATCGTTGAACGCGGTCGCCGACAAATCCTGTGCCTCATGGTGCACCGTGACGCCGGTCCCACTGAAATCGCGGTGCTGGAATAAGGTAATGTCGCCGGCCAGCGCCGCACCCGTCGAAAAAGCGAGCGCAGCGGCAAAGGCGACACCCAACGGGTTCCTGCATGGGATGCTCATAGCCAACTCCTGGAAAGACACCGGCAGAAAGCCCCGGCACTTGGTTTGAACCCGCGAGTGCTGGTTGGTTTAGCTTGTTTTGCATTCCGATGCACTGCCTTTGCGAGCATCGGACCGCTGTTTGGGTCCGTCAGAAAAGGTCCGACGCACCTCGCCTGTCAATTCCTACAGGTGACGCCCGCGATTTGTATCGTCTCATCCGTTCGGATGATTGCGCCGCCTTCAGATTTCGCCAAGATGTGCTGCCAGATCGCATGAACCGACCGCACGCATGTTCCGTTTCCCAACGTGAAGACTTCCCTATCCAACGTCCTGCTCGGTGTTGCTCAGTGCATTCTGCTGCTGACATGCGGTGTGCAAAGCGCTGCTGCGCAGTCTCTGGTCAACGGCAGTTTCGAGCTTCCGGCGCTCCCTGGGGGCTATCAGTACAGCCCCGCCGCAGCCGGCATCGGCTGGGCCTTTAGCGGTAGCAGCGGCATCCAGGGTAATGGCAGCGCCTGGACCGCAGCACCAGCGCCCGATGGGACGCAGACCGCGTTCATTCAGGGGACGGGGAGCATGTCACAAGCGCTCCTGCTGAGCGCTGGCACCTACACGCTGTCGTTCCAGGCGGCATGGCGATCATGCTGCGTAGCCCCGTATCTGCAGCCGCTGATGATTTCGATCGATGGAGCACAGATCGGCGGTTTGGTGTCGCCGGCAAGCACCAGCTTCGGCAATTTCAACGTCACCTTCCCGGTGGCGACTACCGGTGTACACAGCGTTGCTTTCATCGGCACCGACGCGACCGATAAGACAACGTTCGTCGATAAGGTCACGCTCATCCTGAACAACGCAGCTGGGGACGTCGTGTGGGTCGACGACAGCGTTCCCGCGGGCGCAGTGCTTGCGAGCGACGGCGCAGATGTCTGGAACTGGGTCAGCGCCAATCCGCAGCCTTTCTCGGGCGCGCTGGCGCATCAATCCACGCTCGCCGCTGCGGAGCACCAGCACTATTTCTACGCAGCAAGCGCGACCTTGCAGGTGGAGGCAGGTGAGAGCTTGTTTGCCTACGTTTATCTCGATCCGGTCAATCCGCCAAGCGAGCTGATGCTGCAGTGGAGCGACGCAAGCTGGGAACATCGGGCCTACTGGGGCGCGAACCTCATCCCCTGGGGAATCGACGGCGGAGCTGCCCGTCGCTACATGGGTGCGCTTCCTTTGTCGGGCCAATGGGTGCGTCTGCAGGTTCCCGCAGCCCAGGTCGGATTGGAAGGAAGCAGCCTCAACGGCATGGCGTACACACTCTATGGTGGCCGCGCGAGCTGGGACTATGCCGGTAAAACCGTCGCTGGCGCTCTGCTGCCCCAGACAATCAGCTTCGGCGCACTTGGCAATCAGACGCTCGGGAGCGGGGCTCTCACGCTAAGCGCCACCGCTTCTTCCGGGCTGCCCGTTTCATTCTCATCGCTCACCGCGCCGGTGTGTACGCTCAGCGCCAACACGGTGACGCTGATCGCCGCCGGCACCTGCAGCATTCGTGCGTCGCAGGCGGGGAATGGGACCTATGCGCCCGCGCCGAATGTGGATCAGAGCTTCGTTATTACCAGCGGACAGCTGTTCGCGCCCGCTATTAGCTATGCGACGGGCAGCTATCCGTTGGCAGTCGCGGTCGCCGATTTCAATGGCGATGGCAAGCTCGACGTCGCGGTCATCAACGACAGCAGCTCGACAGTGTCGATCTTCCTCGGCGGCGGCGATGGAACGCTCCATCTCTCAGCGACCCTTTCCACGGGCATCTTTGGGAGTCACATTGTTACCGGTGATTTCAACAACGATGGCAAGACCGATCTCGCCGTCTCCAACATTGGAAGCAACACGATCGGGATTTACCTGGGCAACGGCGATGGAACCTTCAGGCTGCCGATAGCCATTTCTGCCGGTCTCGCGCCTGGAGGTCTTGCCGTGGCCGATCTGAATGGGGACGGGAAGCAGGATTTGGTCGTAAGCAACATATCGAGCGGCAACATCGTCGGCCACTCGATCACGGTACTCATGGGTAACGGCGATGGCAGCTTTGCTGCACCGGTAGCCTATTCCACCGGTACGAACCCTCAGGACGTAGCCATCGCCGACTTCAACGGTGATGGCAAGCCTGACTTGATCGTTGCCAACTACGACGACAGCACACTTTCTGTCCTTTTCGGCAACGGTGACGGGATGTTCGCACCTCGTGTCAATTTTGCGACTGGCTTCAGGCCCTCGCTCGTCGGCATCGCTGATCTGAACGGAGACGGAAAGCTCGATCTCGCCGTGGTCAACAGCTTCGGCGTTTCGATCCATCTTGGGCATGGCGATGGAAGCTTCTCGGCCGCGTCAAACATCGTCCCCAGCTTTTCGCCCGACGGAATGGCGATCGGTGACTTCACCGGCGACGGCATTCCGGATCTGGCGAGCGGCAACGTCTTTGCGAGCAACGTGGGACTGTTCGCCGGCAACGGAACGGGGAGCTTCCAGGTACCGACGATGTTCAATGTGGCGTCGGGACCCATTGCGCTGGCCGCGGCTTCGTTGCGCAACAACGGCGCGCTGGATCTGATCGTCGCCAATCGCATGAGCAACGTGTTGTCGGTCCTGCTCAACACGCTCGTCGCGATGCCGCCCGCGACGCTGTCGGTTCGCTCCGGAACAGCGCAGAGCGCCACGATCGGCACTTACTATGTCACGCCGCTCGCAGTGATGGTCCTTGATGCCAATGGCCGTGCGCTGCCGGGGCTCGTCGTTACCTTCACCGCACCAGCCGTTGGCGCCGCCGGTTCGTTTGCCGGCGGACAAGCGGTAGCACGAGCGATTACCGACGCCTTCGGTATTGCGGCTGCGCCTGCATTCACCGCCAACAGCAGCGGAGGTTCGTTCGCG
>VBCY01000458.1 GCA_005882995.1 Betaproteobacteria bacterium
AAAGCCGGGACACTGCTGCGACAGCGACACCGACGCGGCGTCCTCGCCGTACGGCAACCCGGCCGCACTCGCCGCTGCGGCCCAATATTCGTTGTACGCAATCGCCGCAACGACCGTCATCGCGCCGCCCGACGACAATCCGGTGATGTAGCGGCGCGCGGGGTCGACGGTGAAGCGCGACTCGACGTGCAGCGCAATCTGGTGCAGGTCCTCGACCTCGCCCGCGCCCTGATGCCGGTGCTGGTCGAGCCAAAAGCCCCAGCAGTTGGTGTTGCGCAGGCCATCGTAGCTCGTGATGAACGGCGCGACGAGCAGGAAGCCGTAGCGATCCGCGACAGCGGTCAGCCCCCAGTCGTTGAGCACGTCGTCGTTGGTCTGCTCACAGCCGTGCAACGCCATGACCATCGGCGCCGGGTTCGGAAGGTTGTCGGGGACGTAGACCTTGTACTGCCGGTCGCGCGAGCCCGGGTAGCTGCCGGCGCTATACGTGAACGATCGCGTGGTGCCGGCATCGGCGCAGCTGGCGAGCAGCGCGAGCACCAGCGCGAGAAGCGCAACCGGTGAATGGATGAAGCGCATCGTCAGACTGTGCGCTGGAAAGACGCGCCTGAGGTCGATCCGCGTCAGCGTCTTTCGCGCGCGGTCGACGTCGCCGCTGCGTCGGCGGCGTTCCAGCATCAGCGAGGGCCAGGGCGAACTTGCCGAGGCCGTGGAAACGACCCAGGAGGTCGTCGCCTACGAGCCCGACGAAAGAAGAGAAGGCCACCGCCGCCGTCGTCAAGAAGGCCCTCAAAGAGTTGATCGACGACCTAAAGGACAACCCTGGCCCATCTGCCCATAAGGAGCTGACGAACCTCAAGGATCAGGACAACCAACACCGAGCATTGGCCAATAGAAGCGGGGCGCCCACAGTTAGGCCCTGGGTAGACCTGCTTCAGCGCCGAAAGTGGCGTTAGTCACCGGACTTTCATGGAGGCCAAATGGATCCCCTATCCTTGCAATCGCTGGCCGATTATTGGTCGCGCCCCGCGGTAGCTACCAATGTCGTAATTTTCTTTAATCTGCTGGGGGCCCTGATCCTCGGGCTGCTCGTGGGCTACGAGCGGGCCTATCACGGCCGTGCCGCCGGCATGCGAACGTACGGCTTGGTTTGCATGGCATCGGCAGCGGTCACCGTGATCTTCGGCTCCCCCGCGTTATGGTACGGCGGACACGCGACAATGACGGCGAGCCCCGATCCTTCACACGTGGTCCAAGGCATTCTCACCGGCATAGGTTTCCTCGGAGCCGGGGTCATCATGAGGGAGGGGCTTAGTATTCGCGGACTCACAACGGCGGCTTCGATCTGGTCATCGTCGGCGATTGGCGTCTTGGTGGGTGTCGGATTCTATGGCGCAGCAATATTGCTTACCGCGCTGTCTGCCATTTGCATGATTTGGGTGTCGCGGCTCGAACACTGGTTGCCGTCGCACGCGGGCGTAGCGATCGCAGTGCGCTTCAAGAAGAACTTCCAACCTCGCGAGGAGGTACTACGCAAGGTGGCGTACCAGCGCGGCTACCAGATTGCCGCGGGCTCCCTGTCGATCGACTACAATGCTGGGCAACCCGAATGGCACTATGTCGCAATCGCCAGCAACAGGAAGAAGGGTCCGAGCTGGCTCAGATGATGTCTTCTTACGAAGGCGTAGACAGTTTTCAGTTGGCCCACTGCCGCCATTAGGAGAGTCGACCGAAGCTCTTCGCGCTCGGTTCTTGGTACTTCGGAGGTCGCGCTGCAAGTGGCGGGTTTCGGGCCACAAGCCGTCCCGTAAGCCTGTCTGTCGAAAGCGGACCATCGACGGCGCTATCGACCCTGAGCAGTCTTACGAGGTTGAGAGAAAGCTGACGTTCACGAAGTTCGCTGTTCGCTGTGCGGCCACTTCCTGACCTTAGACTTAGAGCAGCGCGCGGAAACATGCCAGAACCAGACATTCGAGCACCTATTGCGCCGGTCCCAGGATGCACATGAGCGGACGTTCGTGTTAAGCACCCGTCGCTTGGTTACTGAATCACCTCGTCCGCGCGCAGCAGCAGCGATTGTGGGATCGTGAGGCTGAGCGTTTTGGCGGTCTTGAGATTGACGAGCAGGTAATATCTCGTCGGTTGTTCGACCGGCAGGTCGCTGGGTTTCGAGCCTTTGAGAATCCTGTCGACGTAGACCGCCGCCCGACGATACATGTCGTCGAAGTCCGGTCCGTACGACGTCAAGCCTCCCTCGCGGACCAGGAAACCATATTCGTACATGGCAGGGATGCTATGCGCCGTGGCGAATTCGAGAACTCGCTTGCGGTTGAGATTCGTAAGCACGTCGGTGACGAGCACGAGCGCGTCCGGTGGCTCGCGGGTCATCGCGGTAAAGGCCAGATCGAAGTCTTCGGGTTCGCGAACGCCAAGGGGCTGTAACGTCACGTGCAAGACGTTTGCGGCTTTCTCGATCTCCTGGTAGCGCAGCGTCATCGCTAGATCATCTGCGTTCCAAAGGATTGCGATGCGCTCGGCCTTGGGCACCACTTCCTTCAGCAACTCAAGCCGTTTCGCGCTTAACACATTGGACTGATCGCTGATTCCCGTCTCGTTGCCACCCGG
>VBCY01000457.1 GCA_005882995.1 Betaproteobacteria bacterium
AACTTGACAGTGCCCTGCTGCGTGACGGCAATATTGCAATCCCCAACACATATGTTAGATTGCCAACATTGCAGATGGTCGGCCGATTTTGCACCGCCCGGGAATACCGATGGATTTCATCTTCATGCTGACCCGAAACGATAAGACCGTCGAAGATGCCGGCTGTCTGGTGGATCAGGTGTGTGACCTTGGCGTGACGCACATCGGATTCAAGGATCTTGGCGTCCCGATGGCCACGATGAAGGAAGTCGTCGGCGCGATCCGAAGGCGCGGCGGAGTCTGCTACTTGGAGGTGGTAAGTACGACACCGGCGGCGGTGATCAGCTCGCTGCACTCGGCGGCCGCGCTCGGCGTGGACCGGGTGCTTGGCGGCACCGATCTTGCCGCCGCGGGGAACATACTCGGCGACCTTTCCCATTACTTTCCCTTTCCCGGCCGCCCCGTCGGCCATCCGACCCAACTCGAAGGGTCGGCGGCGCTGGTCGCCGAGCATTGCCGCCGCGCGCGCGTCATGGGATGCGGGGGCGTGGATCTTCTTGCCTTTCGGGCGACGCAGGCCGATCCGCTCGACCTGGTTCGCGCGGCGCGTAACGCCCTCTCGGGGGCCAGGCTGATTGTCGCCGGAAGCGTGAACTCCCGCTGGCAGATTCACGCGCTCGCCGAATGCGGCGTCGACGCGTTCACGATCGGCTCGGCGGTGTTCGACGGCTCGTTCTCGCCGGCCAAGGGTTCGTTGCGCGGCCAGATCCTCGACATCCTCGAGGCGTGCGACAACGCGCCCAAGATGGCGGCATAAGCGCGGACCACTTGCGCCGGACAGCCCGATGAGTCCAGTGGCGACGGCGCCCGACACGCTTGGTCAGCTGTTGCGCGGCGAATGGCAGGATCCCGACTGCGGCACGCCGCTCCGCGTTCCCATTCAGGTCGTCGCAATTGAGCAAAGCCTCGCCGGCCTCGAGGCCGACCTGGTCACTTCGTTGGGACTCGGGCGACGCATTGCCGTCGTCAGCGACATTGCCACCCGCGAGGTGCTGGGCGAGCGGGTCGAGCGCGCCCTCGCGGGCGTAGTAGGGCTGACGCCGGTAGTGCTTCCTCCCCAACCGCATGCTGATGCGACGACGGCCGCAAGCCTGCGCCACGCCTGCAGCCAAGCGGACGCGCTAGTGGCGGTTGGTTCGGGGACCATCAACGACCTGTGCAAATACACGGCAGCGCAGGACGGGAAGCCCTATGCGGTCTTCGCTACTGCGCCATCAATGAACGGCTACACGTCGCAGAACGCTGCGATCACCGTGGGCGGCCATAAGAAATCGCTGCCGGCGGCCGGACCCGCAGGCGTGTTCATGGACCTTGCGGTGCTGTCCGCCGCGCCGACGCGAATGATCCGCGCCGGCTTGGGAGATTCGTTGTGCCGCTCGACCGCGCAGGCCGACTGGCTGCTCTCCCATTGCTTGTTGGGAACACCCTACCGACGCGCGCCGTTCGCGTTGCTCGCCGAGGACGAGCCGGTGTTGCTGGATGATCCGCAGGCACTGTTCCATGGCGATTCCGAGGCAATGCGCGCGCTCGCGCGGACGCTAGTACTCTCCGGATTGGGCATGGCGATCTGCAACGGCAGCTATCCCGCAAGTCAGGGCGAGCACCTGATCAGCCATTTCATCGACATGTTCGCTCCCGCCGACCGGGCCGTCTATTTTCACGGCGAGCAGGTTGCGGTCGCGACCCTGACCATGGCCCAGATCCAGGAGGAGGTGCTGGCAGCCGGACCGCCGCACCTTCGGTCCGAGCCGCTGACCGAGGGCGAACTGCAGCGCCGCTTCGGCCCCGATATCGGCGGGTCGTGCTGGCGCGAATTCTCGGCGAAACGCATGACGCCGAAGGCCTGCTCGCAGCTAGAGCGTCGATTGGCGGACCGATGGAACGATATTCGCTCCAGTGTGAGTGCCGCGATGGTTCCCGTGGAACGGATCCGCGCGGTGCTGCGACGCGCCGGCTGCCCTACGACTCCGGAAGAGATCGGGCTGGCGCCCGCGTTCTACGCGTCTGCCGTGCGCAACGCCCGATTCCTGCGCGACCGCTACACGTTCCTCGATCTTGCCGCAGACTCCGGGCACCGCGCGCTCACTGCTACGGCCTAAACTATGGGACGGCGCAAGCAGCGTTTGAGCCAGCAAGAACGCCATGCGCACCTGCTGGCGCTCCTCCGCCGTGAGGGTACGGTGCGCATCGCGACGCTGGCCAAGGTGTTCGACGTCACGACCGAGACGGCGCGGCGCGATCTTGATGAGCTGGCGCAAAGCGGTGCGCTCAAGCGCACTTATGGCGGCGGGGCGAGCCGTTCGCTGATCGACGAACCCGGAATCGGCATCCGCCGCCGCGCGCATGCGGGCGAGCGTGGACTGATCGCTGCCGCTGCGGCCCGGATGGCCGAGCCTGGCGACGCGTTGATGATCGATTGCGGGTCCACCACCAGTCTGTTCGCCAACTCGCTGGCAGCGCGAAATCTGCACGTGACTGTCGTGACGAATTGCCTGCCCGTCGCGGGGGCGCTGGGTACCAACGCGCATTGCCGCGTGATCCTCTGCCCCGGCGACTACGTGTCGCGGGAGGGCGGGGCCTTCGGCGCGGATACGCTCGAGTTTATCCGGAGATTCAAGGCAGACAAGGCATTCATCGGCGCCGGCGGGCTGACGCCGGACGGCGTCACGGATGCGGATTCGCTGGGCTGCTCGGTGAAGCGCGCAATGATGGAGCGGTCGGACCGGAAGATCCTGCTCCTCGACAGCTCGAAATATGATCTGGTCCAGTTCGAGCGGGTCTGCACCCTCGCCGACATTGACGAGCTCATTTCAGAGGCGGCCCCGCCCAAGAAGCTTGCAGCGGGACTGAAAGGCGCCGGCGTCCGGGTGACGATCGCCAAGGGGTGAGTTTGCGACGGGGTGGCTCGCACGATCGCGAATGTGGCGGTTACAACGTGTACGCGCGGATCATCGTACTCGACGGCCGCCGCGTTCTGCGTCGCTTCGGTTGGCGAATCCAACACACGGGCTTGTGAGCGCAATATCCCCATGCTATCGTCGTCAAGAGGCCAATCGCCCCGGAGCCGACGATCGCGATCATGCGATCGTTGCCGACAGTCGGGGCAATCGCGGAGGGGCTACGACATGAGGACTTGGACGGGAATGATCCGGCGTTTGATCGCCTTGTTGCTGAGCTCCTTCTGCCTCGCCGCGCAGGCGGGTGAAATCACCGCCTACACGTCGCTTGAGGAAGACGACGTCAAGGTCTATCTCGATGCGTTCAACAAGGCGAAGCCCGGGATCAAGGTGAACGTGCTGCGTCTGTCGACCGGCGATCTCGCTGCCCGCATGCTCGCGGAAAAGGGCAATCCGCGTCACGACGTCATCTGGGGGTGGGCGGTCACGCAGATGGTCGACCCGCGCTTCCTCGAAATGGCGGAGCCGTACAAGCCGGTGGGGATCGACAAGGTCAACGCCGCGTTCAAGGATCCAGAAGGGCGGTGGTTTGCGACGACCGGCTATTTCGCCGGCTTCTGTGTGAATACAGAAGTCCTGAAAAAGAACAACCTGCCGATGCCCACGTCGTGGCAGGACCTGCTGAACCCGGTCTACAAGGGGCAGATCGTGATGCCTAACGCGGCGAGTTCCGGCACCGGCTATGCGCAGGTTGTGAGCATTCTGCAGATGAAAGGCGAAGAGAAGGGCTGGCAATACCTGAAGGATCTCGACAAGAACATCGCCCAGTACATCAAGTCCGGCTCGCGACCGTGCAAGGCGGCCGCCACCGGCGAATACGCGATCGGCATTTCCTTCGCGTTCAGCGGCGTGAAGCAGATCATGGAGGGCTATCCAATCAAGCTGGTGATTCCCAGCGAAGGGGCTGGCTACGAGACCGAGGTCAACGCGCTGATGAAGACTGCGAAGAACAAGGAAGACGCGAAGCAGTTTCTCGACTGGTTGCTGACGCTCGAGGCGGCAAAGCTCTACGGCGAGCGCTCGGAGATGTCGTCGGTGCCTGGTGCCAAGGCGTCCGAAGCCGTGCTGAAGGCCGGCCTGCCGCCCGACGTGTCGGTCGTTCTCTACAAGATGGATTTCGCGTCCTCGGCGAAGAACAAAGACCGCATCATTGCCGAGTGGAAGCAGAAGATCGAACGCTAGTCATCACGAGCACCGGATCCGGCGCACGCCTGCCTGTCCGCCGGAATCCGCACTAGCGCTAAACTCCGTGGGAGAAAGGTGGCGTCACGCCGCCGCCGACCCATGGGACCCAACGTGTTTCTGTCGCTGCGCAACATCACCAAGCGCTTCGGCGCCGTCCCGGCGCTGAACGACGTCAGCCTGGATATCGGGGAAGGCGAATTCGTCTGTTTCCTGGGCCCTTCTGGCTGCGGCAAGACCACGCTGCTGCGCGTCATCGCGGGACTCGAGACGCCCGATGCCGGCGAAGTGTCGCAAGGTGGATCGAACCTCATCGGCGTGCCGGCGCGGCTTCGCAATTTCGGCATCGTCTTCCAGTCCTACTCGCTGTTTCCGAACATGACCGTGGAAAGGAACATCGGGTACGGGCTCGCGTGCCGGAAGTGGCCGAAAGATGCGATCAGTCCGCGGATCAGCGAGGTCCTGACGCTCGTGCATCTGGGTGACCAGGCAGAGAAGTATCCGCATCAGTTGTCCGGCGGGCAGCAGCAACGCGTGGCACTCGCGCGCGCGCTGGCGCCCAAGCCGACGGTGCTGCTTCTCGACGAGCCGCTATCAGCGCTCGATGCCAAGGTGCGCGAAGAATTGCGCGCCGAGATCAAGGACCTGCAAACCGCGCTGCGCATCACCACCGTCATGGTCACGCACGACCAGCACGAAGCCATGGAAATGGCGGATCGCATTGTCGTCATGAACGCCGGCGTGATCGAACAGGTGGGTGGCGCCGTCGATCTCTACGATCAACCCGTCAACCGGTTCGTCGCCGAGTTCATCGGCCGGATGAACCTGGTCAGGCTTTCGGCAACGAAATTGTCCATTGCGGGAGAGCGCTCCGACGACGATCCGTACGTCGGCATCCGGCCCGAGCACATCGAGCTGATCGACGTGACCGCGGCCGATGCCGACACGCTCGTCGGGCGCATCGAGAAATGCGTTTTCCTCGGCAGCTTCACGCGGATAACACTCACCGTCGACGGCAAGCGGCTGCTCCTCGAGTTGCGGGGACGGCGGACCGACCTCGCCACCGGTGCCGCGCTCGCCGTACGGATCCCCGCCGCTGCGATTCACAGGCTACAGGACGCGCCCGGGTGATGAGCTCCACCGCCGCCGCAACCCGCCTTGTCCCGAAGTTCGATACGGACCGGATCGCCGTGCTCGCACTGGTCGTCGTGGTCGTGGTGCCGCTGCTGGTCTTCGTCGTGGCGCCGCTCGTCGGCATCTTCAAGATGAGCTTCGTGACCGCCGATGGCATCGGCTTTGGCAACTACGTCAGGTACGTCAACAGCCCGAAGTTCGCCAAGGTCGTCGGCAACAGCCTGGCCGTAGCAACGACCACCACGGCGATCACCGTGCTGCTTGCCTATGCCTTTGCCTATGCGATGCGCAGGACGGCGATGCCGGGCAAGCGCGTCTTCGGCTCGATGGCGCTGCTGCCGCTCTTTGCGCCATCGTTGGTGCAGGCACTCGGCATCGTGTTCCTGTTCGGACGCAACGGCGTCATCAACCGCACGTTCAATCTCGGCATCGATATCTATGGCTTCTGGGGGATCGTCATCTCCGACGTGTTCTACAGTTTTCCCCATGCTTATCTCATCCTGTCGGCGGCATTGGCGGTGGCCGACGCGAGACTCTACGAATCCGCGCAGGTGCTGGGCGCCACCGGCGCGCGCATTTTCCGCGATATCACGCTGCCATCGACCAAATACGGAATACTGTCCGCGACGTTCGTCGTGTTCACCATCGTGATCACTGATTTCGGCAATCCGATGGTGATCGGCGGCGACTACAGCGTCCTGGCCACCGAGATCTACAACCAGGTGTCCGGTCAGGGCAATTTCCAGATGGGCGCGGTGATCGGCGTAATGTTGCTGGTGCCGGCGGCACTGGCGGTGATCGCCGAGAAATGGATCATGCGCCGCCATCATGCGACGATCACGGAACGCTCGCAGCCGCTCATGGTCGTGCGTGAGCGTTGGCGCGACCGGACGGGCCTCGCGTTCACCGCGGTGATCTGCGGGCTGATCGCGGCGATCGTGCTGGTCGTCGTCGTGGCGAGCTTTGTCACCCTGTGGCCATACAACATGCACGTCAGCCTGCGCCATTACCGATTCGAGGTGCAGAACGGCCTCAAGCCGCTGTGGACCAGCATCTGGGTCTCGCTGATGGCCGCCGGAATCGGCGTCGTCGTCAGCGTCGGCGCCGCCTGCGTCACCCGGCGGCTCCGCAATCTGGCCGGGCAGTGCCTCTACTTCCTCTCGATCCTGCCGGCGGCGGTGCCCGGCATGGTGCTCGGCCTCGGCTATATCCTCGTGTTCAATGACCCGAGCAATCCGCTGGAGGCGCTGTACGGCACGCTGCTGATCCTCGCGCTATGCAACGTTTACCACTATCACGCGCAGGGCTACCTGATCGCCATGACCAGCATTAATCAGATCAGCCGGGTGTTTGACGAAGCGTCGACGTCGCTGGGTGGCGGTTTTATCAAGACGCTGTGGGAGGTCACCCTGCCGATCATTGCGTCCTCGATCATCAGCGTGGGCGTGTTCTTCTTCGTGCGCAGCATGGTCACGTTGTCGGCGGTGATCTTTCTCGTAACCCCGGTAACGCAGGTGGCGGCGGTGTCTGTGCTGCTGCTTGACGACGCCGGCAACGCGAATCAGGCGGCCGCGTTCTCCGTCTGCATTATGGTGGTAGTCGCGCTGGCACTGCTGCTGTTCCGGCTGGTGTTGCGGATGAGCGGCCGCAGAAACGTGTTGCTGATCCACTGATCGGCCTTGCGCGCCACCATCATGTCGCGCGCGACGATGGTCGCGCCGCATTGCCCGATGGGCCGCCCGCGCGCATCTGCTTCAGATACCAGCGGATGAACGCGTCGACGTTATATTCCTTGCGCTGCGACAGCGGTCCGGGCTCGTAGGCGAACGAGTCGACGCCCTTCTGCTGCCACTTGCAGATGTCCCAATCCTGCTCGTTGGTGAGCTGCCAGAACGGTAACAGCCGATCGAGTTGGTAGTCGTCGCCTTCCCGCGCAAACTGGTCGACGAGCCAGTAGCCGCGCACGATCGTCTTGCGCGGACCTGCCGGCAAAAGACGCGCCGCGACCGCATGGTCGCAACTGCCGTGCACCCAGAAATTGGGCATGGTGCGCATGCGCAACACACCGACGTCGGCGTCCTGGTAGTCGCCCATCAACGGCGCGACGCGCCGGCCGTCCATCGACTCGGTGTCGAAGCCTTCCACCATTACCGTGCGGTCGGCGGCGTACCACGTGTTGCGGTCAGGATCCGGGAACGGCGCCAATCCGCCCTTCGCGTGCGTGATCGCGACGCCTTGCGCCGCCCACTTCGACTCGGTCCGGGCGACGGCATCCGCCATTTTTTGCCGGATCGCCTCGGACGCGTACGCTTCCTCGTAGACGTCGAAATTCGCCTTCACGTACTGCGGATGATTCTGTACGCAATGGAAGCACTCGCGGTTGTTTTCCCAGACGAGTTTCCAGTTCGCCTCGACTTCGTACTCTGTGACCTTGGCGATTCGCGCTCGGGCGAATCCCTGCGGCTTGGCCGTTCCTTCAAAACGCTCGCGCAGTCCGTCGAACACCGGCGGGGCTGCGGCCATTGAGATGTAAATCAAGCCCGCCACCACCTCGGCGTGCACCGCCTTTAAGCCAAGCTTCGACTTGTCGATACCTTCGTGCATTCCCATGCACGAAACAAGTTCGCCCTGCCGGGAATACGTCCAGCTGTGATACGGGCAGACGATGGCGTGGACATGCCCGGATTCCTTGCGACAGAGTTGCGTACCGCGATGGCGGCACACGTTGTGGAACGCGCGCACGCTGCCGTGATCGTCGCGGAGCACCAGTACCGGCGATCCATCGACCGTGATCGTCAGGAAATCCCCCGGGTTCGGAATCTCGAATTCGAACCCGGCGAACAGCCAGCCGCCGAGCCAGATCGTGCGCATTTCCGCCGCGTAAAGCGCCGGGTCGTGATAGAACCCGCGCGGCATGCCATATCCGTCACGGCGAGTAGCTAGCAGTGTCTCGAGTTCGGAGCTAGTCTTGACATTGAAATCGGACATGAGGGCTCCAGGTGGCGTCGGGTCGACTCTCAGGCGAGGATCGCGCGGCGATCGGGATCGTACAGCGGACGCGTGTGGCGAAGCGCCCGATGCCGCTCGCCCATCACCTCGATCGAATATTGCCCGGCGACGGGTTCATCCGAGCCAATGTAAGCGCAGAAAATGCTGCGGCCAACCGTGTAACCGTAACCGCCGCTCGTGACGCGGCCCAGCACGCGATCGCCCGCGAGGACGATTTCGCCACCGAACAAGTTGAGCTCCGGTGACGCGGTGAACCACGCGAGCCGGCGCTTCGGTCCGCGGGCTTTCACCTCCGCCAACGCAGCGCGCGCAAGGGAATCGCCCTTGGCCTGCGCAACGCAGAAGCCCAGTCCGGCTTCATAGGGATTGTAATCGGTCGTGAGGTCGGTACCCCAGACTAGGTAGTGCTTCTCGAGGCGCAGGCTGTTGATCGCGCGGTAGCCCGCGTTCGCGATGCCATGACGCACCCCCGCCGCCCACAACCGTTCGTAGAGATGCATCGCGTAGTCGACGGGAACGTGGAGTTCGTAGCCCAGCTCTCCGAGGTAGGTCACGCGCAATGCCAGCACCGGCGCCAACGCGACGTCGATCTCTCGGGCGCTCATGTACGGAAAGCTCGTGTTGTCGAGCGGCGCGTCGGTGAGCGCGCCGAGTACCTCGCGAGACCGGGGTCCGCAGAGGTTCAGCACGGCCCTGGCTGATGTTTGCTCGACGATCTCCACTCTACCGTCAGCGGGCAGATGGCGCTCGATCGTCGACCGGTCGCGCACGCCGAGCGCGCTGCCGGTGACAAAATAGAAGCGGTCGCCGGCGAGCCGCGTGATGGTCACGTCCGCTTCGATCCCGCCGCGTTCGTTGCAGAGTTGCGTGTACACGATGGTGCCAACCGGCCGATCGAGGTCGTTGACGGCAAGCCTCTGCAGCATCGCCAGCGCGCCCGGGCCGTGGACTTCGTACTTCGAGAACGACGTCATGTCGATCAGCGCGACGCGCTCCCGTACCGCACGATGCTCGGCGCCGATCGCGTCGAATGCAGGTCCACGCCCGAATGTCGGAATCTCGACCGCCGGCGTCCCCGGGGCTGCGAACCAATTGGGACGTTCCCAGCCGAACTTGTTGCCATAGACAGCGCCCGCCTTTGCCAGCATTGCGTACAGCGGGCTCCGACGCGCGCCGCGACCGGCATCGGGTTCGTAGTTGGGCCATGCGATGTGGTAGTACCGGCCATAGCTCTCCACGGCGCGCTCGTACATGAATTGCTTGACCGAGTGCGGCGCGCCGAAACGGCGGACGTCGAACGGCCACAGGTCGAGACCCGGATCGCCGTCGACGATCCAGTTTGCCATCACCCAGCCGGCGCCGCCGGACGCTGCGATGCCGGACGTGAAACCACAACACAGGTAGAAATTGTCGAGCTCCGGCGACAGCCCGATCACCGGTTCGCCATCGGCGGTGATCGGAATCGGCCCGTTGATCATCTGCCTGATGCCGACTTCATTGAAAAGCGGAATGCGCGCGGCAGCGGCCTCGGCCAGCGGTGCGAACCGCTCGAAGTCCGGCGCCAGCAATTCCGGACCGAAGTCTGGCGCGATACCATTCGCGCCCCACGGCCGCGTGTTCGATTCCCAGCCGCCCAACGCGAGCGCACCGGTTTCCGGCTTGACGTAGAAGTTGCTATCCGGGTCGCGCAGCGACGGCAATCCGGCGGGAATGCGATCCGTTTTTTCGGTGACGAAGTATTGGTGCTCGACGGCGCCTACCGGCACCCGGGTGCCGACCATCGCCGCGATTTCACTACCCCACATGCCGGCGGCGTTAATCACGGATTCGGCGTCGATTTCGCCGGCATCGGTGACGACCGTCGTGACCCGTCGGCGCTGCGTCCGGATCGCCGTTACCCGGACGCCCTGGATCAGCGCCGCGCCTTCCCGCCGAGCAGCGGCCGCGTAGGCGTGGGTGAGGCTCGCAGGGTCGACATAGCCATCGCC
>VBCY01000079.1:0-1327 GCA_005882995.1 Betaproteobacteria bacterium
GCAGGTTCCTATGTAGCTGCCCTTGACCGTCCGTTCTTCCGCGACGAGATTGACGGCCGGTAATGGAAACGTTGCGGTCGGCGGTGGCAGACCTGCGGTCACCGTCGTTCCTCCGCGCCGGGTGATCTTGTAGGCGAGATCGAGAGCGCGAACCGATCCGGCCAGCTCGAACGCATATTCGACGCCACCGGCAGTTACTTCGCGTATCCGTTCAGGGCTGTCAGCATTGCCCGCATTGAACGCATGCGTAGCGCCGAGCGATTTCGCCAAATCGAGTTTGGCATCGGACAGGTCGACTGCGATGATGTGACGAGCACCGGCCACCCGCGCACCCAACAGCGATGCCAGACCGACGCCGCCAAGTCCGATGACCGCTACCGACGCACCTGCCCGAGCCTGCGCCGTGTTGACGACTGCGCCAACGCCCGTGAGCACCGCGCAGCCAAAGAGTGCTGCCTTGTCGAGTGGAAGCTCAGGGTCGATCTTGACGGCTGAGCGCCGGGATACGGTGGCGTATTCAGCGAACGCCGAACAGCCCAGATGGTGGTTGATGACTTCGCCATTGCGGGTGAGGCGCCGTGCGCCCGAAAGCAGCGTGCCTGCGCCGTTGGCCGCGGCCCCCGGCTCGCACAAGGCAGGGCGACCTTCGGCACAAGGGCCGCAGTGTCCGCAACTCGGCACGAACACCAACACGACGTGATCGCCGCGCCGGAGATCGTCGACGCCGTCGCCGAGCTGTTCGACCACCCCAGCCGCTTCATGCCCTAACGCCATCGGCATCGGCCGCGGCCGATCGCCGTTGATGACCGACAAATCCGAATGACACAAGCCGGCCGCGCCGATCCGAACAAGGATTTCGCCAGGGCCCGGCGCAGCGAGCTCGACCTGCTCGACCACGAGCGGCTTGGACACGGCAAATGGCGGCTTGGCGCCAATAGCGTTCAATACGACAGCCTTGATTTTCACGATGACTCTCCGCGCGTCAGATTTCCGCGTACATGTCGGGCGGGAATGACGACGCATTGCGGCCGACAAAACAAACCCGACTGAGGCGACTTGATTTGCCTGAGCCGATGGGTGAGTTTCACCTTCTCGCGAAGCCTGGAGCGAATGACAGAACGCATGGCGTTTACGATTACGATAAACGCGGAATCATCGGCGTCTGATATCTGACGTTAAGGCCAGCGTACTTCCCTGTCTACCAAAATGTGCCGTCCGCTTGGGTCGCGGCGAGTCTTTACAGGTGCCAAGAATTTTCTAGAGACTCGGCCTCACGCCACGACTGGTTTTCTTGCCTCGAACTGCGGCACTGGAGAGGCTCTGCCGC
>VBCY01000079.1:1417-24342 GCA_005882995.1 Betaproteobacteria bacterium
GGCGACCATCGCATGTGGAAATATCAGGAACCGCTCGTCTCGAATGCCGGCGATCGCGGCTTCGACGACGTCCTCGACGTCGAGGATGCCGTCCACGCCCGCACTGCCACCGCTCGCATCGAACACATCGACCATGGACGTCCGAACCCCCATCGGGCAGAGGGCGGACACGCGTATGCCGTATCGCGCGTACGTGAAGGCAAGCGACTCGGCGAGACCGAGCGCCGCATGCTTGGTCGTCGTGTAGATGATGGATTCCGGCGTCGCCAGCAGGCTCGCGGCGGAGAGGGTCTGCAGAAGGTAGCCTTCCCGTCGCGCGATCATCGAGGGAAGTACGGCTTTCGCGGCATACGCGTGCGCCATGACGTTGACGTTCCAGTCGCGCTGCCAGCGGTCGAAGTCGGCCTCGCGCACGTCCCAGCCGGGAGTCAGGACACCGGCGTTCGAGCAGAACAAATCGATTTGCCCGTGTTCGGCCAGAACGCTCGCCACGAGCGCGGCCACGTCGCTTTCGCGCGCGACATCGCATAGTTGCGCTGTCGTGCAGTCGAGCGCGCCGTCCACCCGCAAATCGGCCACCACCACCGCGCGTGCGCCCTCGTCGCGGAACCGCCGTGCAAGGCCGGCGCCGATGCCGCTGCACCCGCCCGTGACCACCACGACCTTATCTGCGGTCTCCATGTATTGCTCCTGATGCGAGGCACTCGACTTGACACCGCCCATCGTTTGCGGATTATTACGCCAACTGCATGCAACGAGGAACGGAAGCGGCGGCCGCCGACTCCCATCCGCACCGTTTCCCGCCGGCTTTCGCCTGCGTCACGGAGCCCGAGTGGACGCGTCTTCGGTTCCCGTACTTTTCGACGTCGCCGCCGGAGTGGCGCGCATCCGTTTCAACCGGCCGAGCGCGCTCAACGCCATCGACGAGGCACTGGCGCGCGCCTTCCTTGCCGCATGCGAGGACATCGCGCGACGCGACGACATCCGTGTCGTCGTGATGAGCGGCGAGGGTAAGGGGTTCATGGCGGGAGGCGACGTGGCACGTATGGTCGAGGCCGCGCCGAACGTCGGCACCTTCGTCGACGCGCTGCTCGACGCCATCGAGCCCGCGCTCCTGCTGCCTGCCGACATCCCGGCACCGGTCGTTGCAAGCGTGCACGGCGCCGTCGCCGGTGCAGGTGTGAGCCTGATGCTCGCCGCGGACTTCGCGATCGCCGCCGACGACGCCAAGTTCAACCTCGCGTACAGCGCGATCGGCGCCACACCCGACGCGAGTGGCACATGGACGCTGCCACGGGCGGTCGGGCTGCGCCGCGCGATGGAGATCGCGCTCGTGTCGGACACCTATTCCGCGGCGGATGCGCTGGCGCTCGGTCTCGTCAACAAGGTCGTCCCGCGCGGGGAGCTCGCGGCGGCGACGGACAACTTCGCGCGGCGGCTGGCCTGCGGCCCCACGCTCGCGTATGGCCGCATCAAGAAGCTGCTGCGTGGATCGCTGGGACACACCGTTCAGCAGCAGATGGACCTCGAGCGCGCGGCTTTCCACGAATCCACGCTGACGGCCGATTTCAAGGAGGGAACGGCCGCGTTCGTGGGCAAGCGCAAGGCCAACTTCACGGGGACATAGCGTAATTCGCGCGAGGCACCTGCGCGAGCGCGAAAGTAGGCAAAAGAGGAGGAGAGGCCGCGATGGCAACGCGCAAGAGCAGGAGCGAAACTGCGAAGCAGGAATCCGAGGTCGCCGAGGTCGTGAGTGGCGGCGAAGACTTGGGCGGCATGTCGTTCAACAGTCTCATGAGCGCTGCGACATCGGCGGTCAGTGCGCAGGCCCTCGCGCGCGAGTCGGTCAAGCTCTACACCGAGTGGCTGAAGATCATGTGGGGGAAGTCCGAGCGCGAGATCCCGCAGAAGGACTGGCGCTTCGCGGACCCGGCGTGGAAGGACAATCCGCTCTACACGCGCCTCGCCAAGGGGTACCTTGCGTTCTGCGACTCGGTCGACAAGGTGGTCGAGGACAACCCGGACTGGAAGAAGCGCGAGCGTGCGAAGTTCCTCACCGGAATCCTCACGAGCGCGATGTCGCCGACCAACACGCTGCTTGGAAATCCAGCGGCGCTCAAGAAGGCCTACGAGACCGGCGGCATGAGTCTCGTGCGCGGCACGCAGAACATGGTGGGCGACATGGTGGCCGGCAAGCGGCTGCCGTCGCAGGTCAAGGCGTCGGACTTCAAGGTTGGCGAGAACCTGGCGGCCACGCCCGGCGCGGTCGTCTTCCGCAACGAGGTGCTGGAGGTCATCCAGTACACGCCCGTGACGGCGAAGGTGCGCGAGATTCCCACGATCATTATGGTGCCGCCGATCGGCAAGTACTACTTCATGGACCTCGCGCCGGGGCGGAGCTTCGTGCAGCATGCCGTCTCCAAGGGTATCCAGACGTTCATCACGAGCTGGCGCAACCCGCAGAAGGAGCACGCCGACTGGGGGCTCGACGAGTACGTGCAATCGCTCCTCGACACTGTTGGCGCCGCGTGTGAGGTGACGGGAAGCAAGAAGGTGAACATCCTGGGCCTCTGCGCAGGGGGCATCCTCTCGACCCTGCTCTTGAACTACATGGCAGCGACCGGCGACAAGCGCATCAACGCGGCGGCGTTTGGCGTGATGCTCCTGGACTTCGAGTCGGAGGCGCCCATCGGTGCGCTGCAGGTCAAGCCCGTGCTCAGGCTGGCGGCAAAGCGGTCGGCGAAAAAAGGCATCCTGCCGGCAAGCAGCCTCGCGACGGTGTTCGCGTGGATGCGTCCGAACGACCTCGTGTGGAACTACTGGGTGAACAACTACCTCGAGGGCAAGGAGCCACCCACCTTCGACATCCTGGCCTGGAGCGTCGACGGCACCAACCTGCCCGGTACCCTGCACGGGCAGTTCCTCGACATCTTCGAGAACAACCCGCTGCCCAATGCGGGGGCGCTAACCGTGCTGGGCCAGCCGGTCGACCTATCGCGCATCAAGGTCGAGACGCTCGTCACCGGCGCGCTCACCGACCACCTGACGCCTTGGAAGGCGTGCTACCGGACCACGCAGCTCCTGGGCGGCAAGAGTACGTTCGTGCTGAGCAACGCCGGGCACATCGCGGCCCTGGTGCCCGGTGGCGATCCGGAGCAGTGGCTCGCGAAGGCGCAGAAGCACACGGGTACGTGGTGGGAGGTTTGGGCCGAATGGACGCTCGAGCGCAGCGGCAAGGACAAGCCCGTCCCCGGCACGCTCGGCAGCGCGCACCATCCCATCGTCGACAAGGCGCCGGGCCAGTACGTGCACCAGCCGGCGTGATACGACGATGTCGAAAGCCTTGAGCCTCGCGACGCTCGACCAGTGCGTCGGGCAGAAGCTGGGTGTCACCGAATGGATGCAGCTCGGTCAGGAGCGTATCGACGAATTCGCGCACTGCACGGGCGACGATCAATGGATCCACGTCGACGTCGAGCGCGCGTCGCGCGAAAGTCCGTTCAAGTCGACCATCGCGCACGGCTATCTCACGCTGTCGCTGGTCGGGCCGGCGCAGCTCACGACGTGGATCAGGCCCGCAGCTATCGCAACGGCGCTGAACTACGGCCTGGACCGCGTGCGCTTCCTGGCGCCCGTGGTGTCGGGTGCGCGGGTGCGGTGTCGCGTGAAGATGGTCTCGGTGGAAGCGAAGGGTAAGGGCCGCGTTCTGATCACGACCGAAACCACGGTCGAGATCGAGGGACAGGAGAAGCCTGCGGTGATCGCGAACAGTCTTGTCATGGGCATGATGGAATGAGGTTGCCGGTGATGCAGCCCACGCAAACGTGGTTCCCCCGCGAGCCGATGTACCATCACGCGCAAAGCCGCCGGCCGAGGCCGTCGCACATTGGTCATAGCAAACAGCCTAGTTTCGAATCACGGGGAATCGGACAAGCCAAGGAGGAAACCATGCGACACCAGCACTGCTGCATGCCGAGCGTCAAGCACATCCTCTGCGCCGCCACCCTCAGTCTCGCCGCGGCGCTGCCTGCCGCGGCCCAGGAGTTCAAGCTCGGCGTCGTCACGTTCCTGTCGGGCCAGGCAGCCGGCCCCTTCGGGATTCCCGCCAAGAACGCAGCCGAAATTACGGTAGACGCCATCAACGCCGGTGCGCTGCCGGCGCCCTACAACAAAAAGGGCATCGCCGGTATGCCGGTGAAGATGATCCTGGTCGACGAGAACGGCGGACCTTCGAAGCAGGTCACCGAATACCGCAACCTGGTCGAGCGCGACAAGGCCGACGCGGTCATCGGCTATGTCTCGTCGGGCGACTGCCTGGCGATCGCGCCGGTGGCCGACGAGCTCAAGAAGCTCACCATCCTCTTCGACTGCGGGGCGCCGCGCGTGTTCGAGGAGAAGGACTACAAGTACGTATTCCGTACTCGGCCGCACGGCGCAATGGACAACGTCGCCGCTGCGCGTTACGTCGCGGACATTTTGCCCAACGTCAAGAAGGTCAACGGCATCAACCAGAACTACGCCTGGGGACAGGACTCGTGGGAGGACTTCACGAAGTCCATGGCCAAGCTCAAGCCCGGCGTCGAGGTCGGCACTTCGCAGATGCCCAAACTGGGCGCCGGTACCTATAGCTCGGAAATCTCGGCGCTGCTCTTGAACGACGCCCAGCTCGTGCATTCGAGCTTTTGGGGCGCCGACCTCGAAAGCTTCATCCAGCAGGCCAAGGCGCGCGGCTTGTACGACAAGCAACTACTCGTGCTCACGGCGGGCGAGCCGTCGATGTTCAGGCTCGCGAATGAAATCCCGGACGGCGCTGTGATTGGAGCCCGTGGGCCGTTCGGCGTTTTCGCGCCCGACAACGCCCTCAACCGCTGGTTCCGCGACGCCTATCAGAAGAAGTTCGACTCGCCGCCGAGCTACGCGTCGTACGTGATGTCGCAGGCGATTCTCGGACTCAAGGCCGCGGCCGAGAAAGCGATGGCGAAGAACCCGAAGCCGAGCGGAGAAGATATTGTCACCGCTCTTGAGAAACTCGAGTTCGAGGCCCCGAGCGGAACCGTCAAGATGTCGCTCGCCAAGGGGCATCAGGCGGTCCAGGAGAACGCCATCGGGCGCTTCAAGCTGCAGGGCGGCAAGGCGACCATCGTCGACGTCAAGCGTTATCCGCCCGAGTGTGTGAATCCGCCGGAGGGCACTACAGCAGCCAAGTGGATCGAGGCGGGCTTCCCGGGCGCGAAGTGCTGATGCGCTGATCCGGCGCTTCGCCACTCGCTGACCAAGGCGGCTGTCCGTGCAGACGCTCATTGCGATCGTCGTCGACGGCGTGATCTACGCGTCGTGGCTGTTCATCGTTGCGGCGGGGCTCACGCTCGTCTATGGCGTGATGCGTATCCTCAATCTCGCGCACGGCAGCCTGTACGCCATCGGCGCGTACGCCGGCGCCTCGGCGGTAGTATGGTACTTCGCGCGGAACTACCCGGTGGCCGGCAGCTATGCGCTGCTCGTCATCGCCGCCATCGTGTCTGGCGCACTGGTCGGCCTTCTGGTCGAGCGCGGCCTGCTGCGCCTCATGTACGGGCGCGACGAGGTCGTGATGGTGCTCGTCACCTACGGCGTTCTGCTGATCCTGGAGGACGCGATCAAGCTGGTCTTCGGCGTCGAGGCGTATACGGCATTCCAGCCCTACGAGAAAATGGGCCGCACCAGCATCGGCGGGATGACCTTCGCGACGTATGACTTGGCGCTGGTCGCGGTCTCGATCGTGGTCGCGCTCGCGTTGTGGTGGGGCGTCAATCGCACCAAGCAGGGCAAGCTTCTGCTGGCCGTCATCGCCGACCGCGAGATGGCCACCGCGCTCGGTATCAACGTCACGCGGGTGTTCATCGTGACGTTCGTCATCGGCTCGGTTCTCGGGGCGCTCGCGGGGGCGCTGACCGCGCCGGCCATCGCGGTCGCGCCCGGGCTCGGCGTCGAGGTGATCGTGTTGGCCTTCGCGGTCGTCGTAACCGGGGGCCTGGGCAGCATCGAAGGTGCGCTCGTCGGGGCGCTGATCATCGGCATTGCCCGTGCTGCGGCCGTGCACCTGTGGCCCCAGGTTGAGCTGTTCGTCATCTATGGCGTGATGGCGCTGGTGCTCGCCGTGCGCCCGCAGGGACTGTTCGCGCGCGCCGGCGCGCGCAAGATCTGAAGTGAAACGCTCCTCCACGCTCGCTACGCTTGCTGCCAAACAAGGGGCGAGCCAATGGCTCTGGCACGCCCTTCGCCACTGAGACCGTATGCTACGCGACCGCTCAACCCTCGCTCTCGCGATCGTCATGGTCGCGCTGGTCGTCGCCGGGCCGTTCCTGCCGGCCTGGCTCCGGTTCGTGGGCACCGTCGCGCTCGCGAACGCACTCGCCGTCCTCGGCCTGCTGCTCTTGATCCGCACGGGACTCGTCTCGTTCGGGCAGGGGCTTTACTACTGCATCGGCGGCTACGCCGCGGGGGTCGGCGGCAAGGATCTGGGTCTAACGGACGCCTTTGCGCTGCTCGCGCTCGGGATCGTTGCGTCGGGCATCATTTCTGCGATCTTGGGCCTCCTGCTGTGCCGGTACCGCGAGATCTTCTTCGCGATGTTCTCGATGGCGTTCTCGATGATCCTGTACGGCCTGCTGTCGAAGTCGCAGAAGCTCGGCTCGACCGACGGCTTCAACGTCGTGACGCCGACCTTCCTGGGCTACGCGCCCGACGGCGCGAACGTCAAAGTCTGGGTGTTCGGGCTTGCCGTCGTGCTGGCGTTCGGTGTCGGCATCGTGCTTCACCAGCACCTCCGCTCGGGCATGGGCTACGCCAGCGAGGCGGTCCGCGACAACGAGATCCGCGTCGAATACCTGGGCGTGTCGGCGCAATACGTGGTGTGGTGGAAGTACGTCCTCGCCGCGGTGCTGGCGGCGTTGGGCGGCGGCATCCAGGCGCTCGCCTCCGGGCACGTCGGACCGGAAATGGCGTACTGGACGACCTCCGGCGAGTTCGTCTTCATCGCCCTGCTCGGCGGCACGGCGCACGTCGGCGCGATCATCTCCGCGGCGGTCATCTTCGAGTTCATCAAGACGTGGGTGACCCAGATCTCGCCGTACACCTGGCAGATGTTCCTCGGCATCGTGCTCCTGGTCATCATCATGTTCCTGCCGAAAGGGTTGTGGTCGCTGCTCGCGCGAATGCGGAGAGCGTCATGAGTACCGGCAATACCATTCTCGAAGCCAAGGGGCTGAGCAAGAGCTTCGGCGCCGTCACAGCCGCCAAGGACATCAACATCTTGGTGCATGAAGGCGAGATCGTCGGCGTCATCGGCTCTAACGGCGCCGGAAAGACCACGTTCATCAACATGGTGACCGGGTACCTCAAGCCAACAACGGGCACCATCACCTTTCGCGGCAGCGACATCACCGGCCTCTTGCCGCGCCAGGTCGTGCGCACCGGTGTCTGTCGCTCGTTCCAGGTTTCGCAGCTGTTTCGCGAGCTGACCGTGCTCGAGCACATGCTGATCGCCATCGGCATGATGCGCGCGCACCGCCTGTCGTGGCTCGCGCCGCTGCATACGCCTGAACACGAGCGCCACGCGCGCGAGATGCTCGCCCGCTACACGATCGAGCAGCATGCAGGCGCGGTCGTCTCGACGCTGCCCCAGGGCGTGCGCAAGCTCCTCGACATCGCGATGGCGACGGTCGCCGAGCCTGCACTCCTGCTGCTCGACGAGCCGACCAGCGGCGTCGCGATCGAGGAGAAGTTCCCGCTGATGCAGACGGTGATGGGTCAGATCGTCGCCTCGAAGGCGGCCTGCCTGTTCGTCGAGCACGACATGGAGATCGTCGAGGGGTACGCGCATCGCGTTATCGCGTTCTACGAAGGACGCGTCCTCGCGGACGGACCGGTGAAGGACGTGCTCGCGAACGATGAAGTGCGCAAGTACGTGATCGGCTCCGAGATCCATCGCGAGAAGGAAAAGGCATGATGCTCGCGGTGCAGGGGATCGACGCCTTCATCGAACGCACGCAGATCCTGCGCGCGGTGTCACTCTCGCTCGAAAAGGGCCAGATGGCGGGCCTGGTTGGTCGCAACGGCGCCGGCAAGACGACGCTGATGCGCACGATCATGGGGGCGCTCAAACCGACGAAGGGCGGCGTGCACATCGCCGGCAACGACGAGACCCGTGCGCCCCCATACGACCAGGCACGACTCGGGGTGGGCTACATGCCGGAAGATCGCCGCCTGGTGCCGGAGCTGACGGTGGAAGAGAACATCATGGTTCCGGCGTGGGCCACCAACATCGCGGATGCGTCGTCGCGGCTGAAGCGCGTGTTCGAACTGCTCCCCGAGATCGCGAGGTTCGCCGACCGCAAGGCGCTGGCCCTTTCGGGCGGCCAGCAGAAGCTCGTGGCACTTGGACGCGCGTTGATGGTCGGCCAGCAGCTCATCCTGCTCGACGAACCGTTCGAGGGCATCGCGCCGGCCCTTGCCCAGCGGCTGGTCGAGGTGCTGCATGCGATCAAGGGCCAGGGAGAATTGTCGATTCTCCTCTCCGAGTCGGACTATACGCACTCGGCGGGATTGATCGACCGGCTGTTCGTGATCGAGCGCGGCTCGGTGACCGAGCGCGGCTCTTGAGCGGAGTTCGGAGTGAACGACTTTGACGTAGTGCCGCTCGCGGTCTACCTCGAGCGCCACATCCCGGAGGCCGACGATACGCCGCAGTTGAAGCGGATCGGCGGCGGACAATCGAACCCCAGCTATTTCCTGACCTATCCCGCTGCCCGCTTCGTCCTGCGCAAGAAGCCGGCGGGTGTGCTCCTTCCATCCGCGCACGCGATCGATCGCGAGTATCGAGTGCAACGGGCGCTGGCCGACACCGCGGTACCTGTTCCCCGCATGCGGCTGTATTGCGAGGACACGAGCATCATCGGCACCGAGTTCTACGTCATGGACTTCGTTGAAGGACGGGTCTTCGGCGAGTGCTGGCTGCCGGATGTGCCGAAAGAGCAGCGCCGGGCGATGTTCCTCGGAATGGCGGAGACGCTGGCTGCGCTGCACAACCTCGATTACAAGGCGCGAGGGCTTTCGGATTTCGGCAAGACGGGGGATTACTACGGCCGCCAGATCGGACGTTGGACGAAGCAATGGGAAATGTCGAAAACAGCGCCCAACGCCGACATCGACAGGCTCATTCCTTGGCTCTCCTCGCACGTTCCGAAGAGCGTAAAAACGACGATCAACCACGGCGACTTCCGCATCGGCAACCTCATGTTCGACGAACGGACGGGACGGGTCGTCGCGGTGCTCGACTGGGAGCTCGCGACCCTGGGCGATCCGCTCGCGGACGTTGCGTACAGCGCGCTCGCGTGGCGGCTCTCGTCCGACGAATACATGGGCATGCGGGACAAGGACCCGGCGGAGCTGGGGATTCCGAGCGAACAGGAATATCTCGCTCGCTACGAGCGTCTCGCGCCCGAGTCCGGCAAGTGCACAGCATTCCACTTTGTCTTCGCGCTGTTTCGGCTCGCCGTTATCTTCGAAGGCATCGCTGCGCGCGCGAAAGGCGGCACCGAGGCGAGCGAGAACGCCGCGGAGGTAGGCAAGCTGTCCGCCCCCCTCGCGCGGCGAGCCGTCGAGGTCATCGAGCAGGGCTAATTCGATACAGGAGGGGTTCCATGTTCCAGCCGAGCCCGCAAGCGGCCGACCTTCAGCGTCGCCTGCAAGCCTTCTTCGACGAGCACGTTCTACCCGCCGAGCACGCGGTGGAAGAGGAGATCGAGGCCAACCGCCGCGCCGGCAACGTGTGGCAGCCGCTTCGCGTTGTCGAGAAGCTCAAGCCCAAAGCAAAGGAAGCGGGGCTTTGGAATCTGTGCATGCCGCACAAGAGCGAGCGTTTCCCGAACGCGCTAAGTAACCTCGAGTACGCGCCGCTGTGCGAGATCATGGGACGGGCGAGCCCCTGGTGGTGGGGGAGCGAGATCTTCAATTGCAATCCGCCGGACTCAGGCAACATGGAGACGCTGGAGCTGTACGCCACGGAAGCGCAAAAGCGCCAGTGGCTGGACCCCCTTGCTGCCGGGGACATGCGCTCAGCGTTTGCGATGACCGAGCCCGACGTCGCGAGCTCGGATGCCACCAACGTGCAGACGCGCATCGAGCGTGACGGCGACCACTACGTCATCAATGGCCGCAAGACGTGGATCTCCGGCGCCGGCGACCCGCGCACGAAGATCGTCATCCTGATGGGGAAGACCGACCCCTCTGCCGCGCGCCACAAGCAGCAGTCGATGATCCTGGTCCCGGCCGACGCGCCGGGCCTCAAGGTGGTACGGCCATTGACCGCCTTCGGCTACGACGATCCGCCGGCGGGCCATTGCGACCTCGAGTTGGTGAACGTTCGCGTGCCGGCCGAGAACATCCTGCTGGGCGAGGGCCGCGGCTTCGAGATCGCGCAGGGCCGGTTGGGCCCGGGCCGCATCCATCACTGCATGCGCGCCATCGGGGCGGCGGAGCGCGCGCTCGAGATCATGATCGACCGCGCGCACAAGCGCGTGGCGTTCGGCCGTCCGCTCGCTGACCAGGGGGTGTGGCGCGAGCGCATCGCACAGAGCCGGATCATGATCAACCAGGCGCGCCTGCTCGTGCTGGATGCCGCGCACAAGATGGACACCGTCGGCAACAAGCAGGCGGCGGGCGAAATCTCGATGATCAAGGTCGCGGCGCCGAACGTGGCGGTGCAGGTGATCGACTGGGCGATCCAGGTGCACGGCGGCACCGGTCTTACGGACAAGACGCCGCTCGCACAGATGTACGCGATGGCGCGCGCGCTGCGCTTCGTCGACGGCCCCGACGAAGTGCACCGCAATTCGATCGCGAAGCTCGAATATGCACGCTATGCGGAGCGCCAGCCCGCTAAGGGCTAACGCGACTACCGCGCCGCGCCTGCCGCCTCCATCTGCGCGACCAGCTGCTCGCGCAGCGCGCGCTTCACGATCTTCCCGTTCGGGTTTCGCGGCAAGGGCTCGGTCGTGAACGTGAAGCTTTCGGGCACCTTGTAGTCCGACAGGCGTTGCGTGCACAGCGCTTTGATCTTGGCCTCGTCGACGGGCGCACCGCCCGCGTACACGAAGGCATGAACGCGCTCGCCGAGCACGGGGCAGGGCTTGCCGACGACGGCGGCTTCGACGACCCCCGGGTACTGCTGCAGCACGTTCTCGACCTCGACACTGTAGATTTTCAGGCCCCCGCGGTTCAGCATGTCCTTCATCCGGTCGGAGACATGGATGTAACCCTCGGCGTCGACGCGCCCGATGTCCCCGGTATGCCAGTAGCCGCCGGTGATGCCTTGCGCGGTCGCTTTCGCGTCGCTCCAGTATTCACGGGCGATCATCGGGCCGGCCGTCCAAATCTCGCCTGTCTCGCCGCGCGGGACTTCGCGCCCGTCGTCTCCCATGATGAGGATGTCGGCGCAAGGTAGGGGCAGCCCGACGCTTTCGCCGCGGCGCCCGGTCTCGCCGGGCGGCACCATCGTGACCGGCGACGTCGTCTCGGTCGCGCCGTACACGTTCATCAAGACGAGGTTTGGAAGCTTTTGCGCGAGCGAGTCGATCGTCGCCTGCGGCATGGGCGCGCCCCCGTAGGCAGCAACGCGCCATCTCGACAGGTCATGATCCTTCAATTGCGGCTGCAGCAGGCACAGGTTGTACATCGCCGGCACCATTAGCGTGTAGGTGACGCGCTCGCGCTCCGCGAGCGCCAGGTAATCCTTTGCCTTGAAGCCGTCCTTGATGATGAGCGCCCCCGCGCAGCGCACCATGGGCATGATGATCGCCGCAAGGCCCGTCACGTGGGTGAGCGGCACGACCGCGGCGCAGCGGTCATCCGGGCCCAGCGCGAACCCCGCCTCGTAGTTCATCGCCGAATGCACGATACCCAGATGCGTCAGCACCGCGCCTTTCGGACGGCCGGTCGTGCCCGATGTGTACAGGATCGCCGCCGCGTCGTCCTCCGATACCGCCGCAGCCGCTTGCAGCGGGGACGCCTTCATCAGCTCGGCAAACGGCACACACCCAGCCGCTTCCGGGATGCCCACCCGTTGCTTGACCGAGGGAATGTCCCCCGCCGCGGGCACGCGGTCCGCGAACTCTGCACCGTGGATGAGGACCTTCGGCGTGCAGTGGTTGACAATGTACGTAAGATTGGGCGTCTGCTCGCGCGTGCTCATGGGGACCATGATCGCGCCGAGCGCGGGTATCGCGAGGTTTAGTATCACGAACTCGCTGTTGTTGCCGACGAGCAAGGCTACGCGATCGCCTTTCTCGACGCCGAGCTTCGCGAGCCCGGCGGCACAGCGCATGACCTTCTCGTGCAATTCACGCCACGTGAGGCGCTCGTCGTCCACGACGAGCGCTTCTCCGGCCGGATTCCTAGCCACCGCGTCGAGGAGCATTTGACCGACGGACGTTGGCCGCTGCGTGAAGCAGCGCATGACCCGGTCGCCGAAATGCAGCTCCTGCCGCGTCGGCAACTCCCTCATTCTCCAGATTCCCGTCGGCATGACCTGTCCTCACTCCTCGGCCTCCTCGGCCTCTCTCTAAGACGTATGCATCACGTGTCGGCCTCGCTCGGTCGCTCGGCGACGCGGCCTTCGGCCCTTGCTCGCTTCGCTCGCACGCCTCACTCACTCGTCGGTGAACGTCGGTGCGCGCTTGGCAAGAAACGCGTTCATCCCTTCCTTCTGGTCGTGCAGGGCGAACGCGGAATGCATCGTGCGCCGCTCGAACAGAAGGCCTTCGGCCAGCGGCATCTCGGCCGCACGATTCACGCACTCCTTGATCATCATCACGACCGGACGCGAGTAACTCGCGATCACCGCCGCGGTTGCCACCGCGCGCTCGACGAGCTCCGCGACCGGGACCACCCGGCAGACGAGCCCGATGCGGTCGGCTTCCGCGGCCGATATCGTCCGTCCCGTGAGACACATTTCCATGGCCCTTGCCTTGCCGATCAGTCTTGGCAGGCGCTGGGTGCCGCCTGCGCCCGGAATGAACGCCAGCTTCACTTCGGGTTGGCCGAACACGGCATTGTCGGCCGCGATGATGAAGTCGCACGCCAGAGCGATTTCGCAGCCCCCGCCCAGCGCATGACCCGCCACCGCGGCAATGACGGGCTTGCGGCACGCGGAAATACTGTCCCAGTTGCGTGTCACGAAATTGCTGTTGTAGGCGTCGGCGAACGAGTTGTCCTTCGTCTCGGCCACGTCTGCGCCCGCGGCGAAGGCCTTGTCCGATCCCGTGACGACGATCGCGCCGATCTTCTCGTCGGTCTCCAGGGCCGTCAGCGCATCGCCCAATTCGTTCATCAGCTCGTCGTTGAGGGCGTTGAGCTGCTTCGGCCGGTTCAGCCGGATCAATCCGACCTTTCCGCGCGTCTCCACGATGATGCAGTTGTATGTCATCTGAAGTCCTCCAGATGTCGGGTTCGAAGGACGACCTGCGTTGCCGGGAAATTCTACCCTCGCAATGGGGGCGGTCGTATACTGCGGCGCCACGAGCGCGAAGGGCCGCTCCCGAGCGCGACTTTGCCCCGGAGCGCGACAGCGCGGAGGGTAGTCCAGTGAGCTTGCTACTGCTGATGCGGCATGGCCAGGCGCAGTTCGGGGCGGCGCATTACGACGCCCTGTCCGAGCTGGGCGAGCGCCAGGCGGACGCAACCGGGCAGCATTTTGCTCGAGTGGGTTCCGAGTTCGACGAAGTGCAGATCGGCCCGAAGCGGCGACACGCGGCCACTGCGGCCGGCGCTCTGCGGGAGCTGGCCGGCGCCCCCACGCCGATCAGCGTCCCGCAGCTCGACGAATTTGCGGAGGCTGACGAAATCCTGCACGCGGCCGAGCAGTTGTGCGGCCTTTCGCCGGCCGAGATGTCGGCGTTGCCCAGGGTCGAGCAACTGCGCCACTACGACGCCACGATTGCGGCATGGATGGAGGAACGCGTGCATCTCGAAAGGCGCCCCACCGCGGCCTCTTTTCGCGCGGAGGTCGCGGGTTGGCTGCGCGAAGTGGTCGCTCGTCCGGTGCGCAGTCAACGCCTGCTCGTGGTGACCTCGGCCGGCGTCATCGCGGCAGTCGTGGCGGAGGTGCTCGAGTTGCCGGTGGAGCGCATGTCGCAGTTCACGCGCGTGCTGCGCAATGCTTCGCTGACCGAGATCGCGTTCTCCGCCGGCCGCCCGTCGCTCGTGAGCTTCAACAGCGTGACGCACCTGCTGCCTGCGCTCGCCTCCGGCATATAGGTCCTCGCCTGACCCGTCAGGGCACGATGATGATCTTGCCTTGCACCTTGCGCTGAATCAGCGCGTAGAGTGCATCGCTGGTCTTGTCGAGGGAATATCGACCGGACACGAGCGGTTTGATCTTCCCCGCCCGATAGAGCGCGACCAGGTCTTCGAGGTCGCGCTCGCTGCCTTCCGGCTCGCGCCGCAGGAAATCGCCCCAGAACACGCCGACGATCGAGGAGCCCTTCACGAGCGGCAGGTTGAGCGGAATCTTCGGGATCTCCCCGCCGGCGAAGCCAACCACGAGAAAACGACCTCGCCACCCCACGCTGCGGAATGCCGGTTCGCTGAAGCTGCCGCCGACAGGATCGACGACCACGTTCACGCCTTGCTTGCCGGTCAGTGCGTTAATCCGCTCGCGCAAATCCTCGGTCTGGTAGTCGATCGCTTCGTCTGCGCCATGGGCAATGCACGTGCGCAGCTTGTCGGCGGAGGAAGCGGCGGCGATCACGCGCGCGCCCAACGCCTTGGCGATCTCGACCGCCGCAATGCCAATGCCGCCGGCGGCGCCGAGCACCAGTACCGTCTCGCCCGGTGCAAGCTGCGCCCGGTCCTTCAGAGCGTGGTAGCAGGTGCCGTACGTCATGAGGAAGGAGCCGGCGATATCGAACGGCATGCCTTCGGGCATCGGGATCAGGCGATCCTGCGTCACCGCGATCTCCTCGGCAAAGGCGCCCCAGCCCGTGAAGCCGATGACGGCCTGCCCGACCGCGAAGCGCGCAACGTCTTCGCCCACCGCGCTGATCACGCCGGCGAACTCGCCGCCCGGCGAGAAGGGCAGGGGCGCCTTGATCTGATACTTGTTCTGGATGATCAGCGAATCAGGGAAATTGACTCCCGCGGCCTTGACCCGCACCACCACCTCGCCGGCGGCAGGCAAGAGCGCCGGAACGGCTTCGACGACTAGCGTTTCCGGGAGACCAAACTGCTTGCACAGAACGGCTCTCACGGCTCCTCCGCTGTTAGTGCTTGAAGTAGCGCCGCACCACCGACTCGGCGACCAGGGCAGGCTTTGGCTGGCCCTCGATTTCGACGGTCACGACGAACGTTGCCTGCAAGCCGCCCTCGACCTCGTCCACCTTGGCCAGGACGAAGCGGCCTCGGACCCGGGCATTGGCACGCACGGAGTTCGTGAAGCGAACCTTGTTCAACCCGTAGTTGACGCCAATGTCGCAGAACGGCAGGGCGTGGGGAAGATAGTCCTCGTAGAACTTCCCAAGCAGCGACAGCGTGAGAAATCCGTGCGCGATCGTGCCGCCGTAGGGCGACGATTTCGCGGAGCGCTCGACGTCCACGTGGATCCATTGGAAGTCGCCCGTGGCCCGCGCAAAAAGATCGATTCGCTCCTGGTCGACGGTCATCCAATCGGTGACGCAAACCTCTTGACCGACGTGGCTGCGCACATCGTTGGGGTCCTGGAAGCGCGTGGCCGACGTCATGGTGCAGTCCCCCCGCGGTTGTGATCGCTGCGGGTTAGCTCAGGCTGCGGCCGGCATCGACCGGTATGATGACACCGGTCACCGCGGTCATGTGCGTTGCGAGCGCGACGACGGCATTGCCGATATCGTGCGGCGTGGTCAGGCGCTCGAGCGGCGTGCGCGCGATGTGCGCGTCGAGGAAGGCTTGATCGAACCTTTCCGCCGCCTCCGTCGCCACGAGGCCCGGCGACAGCGCGACGACGCGAACCTTCGGCGCGAGCGCCAGCGCCAACGATCGGGTGAGGGTATCCACGGCGGCTTTCGACGCGCAGTACATGATATTGCTGCCGATCGCGAGCGTGGCCGCGATGGACGAGATATTCACTACCAAGCCGATGCCGTTGCGAGCGAGCAGACGGTGCAGCGCGCGAACGGTGGCGAACGTGCCGCGCACATTGGTGGCCAGCATGCGGTCGATGAGTTCGTCGTCGAGCGCGTCCAAGTTCTCCGCGGCGACGAAGCGCGTCGCGCCGTGGCAGTTCACCAGGATGTCGAGGCGGCTGTACTGTTCGTCGAGCCTGCGCGCGAGCGTGGACAGCGCGGCGGAATCGGTCACCGGCACGGCGTGCGCGGAGTGCCTGGCCTCCTCGTTCGGCAAGCGGTTGGCCAGCGCAACCGCTTCGTCGCGCCGACTGTGGTAGCCGACGATCACCGTTGCACCTTTCTCTGCCAGCACCTCGCAGATGCCCGAGCCGATGCCGCCGGCACCGCCGGTGACCAAAGCGACATTTCCACGCAGGCTCGACATTAGAAGGCGCTAGAGCGCCAATCGTTTCCGCGCCGCAAGGTACTCGCGTTTCAATTTCTCGATGAATTCCACCGCGCTGGTTACCTCCTTGATGGCGCCGATGCCTTGACCCGCGCCCCAGATATCCTTCCAGGCTTGGCTTTCTTGGGCCCCTCGTCGGCGAAGTTCATGATGCCCTGCAGCTTTTATCGAGGAGGCGAGGTAGTTCCCGAGTACGCCGGTGAACAGGCTCGTGTAGACAATGTCGTCCGAGGTACCTGCCACGACGGCGTGCTTGTACTCTTCGGCGGCGCGTGCCTCGTGCGTGGCGATGAGCGCGGACGCTATGTAGGCGAAGTCCGCTCCCGTGGCTTGCGCGGCGAGTACCGCACCGCCGGTAGCAATCGCCCCGGAGAGCGCGAGCGGACCCTCGAACCATTGCCGTATTTCCGCGACGAGCGCGAAAGGGCTCTTGCTGCCGGCATGTCCACCGGCCCCGGCTGCGACCGCAATCAGGCCATCGGCGCCCTTCTCCACGGCCTTGCGCGCAAAGGTGTTGTTGATGACGTCGTGCAGCGTCTGGCCGCCATAGGCCTGCACGGCATCGTTCACGTCCGTGCGCGCACCGAGCGAGGTGATGATGATCGGCACCTTGTACTTGACCACCATGGCCATGTCGGCTTCGAGGCGGTCATTGCTCTTGTGCACGATCTGGTTCACCGCGAACGGCGCGGACGGGCGCTCTGGATGCACGAGATCGTGCGCTGCCAGCGTTTCCGTGATCTCCGCCAGCCATTCGTCCAGTTGCGATGCCGGCCGGGCATTGAGCGCCGGCATCGATCCGACCACCCCCGCCTTGCATTGCTCGATCACCAGCTTGGGGTTGCTGACGATGAACATCGGCGAGCAGATCACCGGCAGCGAGAGCCGCGCAGTCAGCGAACGCAAGGACGTCGACACGTTGAAGTCCGGATGTGGAACGGCAGCGTCGCGGGACCAGCCGGTCCGTGAAGCTCGATTATTCTCGATGTGGGCTTGGTAGACAATCGTCCAACGGCCGGTGTTGCTCAGACTGGCTCCATCGCCATGCGGATGCGCTTCGCAAGATGGAGCAGCGGCTCGTGAAATGAGGCAACGAATTCTGATCCCGATCGCGTGCGGAGGTATCCGAGTCGATCTAATCGCGGCCAATCGCCTGCAATGGTTCGCCGAAGCGAAGCATCTGCAGACCGCCGGCCACACATGGTGGGAGTTCCCTGCTGGCATCGCCGACGCGCAGGAGGAGGCGCCAGCAGGTCGATCCTTGGGAGGACATCCTGCGAGACTGCGCCAATGCGCGCTTTGAATTGGCAAACGTTGCGCAGCGCTCGGCGCGCTTCTCTAGGTTCGTTAGCGACTCGTCAAGCGTCGATGTCGAGATCGAGCAGCAGCCAGATCGCCGCTTTCTGCCAATGCAGGCCCGCGCGCAATGAGGCGTGAACGCCGCCCGGAAGCGCCCTAGGCGCGACGAACTTGAGTGCGCGTAAGCCCGGAATGTCATAACGCTGCACGGAACTCGGCGCCACCGGTTCGAGCACGTGCGCAACACGCTCGCTCGTCAGCGTGCGTGAAAGCGCTTGATAACCGTCGTCGTCGTAGGCGACGATCGTAAGGTCGAGCGTGTCGCCCTTGTCGCCTGCCCGTCCCGCGGCGATGTCGCCGATTCTCATGATGTTTGCGTCCATTCGATGCGCGCCGCGCACCGCTCGCGCGGCAGAAAGCCCGTGATCGACTCGACGTGTCCGCGGCGCTCGCTGCGCACGCTGCCGCCTCCGGCGGGGCCCGAGATCGTCAGCGAATAGATTTCGTCCTCGACGGCCTGCGCCATTTCGCCGTCTTGGCAGCGGGCGGAAACATGCACGCGAAGCTCCGGCGGCTCGGCGTGCAGCGGGAGCGATCGGTCGCCGAGCACGGAATCGACGCCGACGAGATCGACGAGAAAATCGGAAAGGCCGAGCTCGCGCATCAACCGCAAGCGAAGAATGTCCGCGGCGAGTCGCGCACGCGCTAGCGCGCCTGTGCCGGCGTAGCCGATCTCGATGTCGGCGATGATGCCGCGCCGCGCGAGAAAGCCGATGACCTTCAGGCGCTCGGGACGCTCGCTGCTGCGCGCTCCGGACACGGCGACGCGATTCGTCGCCACTTCCTCGAAGCGCACGCCGGTGAAATCGAGAATTGCGTCGGGTGTGATGTAGCGCTGCGGATCGTGCACCTCGTAGAGGAGCTGCAGCGTGCACGAGACGACATTCAATCGCCCCGGATCGTCGGCGAGCAGGCGAATTGTGGCTGACCCGTCGGCGCCGATTTCAGCAACCGGGTAGCCTAGTCGCGAGTACGACTGCGCGTCGAGATCCGCAACGCCTGGCTCCGTCAGGTTGCCGCCCGAGATCTGGCCGCTGCATTCGAGAAGGTGGCCAATCGTCAGCGCCGAAGCGAGTGCTCCATCCGTAAGGCCAAGCGCCTGCACGGGTGCCGCCGCGACGAGCGAAGAATCGGCAACACGACCGGTGACGACGACGTCGGCACCCTCGGCGAGCGCTTGCACCATCGGCTCGAGCCCGAGGTATGCGTGCGCGCCGATCCACTGGCCGTCGGCGACCGACTCGGTCCATTCGACCTCGTCAACGAGATGCATGACATCGTCGCCTACAATGGCCGCGATCCGCAGCTTCGAAAGATCGAGATCGCGGGCGAGATGCGCGATGGCGCGCCCCGCTGCAGCAGGATTTGCGGCGCCAAGATTCGTGACGATCGCTACGCCGCGCGCCGCGTGCGGCAGGATTGGACGCAATCGGCGCGCAAGGCGCGGGTCGAAGCCGGCATCGGCGTTCGCTTCACGCACCCGCAGCGCGTTGACGAGCGTGCGCTCCGCGAGGCACTCGAGCGCAATCGCATGGACTTCGCCCGACTCGGCCATCCGCACGGCGGGCTCGATGCGGTCGCCCGCAAAGCCCGCTCCTGCGCCGATTGTGAAGCGCTCCCGTACGCTCATAGTCCCAGATACGTCCGCTGAATGTCCGGGTCCTCGAGAAGTTGCTGCCCCGGGCCCGTCTTCACGATGACGCCGTGGTCGATGACGTACGCGCGATTGGCCATCTCGAGCGCGTCGGCGACGTTCTGCTCGACGAGGAGCACCGTGAGATCGCGCGACGCGACGACGGTGCGGATCAGATCGAAGACCTTTTCGAGCATGACGGGCGAGAGCCCGAGCGATGGCTCGTCGAGCATCAGCATCCGCGGTCGGCTCATCAGCGCGCGCGCGATCGCGCACATTTGTCGCTCGCCGCCGGAGAGCGAGCCCGCTTGCTGATCCCGTCGTTCGCGCAGGATCGGGAACAGCGTCATGACCTCGTCGAGCGACTCCTTCATGTCCCCCCGAGACGACGGGTTGAACGCGCCGAGCTGCAGGTTGCGCCGGCCGGCCGGTGATGTGCACACCGTCGAACACCACCTGGCCCGCGCTCGGATGAATCAGTCCGGTGATCGTGCGCAGCAGCGTGCTCTTGCCCATGCCGTTCGCGCCGACGAGCGCGACCACTTCGCCAGTGTCGACGTGCATCGTCACATCGTGCAGCACCGGCGTCAGGCCGTAGCCGGACGAAATGTTGGTGACGGCGAGCAGGCGACTCATGTGAAAAACCCGGCAGGTTCGCGGCACGAGCTCATCGGCGCCGGTTCCCCAGGTACGCGGTCACCACTTCGGGCGTCGTCAGGATCGTCTCGGCGTTGCCCTCGGCGATCGTACTGCCGCGGTCGAGCACGATGACCCGCTCGGAGAACGTGCGCACGACCTTCAGGTTGTGCTCGATGATGAGGAACGTGAGCCCGGATCCATTGAGCTTCTGAAACAGCGCGATCGAATCGCTTACCTCGCTTTGATTCAGTCCCGCCATCACTTCATCGAGCAGGATGACCGACGGTTCGAGCGCGAGCGCGCGGGCGACTTCGAGGCGGCGGCACTCAGAGAGCGTGAGTTGCGATGCGCGCACGGCAGCCCGATGTCCGAGGCCCACTTCAGCACGCCGGTCGGGCGGCACAGCGTTGATCACCTCGCCGTTGAAGTTCACGTCGCCGGCGGTCGGCTTGAGCTGTCCGGTGAGCAGATTGAACAGCGTCGTTTTGCCGGCGCCGTTCGGGCCGATGATGCTGACAATCTCGCCCGGCGTCACGTCGAACGTCACGTTGTCGACGGCCGTCAGACCGCCGAAGCGCTTCGACACGCCGCGCACGCTGAGAAACGGCTGCGCGACGGGCCGCTCGGCAACCGCAACGGTGGCGGCGCTCATTGGCCTGTCCGGTGCCGATGGTGCCAGCGCTGCACGAGCGCATCGATGGCACCCGCGACGCCGCGGCGCATGAACAACGCTGCCAGCAGCATGACCAAGCCGAGCAGGATCAAGTGCAGGCCGGGCGTCGTCCCGCCGACGAGGGCGCGCAACCAGCTCTCGAGCGGCACGATGAGGAACGCGCCGAGCACGGGCCCGCTGATCGTGCCGATGCCGCCGATCAGCGAGATCAAGGCGAACTTGACGCCGATGTCGGCCAGCGAGAAAAGCGTCGGCGGATCGATCGCCCGCACGTACATCGCGAACAATCCGCCGCCCACCGCGGTAAGCGCCGCGCTCAGCGCCGTCGCGCGGAGCTTCACGCCGACCACGGAAATGCCGGCCGCGCGCGCCGCGTCCTCGTCCTCGCGCACGGCGAGAAGGTAGTACCCGAGGCGGCTGCGCATCAGGAGTACCGAGACGCCGAGCGCCACGGCCATGAACGCGAACATCAGGATTGCGTAGCCCCGCGCATCGGCGAAGATCATGTTCGCGAGGCCCGCACGAAACGGCACCTGCAGCCCGCGAGGTCCTCCGGTGATCGATTCTAGGTAGTTCGCGAACACCAGCGCCACTTCGTTGAACGCGAGCGTCGCGATCGCGAAGAACGATCCCTTCAGGCGAAACGTCGGCAGAAAGATGAGCGGACCGACGATCGCGCTCACGATCGCACCGGGCAGGATGCCGAACCACGGCGAGAGACCGAACCGGATGAAGAGGTCCGCCGTCGTGTACGCGCCGACGGCGAAAAACACGCCGTGCCCGAGCGAGAACTGTCCGCCGAAGCCGGCCAGGATGTTCCACGCGATGGCGAGCCCCGCGAACAGATACGTGTAGGTAAGAATGTTGAGCCAGAAGAAGTCGCCGCCAAGAACCAGGAACGGCGCGAGCGCGAGCGCGAGGCCGAGCGCAAAGCGCGTGGCGACGCGCCGCGACGACGCGATCCCTCCTGCGCTCGCGGCGACGGGCGGTGCGCGCACGGAAACGTCGGTCGCAAGCTCGTTCACGCCTGCTCCCTGAAGCCAACCTCTTCCGCGCCGACTTGGCCGAACAGGCCCGTGGGCCGCATGATCAGCACGGCGAGGAAGATCAGGAACCAGATCGCCTGCTTCAGCTCGGGGTCGACGTAGAAGCCCGCGAGCGCTTCGACGAGCCCGACGATGATCCCGCCGAAATACGCGCCGGCGACGCTGCCGAGGCCGCCGAGCACGACGACCGCGAAAGCGGCGAGAATGAAATTGCCGCCGATGCCGGGCGACATCGTGTAGATCGGCGAGAGCAGCGCGCCGGCGAGCCCGGCGAGCGCCGAGCCGATGCCGAACGTGATCATGAACGTGCGCTCGACGTTGATGCCCATCAGTCGCGCGGCCTGCCGGTCCTGCGTGACGGCGCGGATCGATTTGCCGATCATCGTCCGTTTGAGGAAGAAATGAAGTGCGATCGCCGTCAGCGTCACCGCGATCAGGATCGCAAGCCGTGACATCGTCACGCGGATGTCGCCGATGCCGAACGTCACGCCGGCGAGCTTCGAGCTCACGCTGTAGCCTTCGCCGCGCGTGATCGCGAGCACGACGTTCTGGAAGATCAAGAGCAGCGCGAACGTCGCGAAGATCTGCATCGACGACTCGCTTGCGAGCGGCTGCAGGACGAGGCGATAGACGATGACGCCCAGCACGAACAACGCCGGCATGACGATGAGCGTGGCGATGTACGGGTCGAGACCCATCGTCGCGTAAGCGAGATACGCCCCGTACATCCCGAGCATCACGAGCTCGCCCTGGGCGAAGTTCACGATGCGGATCACGCCGAAGATCAGGTTGAGTCCGATGCTGACGAGCCCGTAGATGCCGCCGAGCAGCAACCCGATGACCAGCACCTGAAGCAGCATATCCATTGCGACGTTTGTTGCGCTACTTGCGCGGAACGTTCTTCAACGCCGCGCCTGCGGGGCGCGCGTCGTCGGGGAACACCGTCACCTGCTTGCCGCCCTGCCACTGGATCACCACGAACTCCGCGCGCGTG
>VBCY01000459.1 GCA_005882995.1 Betaproteobacteria bacterium
CCCCCATTTCATCAGAATTCATAAACGTCTCGAAACACTCGAATTTCGAGAACCGTACCGAATCCGCAGAGTCCAGAGCTCTGGAGAGAAACGAGCCATTCGGAGAAGAATGGGCGGACTCTTCCGATTAGAGGTCCAAAGCTTAAATCAGGAATCGCTGCTAATACTGGGCTTAATCACCAATATCCTTGCGCAGAGAATCGACGGCTTCGGCGAAGCTGGCGGACCAAGTGGGATTCGAACTGGCGGTACGATTCTGAAAATATCTCTTTGAGATGTCGGCCGAATTTCCGCTCAAGTGCCGCAAAATGGCCGACTGAGAAAAATCGCCGAAAAGGTGCAAGAATTTGATATTGCACGTCCCTCTCATGGTCCGGTTCTCGAGCAGGGAAATGGCGTGATCATCCGATCCTTGTTTCCCAGTGGCTCGGGTTAGAGCCGGGGCGGAAGTGTCAGCTTCCCCTCGGCTTGCTTATTTGGTATCATTAATTTATGAGGGCAACAAGAAAAAATGGTATCAAAAAACGTGGGCGGCCGGCTACGGGTATCGGGGTCCAGATCGGCACTCGATGGTCGCCGGAGGTTGTGCGCTTGGTAGACGATTGGCGCCGCAAGGAAGCAGATATGCCAAACCGCTCGGAGGCCATCCGTCGCTTGGTCGAGCTGGGGCTAACCGTGCGGACGCCAGCGAGGCGCGCCAGCAAGCCCGGCCGCCGGTTGCGGGCTTAGGAGCTCGCCACAAAAGCGATCGAAAAGATTATCGATCCGGCTGCACCGCCCGAAGAACGAGCCCAGTGCAGACGACGCCTCACCAAAGGCCCGACCGAGTTTCGCGATGACCGGGTCGATCTGCCAAAGGCGAAAGCAAAATGATTGAGTGGTTTGACGACCTGACGTTGGGCATGCGGTTCAAGAGCGGCGAGGTGTTGGTCACCAGCGAGGATATCAAGCGGTTCGCAACTGAATTTGATCCGCAGCCATTCCATTTGGATGAGGTCGCCGCCGAGAAAACAGTATTCAAAGGACTCGCAGCATCAGGTTGGCACACCGCGGCCATTTCGATGCGCCTTTGCGTTGAAGTCCGGCCATTTGGGCCGCATCCGCTCATGGGTCTTGGTGTCGACGGCTTACGTTGGATGATGCCCGTGCGCCCTGGCGATGTGCTTCATGTCGAGGGCGAGGTGGTTGAACTAATTCCATCGAGCTCCAAGCCGCAAGGGATCGCGAAGGTCAAATGGACGGCCTACAACCAACGCGGCGAAGCGGTATATACCTTCACGCCGATCGGCGTCGTCGCCCGTCGTCCAAATCCTGCGAGCTGATGCTGATTTGGCACTTCCTCAACGTGGGAAAAAATCTCCCTTGCGTTCGCCTGCAGGTTGAAGGCTTAAGGTCCGCTCGGGGGTAACGAATCGCGGCAACGGCGGCTTGCCCCGGCAGCGAGCCCGCGCTTCAATGGCGCATGCCCGAGCTCACCCGCCGCCGCTATCTCGATGCCCGTGAGGAATAAAGAAAGTCCAATATCCGTGCAGGTTTGGCCACCATGATAAGAAACGGGCTGTACTCAGTTATTTCAAAAGTGTTTAATGGGATTGAGGGCAACTCAGTCGGCGTGTCTGTGGTGCAGGACGGCACTATGCGCGGCGGCGGCTCGATCTATTATCACGTCGGAAGCTACACCTGCTCTAACGGCAAGTGGAAGGGCGAATTGACTGTACGAGAGCACGAGCCGGCCCTGGTCACTGAGCTGTTTGCACGAAAGGTCGTCACCATGGGGTTTACGGGAACGTATAACGATGATGGTGCCGAATTCGAAGCAACGGCTCTCGTCGGAAAGCGGAGCGCTCGCCTAAAGATGATCTTGCGGCTCCTAATTCCGGACCAGGTGGACAATGAGGCTAGAAGGGAGCGATAGCCTCTGAACGAGTCTAGAAAGGCCACTAGTGCGCGTTCGGGTAGGGGGCTACTCCCGGCCAGCGCATGGCTCGCCAGCGTGGCGCGGCGTGAGCAGTCCTAAGTTGACCGCTTGTCAATTATTCTGTGGATACGTCGGGTACCGAACAGACTACCTGGGAATCGCAATCTTGAATTTCCCCGTGGAAACGTGGCGTTGGGGAGAGCATCATGGCGCCGTTTGAGAAAATGTGCCTTGGATCGGCATTAACGGGATTTGTTGTCTTGGTTGTCACAACCCTGATGTTGTTTGTTGCCGCTTAGGTAGGAGCCGCAATTAGCGGCCTCTTTCATTAGAGTCTGAATGCCGCTTAGCGCCCGAGTACTCCAATTTGCGATCTATTCAGCGGCAATGTCTGCGGCAGTTGCCATTGGTCTGTTCGTTTTGCTAGGCCCTCTTGGTTTTGCTCCTTGGGGCTGCCACGATATTTGTGTCCCAGTGACAGAAGGCTGTCCTGCCTTTTGTCGCGGTCGATACGCCGAACCATTCGACATTCTGAGGCATTGGCACCTAAAGCCATGATCTCGGCCTAGCATAGCGGCCGATACGCGCATGCCGAAGATTCCTGCTGCCCCCGCGAAACTCGAAGCCGTCGAGTCCCTCCGCGCTCACCAATTAAGCAACAATTTCAATTGCTTGTGGCAATGTGTTCGGATGCCTCATGGACCTCCTGCACACACGGTGCACACAGACGCCAACTGAAACTCTTCTGAATGACATTCTCGGCAAACAATGTCTGATGTTTTCCTCTGCCGTGGCCATTCTTAAGCTCTGCGCGCCAGCGGTTCGATCCACTGTGATCTAGCTGCATGCATTGAGAGTTTGGAAGTGCCAAATGAGACCGATCGATTACCCGCGAGGCTATCGATGTCGTTGCTTCAGCAAAATTTGCTCGCGTTCCAGACTGGCCGGTCGTGATCGAAGCAAGGCAAGCAGGTCCTTAGAGTGGCCACCAAGTTGAGCGGAAGGGCTGGAATCCCTGTGGATTGGCAGCCACTTTCTGGCTGTCGGGCCGCTTTGCGACCCTCGTCTTGCGCTCGGTCTTGACAGCCACTGCGCGTGTCTGGGGCGAAGCGCCAAGCCTGGCTTCCGCGACTCGCGCGGGTACTTGCTGCGTGGTGTCGGGGATCGAAGCAGGAATGGCCGCGTCTTGTACATGGGTATCGATGTCCACCCGCGGCGGACCGACCCTATCGGAAGCGATTCGAATGACCGGCCTTGCCACCTCGCTGCGGCTGATCGTTTCTGTTTCGGGAAAATAGCCCGACACAACGAACAGGAGGGCGAGCAGCGCCCCGCCCGCAACGGTGAAATAGCGAAGTAGGGGCATGTCCCACCACAAGATAGAGAGCTGTCATCTCGCGCCGTTTAGCGATGTAACCGCCGACCGGCGTCCGCCGATGGCGCTTCTGGAGCGCGCACTTCTCGGATATGTCTGACAATCCCCCTTTTAGGTTCAAACGTTTTACAGACGCCCATTCCAATCCGCAATTTTAACAAGCTGACCCTGGATTTCGATGACGCCTGGCGCTTTCGCACGGTGCCGGCTTGTGGCGGTCTTTGCCGAAAACGCAGCTGCGACGAAATAATTCTTCTCCCGACGAAACCATTTTAGCCCGCCTACGCAACCGTCCTGAAACCGTTGCCGAGTACTTGTTTTGGCAAGAACGCGCCGCAAAGGCGCACTTGGGCGCTCAAACAGTCAAACAGGGGGGACTGCGATGTTCACTCTCGACATTTTCAAAGCACATTCCAGCCTTGCTGCCGTTGCTCTTGGTGCGATTCTTGGTGTCGGCACATTCTCCGCACCGGCGGGCGCCGGCCCACTGCCGTTGTTTCCTTTCGTTATGGCCCCCCCTGTACAAACCGCGCCGCAGCTGCAGGCGTTGCTGTCTCAGGACGAAGATGTCGTCGCTGAGTTACCGGCGCGGTTGAAGCGCCAAATCGTTAGCTATGCTACCCGCGAAGCGCCGGGCACCATCATTATCGACACCCCCAACACCTATCTCTATCTGGTGTTGCGCAACGGACAGGCGATCCGTTACGGCATCGGCGTCGGCCGCGACGGATTTACCTGGTCGGGCGTGCAGTCGATCACGAAGAAGTCGGAATGGCCGGATTGGATACCGCCGGCGGAGATGATCGCGCGCCAGCCCTATCTGCCGCGGTATATGGCCGGCGGTCCCGGCAACCTGCTCGGCGCCCGCGCGATGTATCTCGGCGGAACCATTTATCGCATCCACGGCACCAACGCTCCCGGCACCATCGGCACCCGTGTCTCCTCAGGCTGCATCCGTCTCACCAACGGCGACGTCGCGGACCTCTATTCACGGGTCAACGTCGGCACCAAAGTGATCGTGCTTCCCATGGACCGCCGTGCCGACGATTCGGTCGCCAAGCGCGGCTGAGAGAGGGGCACGTCCATGAACCATTCTTTTTACAGCGCTGACCGGTCGACCCATCTCAAGATCGTCGTCGTTGCGCTTGTGGCTGGCATCGCGGTGGCTGGGCTTGCCCTGTCGTCCCGCACCAACGCTGACCGGGACTCCCCGCAAACTGCAGGCGTTATCAAAGCCGGAAAGCGTCGGAGAACGTTATGTCGACAATAGAAACAGAGCATGGCCGATCCGGCGACTGGGATCCTGCCCTTTGGTCGATTGTCACCGTGCTCGGGGCGGCGATCTTTTACGTTGCTTGCCTAAGCTAACGCTGTTGCATCATTTCTGCAGTGTCTGACTCGGACAGATAGTCGACACAGGCTTTTCAGTCCCCCGCCGCAAGCCTGATCGGCCGGGGAGAAATGCCTAGAGAAAATCCCCCAGCGCGGCGAGTTCAATGATTTGCTCAGCCGACAAAACAGCGGTGATCAATTTACCCCGCGGAGCGGTGTGGATTTCGTACAGATGCAGCTCAGACATCGGCTTGGACATGAACTGCCGTATACATTCCTCAAGAGTGCCCTCGGCAACGAGGTAGGAAGTGGCGCCGCTGATACGTTTATTGTTGCGTGAAGGCCATTTGCGGAGAACGGCAGGACCATCAAATTTGATTTGAATATCAGCATCGGCCACCGCAACGCCGCCCTCTCGTCTGAGCACGGCTCGAGGTCTCGGGATCTGCTGCGACAGAAGGGATCGGGGGCGGTGCCGGGCCACGGGCCAGAGCGGCGACGTGGCGCCGTCCAATCAAATCGGCTCCCCATGGATTGTTCCTGCGCGCGCGCCACGAGGAGGCAAATCGCCGGCTCAAATTTTCCCGGCCACCGCAGAGCCCGCCAACGTGGCAAACTACGAACCTGAACTTAGCGGCTCATACTTTGGAACCAACGTCGCCGGGCTCGCTTGTGAGGGGACTACCGGATGCCCGCCGCCTGTTGGCATCCGAGGGTATGGCGGCCTCGGCTCAGCCCGATGGCTTGGCGCTGCTCAATGTGACCGAGAGATTAGCAGGTCGTCGAACTTCTTTCCCTTGCGTAGCTGTGCGCGTACC
>VBCY01000460.1:0-2537 GCA_005882995.1 Betaproteobacteria bacterium
TGACCTCATCGAAAGCCGCCGCCATGCCGTGTAGCTTCAGCGCCTTCAGTTTGAGCAGCATGTCATGGCGTTCCATACGGCACCTCCGCGCCACGATGCGATACCGCCGCCATCAATATCGGCAGCGCCGCGATCGCCGCCATCGCGAGTTTCTTCAGCAGCACGTCGTAGCGCGCCACATCGGCCTTGGGTTCCTCCTTGAGCTTGAGTCGCTGCGGCGCCTCAATGACTTCCGACGACGGCTGCGGCTTGAACCGATTCAGCGCATTGAGCACGTAGGTGTCGCTGATGGCACTGGCCTCCAAGGCCAGTTCGCACGCGACGCTGACCGCTTCGATACCGTCCTCGGCAATGGTGGCGAGAATGGTCACGAACTGGCGATCACCGCCGGCTTTGGCACCCAGCCGATCCTTCATCTCCCGCAGCGCCGGCGGCAATGCCCAGTCCTTGAACGGCGCGCCATTGCGCAACGCGCCGGGCTTCTTCCCCAGCGCTGCCACGTAGTGCCAGGGATCGAAGAAGGTGCGATCGCGCTCGAAACTGCGCACATGCTCACCGACACTCTTGCCGTCGGCCATGGTCACGATGCGATCGGCATAGGTGCGTAGCGACACTGTCTTGCCCGCATAGCGGCAATCGACACTGTAGCGGTTGCGATCAACGTGCACGAGTGAGGTCGAGCTGACCCGCACCTCGCGTTCGGCACAGCCCTCGAACTTCGCCGCCAGCGGCACCAGTAGCGCACGCTCCGCGGCTTCGAACACCTCCCAGCGGGTTCGCTCGCGCTGCTCCGGGTGCGGAATCGTTTGAGCCAGCTGCACGCAGCGCCGCGCCAGCAGTTCGTTGAGCTCGGCCAGATCCTGGCAACTCAGGCGCGGTGTGAAGATGTTCTCCCGCACGTGGCCGACCTGGTTCTCGATCTGCCCCTTCTCCCAGCCCGCTCCCGGCGTGCAGGCCACCGGTTCGATCAAGTAGTGGCTGGCCATCTGCAGGAATCTGCGGTTGTATTGCCGCGCCTTACCGGTGAAGATCAGTTCGACCGCGGTCTTGAGATTGTCGTAGATGCCGCGCCGGCAGCTACCGCCCCACAGACTGAACGCCCGCCAGTGGGCATCGAACACCATCTCCTGCGCTTCGCGCAGATACGCTACCGCCAGAAACACTCGCGAATGGCACAAGCGCAAATGCGCCACCTTCACCGGCGTCGGCCGCCCGCCCAGATCGACCATCTCGTAACTCCAGTCGAACTGATACGCCTCCCCAGGTGCGAAGCTCTGCGGGATGAACACGCTGCCGACGCTGTGACGCCGCTCCTCGCGCCACGCCTTAACGAACCGTTGTACCGTCGGATACGAGCCGCTGAAACCCGCCTGCACCAGTCCATCATGCAACCGCTGGGCGGTGCGTTGCTCCTTGCGCGGCCGCTCGGCATCCTCGGCCAGCATCGCCTCCAGCTTCACCACCCACGCCCCCATCACCGGTGCACGCTTCGCGCGCGTCTTGTACCTCGGCTGGGTAACCTCGCCCTCCAGATACTTCGCTATCGTGTTGCGCGACGCCGATAGCCGCCGCGCAATCTTGCTGATGCTGAGCTTGTCCACTCGGTGCCAGCGTCGAATCTTGCCGATCGTTTCCACGCAAATCACTCCAGGTCGCTCCGCAAATCACGGAGTCTGTCAGGCTGCTCACTTTTACGTGATCAAACAGCCTCAAACCTGCTCAGTATTGCGTGATAACTCACACCTTGACGGCATAACGCTGAGCGGCGAGCGGATCGTCGAGATCAAATGCCCGGTGAGGGGCCGCGACTCTACTCTGTGGAAGACGGTCGAGGCGGGTCGGCTGCCTGAGTACTACGAGGCCCAGGTGCAGCACCAGCTGATGGTCACGAATGCCGGCGTTGCGGACGTATTCGTCTTCGATGGAGCGGAGGGTGTCCTGCTCGAGGTCATTCCGCAACCCGAAACGAGGCCGCAGATCCACGAGTCTTGGGACGAGTTCATGGACTTCGTAACAAAGAGTGAACCACCGCCGCTCAGCGAGCGCGACGTTCGGCTCCGCGACGACCCCGAGTGGCTGGAAGCGGCCGCCGCTTACCTTGAACTCAAAGGGGCGAGCGACGAGCTCAGCGCGAAGCTCGACGAGGCTAAGTCACGGCTCGTTAGTATGGCCAGCCACCCGAGAGAGCAGGGCGGCGGACTCTCGGTAACGCGGCTTTGGAAACGCGGCAACATCGACTACAAGCGTGTGCCGGTTCTCGCAACGATCGATCTTGAACGCTATCGCGGGCCCGCTCGCGAAGAGCCACGTGTAGTGGTCGATCATTGAGCGGTGCGAGGCGATTCACCCATGCGACACATGCCACGCTACACTATGGGTGAGTTCCGAGCGGTCGCACTAAGGGGGCACTGGCAATTTACGTCGGTAGGTATGCAACCTAAGCGATTGAATGTTGGCGCCCCGAACACGAATCGAACGTGCGACCTGCCCCTTAGGAGGGGGCTGCTCTATCCACTGAGCTACCGGGGCGTTCCTAG
>VBCY01000460.1:2555-6196 GCA_005882995.1 Betaproteobacteria bacterium
AATTTTACTCGATCGGCGGGGTTCACCGCGTGACGCACGGAGTGCTCGTTAAGCAGCACTCCCGTGCAATGCGCCGGCCTACTTCTTCAGCAGCCCCTTCTGGAACTGGCCCTGAAGCCGCAGGCTGCTTTGCGTGAATGAAGTCTCCTGCATCTGCTGCAGCAGCGCGACATTGGCGGAGAACTCCTGTTGCGTCTGTGACATGAGCAGGCTCTGTTGCAATAGAGGAGGAGCGCCCACCATCAACCCTTGCACTTTGGCCAGCCACACCTGCTGGTCTTCGACCACGCCGATCGGCGTGGTGGCAAGCCGCGTCGGATAGAAGCGCAGCAGCACGCTTGCGTCGGGAACCGCCGGCGTCGCCGCGGCATCGCCTACTTCGGCGCGCGGCGCTGCCGCTGCAATGTTCGCCGCGAATGCGATCGCCATCAATGCCGCCGCCGCGGTTGCTCTCTGCGCTCTGCTCATTGCTCGATCTCCTATCGACTCACGGCGACTGTGACTCGCGTCACTTCCCTGGCACGCGGCAGCAGTTCGCCGTGGCTGTGAGGTGCGCGGATGAACCGCCCGAATTCACCCCGGAGCAGAACCACGTGGTGTTCCCGCCCGACGCCTCGTGTGAGGCCAGGTTCAAATTGGTGGAATCGCTGACGCAACTGCCGCCGGCCAGCGTGTAAGTTACAGGACAGGCCGCAGATGTCGCATTGCCGGTGCCACCTGAGCCCGCGATCGTGCTGGCCACGCCGGCCTGCTGAACGCACGGCAGCGCCGTCGCGTCGGATACGACGTAATAGCCGACGACGTCGAAGATGAGCTGCACCGAAAGACCTGCCGGCAAGGCAAAGTAGATGCTGCTCGTGGAGAGCTGGGGGACGATGTACATCGTGGAGAGGCCCTGGCCGTGCGTGTAGTTGAGCGCCACGTTGGAGAGCACAGTGCTCAAGCTGGCGACGTCGCTCACGCCCAAGTAGGCGTCGAAGTTCGGATTGAGGATGGTGATGACGATCGCGACGGCGTGAATGTTATTGCCGGGCGGATTGGTCAAGCCGCAGTCGGAAGATCCGTTGCCGCCGAACTGGCCCCAGTTCGAGCCGGACGTGACAAAGCCGGGAATGGTGTAGAGCTGATTGCCGAGGATCGGTCCCTGCACGCCACTGCCGCCGGTCGCGCTGCGCGTGTCCATGATCCGACAAGGCTCCAGTGCCTTGTACACCAGGTTGGAAGCATCGCCCAGCGCCTTGGTCGAAACGCGTCCGCTCTTGATCGCGGCCTTCATGTCGAGCGCGCCCTGCTTGAGCAGGCCTTCCTGCATCTGCTGCAGCAGTGCAATGTTGGAACTGAAGTCCTTGGCGGTCTGCGCGCTCAGCAGACTCTGCTGCAGCAGGGGAGGAGCGGCGGCGAGCATGCCCTGGACCTTGGCGAGCCACACTTCGGGCTCTTCCACCTTCCCGTCCGGCGAAGACGGAAGCAGCGTCGGATAGAAGCGCGCCAGCGGCAACGCGCTGGAAGCAGCCTGTGCCTTGACCGGGAGGAGCGCTCCTGCGGCGAGACCCGCACTCAAGGCGATCGCCATCATGACAGCTGTCGTGCTGTTGCTGTGGGCTCGGTTCATGTTTCCGATCTCCAGTCTAAAGATGCTTGTCGCCACTCGCTGTTCCATTCGGTCGCAACCCGGTCATCACTTGCCCGGAACGCGACAGCAGTTCGCCTTCGCGGTCAGGTTGGCGGTGGAGCCGCCGCGGTTAATGGCGGAACACACCCAGCTGTTGCCCGACGCCTCGTGCTGGTAGAGCACCGGTCCGAAGATATCGACCTCGCAGCTGCCGCTGCTCAGCGCGTAACCGGCGCCGCACGCAGGCGACGTGGCTGTACCCGTGCCACCCGACCCTGCAATCGGCGTCATCGCCGAGACCTGCTGCGTGCATTGCAGCGCCGTGGCATCGGACACGGTGTAATAGCCGACCACATCGAAGATCAACTGCGCTGACAAGCTCGCCGGCATCGCAAAGTAGATATTGTTGGTCGAGAGCTGCGGCACGATGTACATCGTGGAGAGCCCCTGGCCGTGCGTATAGTTGAGCGCCACATTGGATAGCACCGTGCTCAAGCCGTTGACGTCGCTCACTCCGAGGAAGGCATCGAAGTTCGGATTGAGAATGGTGATGACGATCGCTACGGCATGGATGTCCTGGCCGGGCGGGTTGGTCAGTCCGCAATCCGAAGAACCGTTGCCACCGTACTGCCCCCAGTTGGCGCCGGAATTGATGTAGCCGGGAAGGTGATAGAGCGCGTTGCCTACGATCGGCCCCTGCACGCCACTGCCGATGGTGGCGTTGCGCGTGTCCATGATCCGGCACGGCTCGAGCGCCTTGTAGACGAGGTCTGAGGTGCTGCTGAAGCCTGTTGCCGGACAGGATGGATATTTGAAGGAGCCGACGCGCGTATGCCAGTTGCCGCTGTTGCCGCTGGTCTGATTGTCGTAATACTCGTTGACGTACCAGAAAGTGCAATCATCCGGGTCTATCGCCATGGCGGTGTAATCGCCCCACCGGTGGCAGGGATTGCCTCCGCATGTGTTGGCCTGCGAACCGCCACCGGCAATCATTTGCGTTTCGGTCTGCGGCAGTGTATTCGGCGGGTCGGTTGCGAGTCTTCCCGAATAGGCGATGCTCGGAAAATTAGGCGAAGTTCCGTTCGACGTGCTGTAGCCTAGCGCGACATTACCCTGGCCGTCGGCGACGATGCTGCCCATCCATCGGTAGAGCGTCGAATCGGGCGTGTAGATCTGCTGTTGCACCGGCGTCGTAACCACCGTTGCGCCGGTGACATTGATCTGCGCCCATTGCATGGCGGTCAGCCCTGCCGCCGTATCGACGTTGTGCGTAACCCACAAGGATTCCGCACCCCCCACCTTGCGATACTGCACCTTCTGCATGATCCGGTCGTCGATGTTGTCGAGGGTGGTGCCCGTATTCGGCTGAGGGACCACATTACCGAAGTGCGCGCCGGCCGCCGGATATGAAGTCTGGGTCACGCTGGTCGCCGCACCCAGCGATCCTCCCCCGCCACAATTCGCTCCCGCGGTGAACTTGCGGACGTCGAATGCAAAGAGAGTCAGTGATTCGGAGACGAAGTAGTCGGGTGTACCAGGCTGCACCGCGTTCAATCCCGAGCCATTGTTGTTGCTCGGGACCATGGTGAAGATGGGATTGGCCGGATACGGCAGGAAGCCGAGCGCCCAGTTCAGTGGTGCTCCCTTGTAAAGATCGGAGCGGTTGAAAGAGGCGAAGGCAACACCGGAAAAGCTTTCCGCAGGAAACAGAAACTCGTTGAACGCCGCATACAGGCAATCGTGCCAGAGCCCGAACTTGCCATAGTCATTGAGGTTTCCTACAGGGGGCTGCCCGCCTGAACCCGTATCGATACGTGCTGCATAGAGCCACCAGCCGCCGGCCACCGGATCGCTGCTTTTCGACGCCGCGATGCACTGATAGAACGGCGAAACCGGCGCGCCACCGGATACTGCGAACGCGAACCACGTCAGGATCCAGCGATTCGCGAGCTTGTCATAGAGCACGACCGGATCGCCCTGACTGTTGCCGGTGCAAGGCGGCGCCGCCGCGCTCGCCCACAAATTGTTT
>VBCY01000461.1:0-4950 GCA_005882995.1 Betaproteobacteria bacterium
CTAGCTAGTAAATCGGGGTTGCAAGGGAGGCGACAATCTGTAGACTACTCCCGGCGCGCCAGGATCATTAGCGCAACGGTTTGAGGCGCCTGGTGCGCGTGTATATCGGTTGCTAGAGGTTCGGCCAGATGGGTTCTTCGGCGGTTCTGGTATGACAACATCGGCTGTTGGTCGCGTCGTCGACGAACATCTGGTTGGCATTCCTGACCTGGCTGTCGTCTTGCACGACGTCTCTCAGCAGTTCGACGTCAAGCTCGGCAAACCCGACGAGACCATAGTCACCGACGACCAGGGCAAGTTCTCGCTCACGTACGTCGGCTATCCGTACGCGCCGAGCGAACCCGGCAAACAGGTTCGTCGCCTCCGTCTTCGCGTCATGCTGGGTCAGCATGTCCTGCGTGAGCTCGTGCAGGATGACGTACTGTCCCAGGACAAGCTGACTTTCGCGGATATCCACCTCACGCGCGAAGAGTCCAAGACCTGGTGGGCGACGCTGGGTACCGGCACGGCGTCGAGAAAGACGGACGGCAATGCGATCCGCTGGCTGGCAGATGATGAAGACGCTTGGGATCGCGTGGCCAAGGTAATCGAAGCTGCTGGCCGGAGTGGCGCGAAGCTCGACGTTATGCAGTTGACCATCGACGCCTCGAAATTCCAGCCGGACAAACTCAATGACCCCTGCTTTCTCCGCGAAAAGCCGTTCGTGGTGCTGAATTTCAACGCGAACGACAAGATCGTAGACAAGAATTTTGTGCTCGATCATCTTGATGCGCGCATCGAGCGCTCGATAGTCGAGGCCTATCAAAAAGGTGCCGATGTGCGGATTCAACTGCCTAAGCCGACGCTTGACAAGCATGGTCTGGTCGTGGCGGGAACGGCGATCCTGGGGATCGCGTCACTGATCCTGCTCGGTGGCGTCGTCGCGCTGATCGTCGAGTTGCTGTTTCTGGCACTCGGAGCAGTTGCGGCTTTCCTGCTTGTCTATTTTCGCAAAGAGCATCTCGGCATTTTCCACACACTGGACATCATCCAATGGTTTGGCGACGCGGGACCCGCGCCAAACCGGCTGCCGGTCAACGTCAAGCAACTAAAGATGCATTCGAACCAATATACACATGCCAAGCTGGTCATCGACCACGAGCGGGAAGCGCTGTTGCTGGGCTCGCCATTCGAGCAGCAGTATTTCGATTCACTCCAGCATGACATCGACAATCCCCGGCGCGGAAGGGACGCATCGAAGGGGCCGATCCATGACGTGAGCGTCGGCGTGCGCGGTCCGGCGGTGGCGCACCTTCGCGAGATGTTCAATCTCCACTGGAACCTTGCCGATCCCGATCATAAGGAGTTGCCCGTGCGGCCCGATCTACCCGGCCCTGTAACCAGCGCCGATTCGAACGAATTCACTACGACAGTGCAAGTGGTTCGAACGCTTGACGCAATGTTCTCGGAAACATTCGACCCTCCGAACGAGAAGGGCGAACAGGGGGTGCTCGAGTCGTACTTGCGGGCGATCCATTTTGCCGAGCGATTCATCTATATCGAGAACCAGTATTTCAACAACGATACGATCACCGAAGCCTTGATCGAGGCGCTAAGGAACAAGAAGAAGCTCAAGATCATCCTGCTGGTCAACGCCACTCCCGACATGCCGCTCTACCTGGGTTGGCAACAGAAGGCGACTGCCCGCATCGCCGAAGCAGCCGAGAAGCTGCGCAAGACGGAAGGAGGCACAAGCCGGTTCGGTGCGTTCGCCGCCTGGACCCATGCCGCACCCAATAATGATCACACGAATCCGCGTCTGGTCGACAACTATCTCCACACCAAATCGGCGATCGTCGACAACCGCTGGGCCGCGGTGGGTTCGGCGAACCTCGACGGGGCTTCGCTCGATTCCATACAGTACGCAAGATCGATGTTCGGCGGCGACATTCGCAACAGCGAAGCCAATGTCGTCGTCTGGGAGGAAACCGACGCGCCATCGCCGGCGGTAGACGCACTTCGACGTCGTCTGTGGGCCGAACACCTGGGCTTCGCAGATCCCAAGGCACACGCACTCGATGACACGGCTGATAGGCAGGACTGGCTCGATGTGTGGAATGAAACAGCCAAGAAGAAACTCGACGGCTTCAACGAAGATATAAACAAGGTGCTTGGTCACGATGGTCCAAGCGTCGGCAACCAGATTCACATACTGGCTTGTCCGACGCACGAATACGGAGAGGATCTTCACTTTTGGAACCGCCATCATTCCCACGCCGCGGCGTACAGCTATCTCAAGCACCTGTTTACCGAAGACAAGAACGCAGACGAAGCTGACCTGGTGCGATTCGAGATTCTCGACGAGAGCGGCCCGCAGAGCTTTCCTTTCACGTACAAGTAGGGAAGCACTTTCCGCCAGCAAATGGCCAGCACGCTCGATCGCCTGGCATACGAGGCCGGACGCCTGCTCAAGTTCGTGGCGTCGATCGTTTCGTCGCAGGATGGTCCGCGCGGCGTGCTTGCAGCGCTCGGGTGGGACCTGCCACCGGGAGCCAAGGATATCGGTCTAGTGGCGCTCGACACGTCGGCGCTGGTGCAGAAAGTCGACGATATCGAGGCGGCCCTTAGCTCGGGTGCTGACAGCGTCGAAGTCGACGCGAAATTTGTCGAGTTGTTCGTCGAGTTGCAGCACGTGCTGGACGCGCTGCGTGCGACTGTCGACGGCATCAGCGCCACGGGTGACTATCTCGACAAGACGCGCATCAAATCCGAATTCCTGCCGCGACTGAACGGCTTCCTGACGGCATCACGGATCGGCGCCGCGTCGCCGAACGTGTTCCTCCTGTTGCAGTTCTTCGGGGTTATCACCGTCCGTCACTTTTCTGCCGACCCAAGCATTTTCCAGGTCGATCATATGCGCGTTAGCTTCGATTGGAATGCGCTCGGCAAGCTGTTCAGCGATCCGGTGGGATTACTCGAGTCGCGCTACGGCTGGGGCACCGCCAACTTCGATGGCGAAGGCTACGTGGCGAACTTGAGTGCTCTGGTCGAGGCATTCGGCGAGCCAGTGCGTCTGCGGCAGCTGCCGCGGCGTGTGGAGGAACAGCTCGCCGGCCGTCTCGTGCCTGAGGCTGATACGAATCCGGCGACCCAGTTGATCGCGAGCATCTTGCGCGGCGACGAAGCGAGCGGGATCGATGCCGGAATTTCGCTCTTCCCGTTGCGCGCCTCGACTGCAGGTGGAAGCGACGGCGGTATTGCCATCTGCCCCTTCGTGCATGGCGTAGCGCAAGTGAGCTTTCCGCTGACTCCGATGTTGAAGCTCGACTTCGACGCCACCATTGCGCTCGATTCCGGGATCGCGCTCCAATTCCGGCCGAACCATCCTGTGTCGCTCAGGGCAGGGCTGCTCGGTTCCGGCGGCGTGGTCGACAGCCTCGACGGAAAAGCAATGGTGCGTCTCACGGTTGCGCCTTCGACCGGCACCCTTCAACTGGTCGCGCTCCCCGGTGGCGGTGTCGTCGAAGCTTCTTCGATCGCATTTGGCGGAGGTGTTGAAGTATCGAGCGGCAGCTTGTCGCCCAGCTTCGGTGCTCGAATCAATGGAGGTCACGCGCTGATTGCGCCGAGCGGATCGGATTCGTTCATCGGAGCGCTGCTGCCCGCGAATGGGCTCGACTTCAAATTCGACCTCGGCATGCGCTGGTCCGGCGCGCATGGCTTCAGCTTCGAAGGCTCCGCGTCGGCCGAAGTCGATCTCCCTGCACATTTTTCGATCGGCGGGCTCGAGATCGACGGCCTTCATCTCGGCGTTACACCGTCGGACTCGAGCATCGACTTCGAAGTGAGCTTTGCCGCGGGCGCGACCATCGGGCCATTAAGCGTTGCGGTCGACAGAGTCGGTGCACAGCTCAGCGTCGCATTTCACGAGGGCAACCTCGGTCCCGTCGACGCCGGCCTGGGTTTCAAGCCACCCTCCGGCGTTGGTTTATCGGTTGACGCAGGCGGGGTGGTGAGTGGAGGGGGGTTTTTATTTCACGATGCGGTGGCGCAGAGCTATGCGGGGGTGATGCAGCTCTCGCTGTATGAAGCGCTGACGCTGACGGCGTTTGGATTGATTGCCACGCAGATGCCCGATGGCAGCCGTGGCTACTCGCTGATCGTGTTCATCACGGCGGAGGACTTTCGTCCGATTCCGCTGGGGATGGGCTTTACGCTGCTGGGGATCGGCGGGATGGTGGCGATCAACCGGACTTTCGATCAGGAGGCACTGCGGCAGGGACTCAAGAACGACACGCTGGGGAGCTTGCTGTTTCCGCGCGATCCGGTGGCGAATGCGCCGGCGATCATTCGGGCGCTGGCGGCGGTGTTTCCGGCGCACAGCGGGAGTTACCTGCTGGGAGTGCTGGCGAAGATCGGCTGGTTCACGCCGACGCTGGTGCTGCTGGAGCTGGCGCTGATTCTGGAGTTTGGTGCGCGGCGGCGGCTCTTAGTGCTGGGGCGCATCAGCTCGCTCTTGCCCTCGCCGGAGAACGATCTGATTCGGCTCAATCTGGATGCGGTGGGGGTTCTCGATTTCGATCAAGGCACGGCGGCCATCGATGCGCTGCTGGTGGATTCGCGCTTGGCGCATGCCTATGCGCTGACCGGGGCGATGGCGTTGCGGGCGCGCTGGAGCGCGGGACCGGGTTCGAGCTTCGTGCTGGCGGTGGGAGGGTTGCATCCGCGCTTTGCGCCGCCGGCGGACTTGCCGAAGCTCGATCGCATTGCGATTGCGTTGAGCTCGGGGAATAACCCGCGGCTGACTTGTGCGGCCTACTTTGCGATCACCGCCAACACGGTGCAGTTTGGCGCCCAGGCGCAGCTCTACGCGGCGGCCTACGGCTTCAGCGTCGAAGGCGACATTGGTTACGACGTGCTGCTGCAGATCGTGCCGCTGCACTTTGTGGCCGACTTCCACGCCAAGGTGCA
>VBCY01000461.1:4979-5385 GCA_005882995.1 Betaproteobacteria bacterium
AAAGCCTCGTTCGAGATCTTCTGGTGTGATTTCTCGGTGCGCTTTGACAAGACGCTCATCGATGGGGAGGCGCCGCCGCTGCCGCCGGCGGTGGACCTGCTGGGGGATCTCACGAAAGCGCTGGCGAGTGCGACGAGCTGGAGCGTGCAGAGCCGCAGCACGCACGGGGTGGCGCTGCGCAAGCTGGCGGCGGGAGCCACGCTGGTGCTCGATCCGATCGGCACGCTGGTGGTGCAGCAGCAGGTGGTGCCGTTGAACAGTGCGCGCGACATCGACACCTACGGCGGGGCGCCGGTGGCAGGGGCGCGGCGCTTTACGCTCAGCGCGACGCTGCAGAGCCAGGCGCAGAGCGTGACGGTGGTGCGCGGGCAGTTTGCACCGGCGCAGTACTTCACCATGACCGATG
>VBCY01000462.1 GCA_005882995.1 Betaproteobacteria bacterium
GGGGCGAATGATTAACGGAAGCTGCGGGACAATCGCCGCAGTCGGTGCATCGGCTTGGGCGTCGATCTGCTGGCCAAAGTCGCAGTGCGACACGCACACATTGATGGGTGAGCCGGACCGCTTGGCCATCTCGCCGCAGTCGGTCGGCATTGCTTGACTGGCGAAAGGCTCAGCTTGCACCGGCCCTTGAGATGAGGCCAGCGCAGAGATCGAACAGGCGTGTGCGGCCGTGACGATCTGGGCGAATGCCAGACCGACCATCAATAGTGCCGCGATCCGCTGCCGACAATGTCGCACGATAAACTCCCGGATAGCTGCGGCGATCTTACCCGACCGGGTGCGCGGCAACAAGACGGAAGCGCGATAAGACGATGACCCAGCTCTATACCGGTGCCTGCGCGGTGGGCTCACGACGGATCACGAGTCCGATCCACGCCAGCGCTGAAAACAGCGCCCCGGCGTAGAAAGTCAGTGTCGGTCCGTAGACGTCCCACAGCCAGCCCGCGAGCGCACTGGCAACGAGCAGAGCAATCCCACTGACCAGATTGAACAATCCGAAGGCGGTGCCGCGCAGATCGGATGGCGCAGTTTGCGCAACCAGCGCGGCGAGAACGCCTTGCGTGAGTCCCATGTGCACGCCCCATATGGCAGTGCCACCGAGTACTTTCGCCACCGACGTTGCGTTGGCCAGCACGACATCGGCGACGATCAGCGCGAACAGCCCTCCCGCCAGCAGCACCCGCTGCCGGCCGCGATCGGCGAGGACGCCGGCGGGATACGAGACCATTGCATAGACAACGCTCATGAGCACCATGACCAGTGGTATCCAAGCCAGTGTCATCCCGACGCTTTGTGCGCGCAGAACGAGAAACGCTTCGGAAAAGCGCGCCAGCGTCATCACTGCCGCGACACCGACGACCCACCAGTAGCGTCCAGGCAACCGTTTGATGTCGCCCAGCACAATGGGTACCGCTTCCTTTTTGCCGTCTTCGGTGTGCTCGGGCTCGCGAACGCCAAAGATGAGCAGCGCGACGCATGCGGCGGCGGGCAGGACTACCAGCCAGAACACCGTGCGGAAGTTGTCCGCGAACCACAGCATCGCAGCAATCGCTGCCGCGGGACCCAGCACGGCGCCGACCGTGTCGAGTGTCTGACGCAGGCCGTAGGCAGCACCTCGCGCGTTGCTCGGAGTGATATCCGCGATCAATGCGTCGCGAGGTGCACCCCGGATGCCCTTGCCGATGCGGTCGACGAAGCGGGCAAACATGACCCAGCTGATCGACGATGCCAGAGGAAAAATGGGCTTGGTCGCAGCCGCAATCCCGTAACCCAAAACGGTGAGCACTTTGCGGTTGCGGAAGTAGTCAGAGAGGTACCCGGAGAACACCTTGACGATCAGCGCCGTGGCTTCGGCGACGCCTTCGATCAATCCGACCGCGAGCATCGACGTGCCGAGCACCGTGGTCAGAAACAAAGGGAGGAGGCTGTGAATGAGCTCCGAGGACGTATCCATCAGCATGGATACGAAGCCGAGAGTCCAAACGCCGGCGGGAATATCGCGCCAGCCCGAGCGGTTGCTCTCGAGCGGAGCCTGACTACTGGGCAAAGTCGAACGCCGCTGTGAGATCGCCCATTTGCGCGCGAACTCCGGGCAGCGGCTCCAGGCCGAAGCGGCGCGTGATGAACTTGGCTATCGAGGTCGTATCGTAGAGCGTGTGGTCGACGAAGCCACGCCGCGCGTAAGTCGAGATGATGATCGCCGGAATGCGCGTTCCAGGGCCCCAGCGATCGCCCGCCGGCGGAGGGACGTGATCCCACCAGCCGCCGTTCTCGTCATAGGTGATGATGATCGCGCTCGATGCCCATAGACGGCTAGCCTTGATTTTCGCGACCAGCTCGGCGACGTGAATGTCGCCCGACATTACGTCGGTGTTGCCGGCGTGCTCGTTGAAGGTGCCCTGCGGCTTGTAGAAGACCACCTGCGGGAGCTCGCCACGATCGATGCTAGCTACGAGATCCGTGTAATCCTTGAGGTGCTCTTCCCGATCCCTGCTGCCGGGCGCGAAGCGCGCGAAATAGTTGAAGGGCTGGTGATGCGCGACAAAATACGGATGTCCTTGCTCATTGTTGTAAATGATCTGGCGCTTCGTACCCGGATCCTGCATCCCGTCCTTGACCGCCAGGTTCCACGCTCCTGCGTACCATGCCCACGACACGCCCTTGGCGGAGAGCGTGTCGCCGATGGTTTTCAAGGTCTGCGGTGGCAGCGTGTAAGCCGATGAGCCCGCATAGCGTGGGTCGCCATCCTTCGCCGGCGGCACGCGGCTCGGTTGATACCGTGGATACGCCGTCGTCAGCGCATAGCCGTCCTGGGTGAAATCTCCGGGCGTGAATTGCGCCGGGCCGTCAAGCGCAGAGCGCGGCGATTCCGGCTTGCGCTTGAGCCATCCTCGATCGTCGAGTTGCGCGCGCAATGCCCTGGGTGCGTCGCGGTCGATCGGTGTGCACGCGCAGATCAGCCAGAAGTGGTTGAGAAAGGAATCGCCGAATGCGCCCATGAAGAAGCGATCGGCCAGGGTGTAGTCCTGCGCCCACTTCCACAAGGGAAGTCTCGATCCATCGTAGTAGCCCATCACCAGCGCGCCGGAGTCGGCGACTTCGACGAAGCGGTCGTTCCTCGCGCTGTTGATCTGCTCCTGCTCTGGATAGAACTTGTGAATCAGGTCGCGGGTTGGAGTCGACAGCGGCAGGTTGATCGGTGGCGCGTCGAGGCGGAAAGGCTTATTCGGAAGATCTTTCGGGAATGCGGGATCTGCTTCACTCGTTCCCGTCTTCCACACCGGCGGCAGATGCGGCAAGGGCTTTCCGTCGTAATCGACCTGGGTCGACTGTGCCGGCGTTGCATTGGCGATTCCGTCGGCGCCCGGGAACAGCCCGTACAGATTATCGAAGCTGCGATTCTCGAAGTAGATGACGATGATGTGCTCGATCTTCTCGATGCCGCTCTTCGCGGGCGGCGACGGCTGCTGCGCGCATGCGATTAGCAGGCAGCCGAGCGCGAATGTCCATCCGATTCGAGCCAGGGACATTCTCAGGGACGTCCGACCTTGCCGGGTATCGGCGGTTGCCACAGCTCGACCTTGTTCCCATCCGGATCGATGAACCATCCAAAGCGTCCATACTCGTGTTCTTCGATCTCTCCCACGACCCGCGCGCCGCCGAGATGGACCTGGCCGAGAGCGCCGTCGAGATCATCGACGATCAGATTGAACATGAACTCTCGTTGAGTGGGCGAGAAATAATCGGTGTCCGCCGGAAATGGACTGAACACGCAAAATCCGTTCGGAGGCACCGTCTCGGGTCGGAACTCCACCGACGATTTGCCGTCACCGATGCCAAGCCATTGCGAATACCAAGCAAGCAGCCGCTCGGGATCGGGTGATTTGAAAAACAGGCCGCCGAAACCCAATGCCTTTGCCACGCGTGACCTTTAGCCGAGTTGTAGTTCAGTCCGCACGGTACCCGCGCGTTCGTGACGTGCTGTGAGAGTGACGCGGTCCCCCGCCTTGCCCCGCACCACCCATTCCATCTTCGCACGGTCGTCTGTGACGTGGTAGTCGGGCCAGAATGAAATGCCGGTGTGCTTGTACGCTTTGCCCTCGAGCTGTCCGATATCTTCACGACGCTTGCCGCTCACCAGTTCGGCGCCATCAGGCAATGCGATTTCCGCAATCAGGCCGCGAACGACTTTGCGTTCCAGCGCACGCTTGCTCACATAGCTCGGGAGCCAGCCGGTGTTCTGCACGACCAGACGCAGCTTCCAGGTATCGCTGCCCAAAGGTTCCGCGGCGGCAGCGACGAGCTCGAGCTTCGGCGATAGCAGCGCCTGCCACAGCAGCCATTTGGGAAAGCGCGCGATCTCGCGCTCCAGGAACTGCAGCGGCGGATTGCCGAAAGCGTGGAAGCGGTTCCAGCCGCCGATCTCGATAGCTCCAAGCTCGGGATGGTTGAACGGCTTCCAGTCGACATGCGCTGCTCCACCCAGTTTTTCCTCGCTCCAGCGATAGATCTTGAGGTCGTCCGCAATCGGGTGATCGCGGTACCACTCGATGTATAAATATTTTTCAAGCCCGGCTTCGCGCATCGGGCTCCATATCTCGACGACCCAGCTAAACATCCCGAGGTGATCGTAGATCCAGTCGAAGGCGCCGCCGATGACCTGCTTCGGGTGATAGCGGAACTCATGGTAGACGGAGATATTCGGATACCCCGTGATTTCAGTCCCTTTGGTGCCGACCTTTTGGTAATGCCAGAGATCCTCGGCGTGCATCTCCGTGTCAGGTAGATGATCGAAAGGCCGCAGCAGCACGCCGGCCCAGGTGTGAAAAGCGACCCCGCCGGAGATGTTGGGATGGGTCGTAATGAAGTCGGCGACGGCCCTCACCTCAGGCTCGGAGGTTGGAAACGGCCCGGCGCCCAACTGCTCGTACTCCTGTCGCCAATTACCCGGGAAGTTGCGATTCAGGTCAAGGCCTTGTTTCGGTTTTTTAACCTTTAACGTGAATCCGTCATAGCCTTCCAGCCGGCCTTCGGGAAGGATGCGGTAGTAGGTACCGCCGACCTCCGCCGGCTCACGTCGGACCATCAGCCGAGCTTCTTCGGGGTGCGGCTTCCACAAGCCGTTCGGATCGCGGATGCGCATCTGCAGAATGCGTCCGTTGCCATCGATGTCCTCGACGGTCAGTCCCTCGATCGCATCCTCTTCGTAGGGATAGGAACGCGTGCTCGAACGCACCCACTTCGGTTTCTCGGCGAGCGCCCACTCGGCGCCGTCCGGGTTGATGCGCGGACAGATGTAGAACGCCCTTGTGTCGAGCGCGCGGGTGATCTCGGGATCGGAGCCATAACCCGTCGCGAGTTGATTAATGAAGTACAGCACCGCGGCCGATGCCGCCACCTCGGTCGAATGAATGTTGCC
>VBCY01000080.1:0-1496 GCA_005882995.1 Betaproteobacteria bacterium
ACTGGACAATCTTCTTCTCAACGCCTTGCAGCACACGCCGCGCGAGGGCGCGATCGATGTCGGCATCGAAGCCCGCGACCACGACCTCGTGATTCGCGTCAGCGACAGCGGCACCGGGATAGCGACAGCCGTCAGAGATCATTTGTTCGAGCCTTTCGCAACGGGTCGTCCCGACGGCACTGGCCTTGGGCTTGCGCTGGTGCGCGAGATCGCGACTGCGCAGGGAGGAACGGTGCGCGCGGTCGACGCGGCGCACGGTGCGGTGTTCGAGCTGAGGTTGCCATGGCGCGCATCCTGATCGTCGACGATGACGCCGCGTTTCGCGAAGGCCTGGCGGAGACCTTGCGCGACCTCGGTTATGAGCCGATCGAAACGGGCGACGCACGGGATGGTCTCGCGAAGCAACGTGCAATGTCGATCGACATGGTGTTCGTCGATTTTCGGCTGCCGGGAATCGACGGCCTGCAGTACTTGCGCCTTATGCGCGGTGAGCCTGCTTTGGCGGCAGTACCGGTCGTCATGCTGACGGCCTATGCGAGCAGCGACAACACGATCGAAGCCATGAAGCTCGGCGCGTTCGATCACCTGACCAAGCCGATCGGACGCGAGGACGTCAAGCGCATCGTTGATCAGGCGCTGAAGCCCGAAGCGCGTAGGTCGAAAGACGCGCTCGAAGAGAGTGGCGAGGGCCTCATCGGCAACAGCGAGGGTATGCGCCAGGTGCAAAAGCTGATCGGCCTGGCGGCGGGCACCGATTCCACGGTGCTGGTCACCGGCGAAACCGGCACAGGCAAAGAAATGGTGGCGCGTGCGTTGCACGACCACGGCGCCCGCGCTGATAGACCGTTCGTGGCGGTGAATTGCGCGGCCATCCCTGCGGAGCTGCTGGAGAGTGAGCTTTTCGGGCACGTGAAGGGAGCCTTTACCGGTGCGGCGAGCGATCGACCCGGACGCTTTCGCGAGCCGGCGATGCAGGCCAAGATCCTGCGCGTGCTGCAGGAGCGGGAAATCGCGCCGGTGGGCACTGCCCGCAGCGAGAAGGTCGACGTACGCGTCATTGCCGCCACGCACCGAGATCTGATGCAAGCGGTTGAGAAGGGCGAATTCCGCGAGGACCTCTACTATCGCCTCAACGTGCTGCCGATTCATCTGCCGCCGCTGCGTGAACGCACCGACGACATCATCGCGCTCGCCGAGAACTTCCTGCGCAAGGCGTGTCATCCGTCGAAAAGCCTTTCGGCGGCTGCGGCACTGCGCCTGGTCGCTTACGCCTGGCCCCGCAATGTCCGCGAGCTCAAGAACGCGATGGAGCGCGTGAGCATCGTCGTGCGCGGCAGCACGATCGAGCAAAGCGATCTATCCTTTCTGGGCGAACCTGGCGAGGCGAGGCAGGGACAGGACTTCATGCAGGGCGAGTTGCCCGCGGCAACTGCACATCTGGAGCAGGCGATGATCCGTCGCGCGTTGCGCGAGGCCGGTGGCAACCGCGCCGAAGC
>VBCY01000080.1:1786-5236 GCA_005882995.1 Betaproteobacteria bacterium
CCACAAACGCTCGCTCTCGTTTTCGGATTGGGCAGCACTCTCGGAGCCAGCGCGCAAATTCCAGGACCCCCGCCGGCGCCCGGCGCGGTGTCGAGCGCGACCTACTATCAGAGCACTGCGCCGATCGTTCAGGGCCTCGTCACTCGCTACCTCATGAATCCGAGGGGCGAGGTCGACGGGCTGCTACTCAGCGACGGCACGCAGGTGAAATTTCCACCGCACATGTCCACCGAACTGACCGCGACGGTGAAGCCGGGTCAGACCGTGAGCGTGCAAGGCTTTCGCGAGAATCAGGTCGGCGTCAAAGCTTTCGTAATCAGCACTGGCAATGCGAGCGTGGTGGAGCACGAGCCGACCTCGCCACCCATTCCGCCGATGATCGCCGACGCGCAACTCACCCAGATCAGCGCCAGTGGACAAGTGCAGCAGTTGCTCTACGGGCCACGCGGGGACGTGAATGGCGTGCTGCTCTCGGACGGGAGCATCGTGCGCTGTCCGCCGGAAGTTGCTTATCGACTGGGTGGATTGCTGCAGATCGGCCAGGCGCTGTCGGCGACCGGATACGGCACGCAGAACCAGTTCGGCACCGCGCTGGCGGCGACCAGCATCGGCGCTTCCGGTCAAACCCAGCAAGCCATCTACGGACCGCTTCGGCGTCCGAGGTGAGGCGCAAAACGAGAATCCGAGGAAGGCATCGGACCGCTGTTCGGTCCGGACACCATCATGACGATTCTGCTGATTGCCGTGATCGTGCTGCTGGGTTACCTGGTCAAGTCGCGCCGTGACGGAAACAAGAGTAGGGCTCAGGCGAGCGCCGAGACGATCCTCAGCGAGCGGTACGCCCGTGGCGAAATCAGCCGTGAAGACTCTGTGCAAATGCGCAAGGACATCGAAGAGGGAGTATGACAGCACCTCAAGGCACCACCTGGGCGATCGCGCTGCTCTCAGCGGGTGGCGTGATCGTCCGTCCATGGCGGCTGCCCGAGGCGCTATGGGCCGTTCTCGGGGCCACGGCACTGGTCGTGCTGTCGCTTTTGCCATGGAGCGACGCAGTGCATGCTGTCGCCAGGGGAAACGATGTCTATCTGTTCCTGATCGGCATGATGCTGCTCGCCGAGCTCGCGCGCAGCGAAGGCTTGTTCGACTGGCTTGCCGCGCTCGCCGCGCGATGGGCGCGCGGCTCGGCCGAGAGGCTCTTCGCGCTGGTTTACGCGGTCGGCACCGCGGTCACCGTATTTCTTTCGAACGATGCGACGGCGGTCGTGCTCACGCCCGCGGTCTACGCCGCGGCGAGAGCCGTTGGGGCTCCGCCATTGCCGTACCTGTACGCGTGCGCGTTCATCGCCAACGCGGCGAGCTTCGTGCTGCCTATCTCCAACCCGGCCAATCTCGTGGCTTGGCCAATTTGGCTTGCCCTCCGTGCTCGCCATAGGGGCGACCTACGTAACGTTGCGGCTGACACAGCGCCGCGCGCTGCGGCAACCCATTCTGAACAATGTCGAGTTCCCGGAACTGCCGCGTGGTGCTCGCGTCGTCGCCTACGGCATCGGCGCGGCCGCGATCGTCATGTTGCTCGCGTCCGCGTTCGGGCTGCAGCTCGGTCTTCCTACGTTCATGGCCGGAGTTGTGACGCTCGTCGCAGTGCTGTTACGCAACCGCGAGGCGCCCTGGCACGTGCTCAAGCACATCTCGTGGAGCGTGGTGCCTCTCGTCGCGGGTCTGTTCGTTCTTGTCGAGGGTCTACGCAGGGCCGGTGCGCTCGGGGTGCTGAGCCAATGGCTGCGCGCCGCCGTTGATCACTCGTCAGTATCCGCCGCGTGGGGTGCAGGAAGTATCGTCGCCATTGCCTGCAATCTGCTGAACAACATTCCGGCGGCGCTGATCGCGGGTTCTACGGTCGTGGCTGCGCAGGTACCACAAGACGTCACGAACGCGCTCCTGATCGGCGTCGACCTCGGGCCGAATCTTTCCGTGACAGGGTCGCTTGCCACGATCCTGTGGCTAGCTGCCCTGCGCAGGGAAGGCATGCACGTCGGCGCGTGGATGTTTTTTCGCGTCGGGCTGATGGCCGGTTTCGCTCGATGCGCTGAATTTCCTGCTGGCCGACGTTCGCGGCGCGCTCGGACCCTACGTAAACGTCTTCCTGGTCACGCAACAGCATTGGAGCCAATCCGCGGTCGGCTTGATGCTGACCGTAGGCGGCCTGCTCGGGCTTGCCCTGCAAACCCCGATCGGGGCAGCCATCGACGCGACGCGCGCGAAGCGGGGCGTCATCGTCGCGGCACTTGCCGTCACCGCGATCAGCGCCGTGGCGATTGCGATGGCGCCGGTTTTAGTCGCGAACAGCCTGATGGCAATCGCCGGTGATGTGCTCGGGCCCGCGGTGGCATCGCTCACGCTCGGACTTTTCAAGCCGCAGGAGCTTGCGCGCCGCATCGGACGAAACTCGGCTTTCGATCACGGCGGCAACGTGATCATAGCGCTCGTCGCGGGCGGCGTGGGCTGGATGCTCGGCCAGCGCTCGGTGTTTCTGCTCGCGCCATTTTTTGCCGCGCTGGCGGCGGCCGCGGTGCTCTCGATCCCGGACCGCGCCATCGATCATCAGCGAGCGCGCGGAGCCGACTCGCTCGAAGGAAGCGCGCAAGATGTGCGCGGCTGGAGCGTGCTGCTCGAGTGCCGGCCACTGGTGACCTTCGCGTGTTGTGCGATGCTGTTTCATTTCGCCAACGCGCCGCTGCTACCTCTCGTGGGACAGAAACTCGCGCTCGCGTATCCGGAGTTTGCCACCGCGATGATGTCGTCGTGCATCGTCGCCGCGCAATTGGTCATGCTGCCGATCGCGCTGTTCGTGGGATTGACGGCGGATCGCCTCGGTCGCAGCCGATTCTGCTGGCGGGCTTCGCCATCCTCCCGATCCGAGCCGTGCTCTACACGTTCTCCGATAACAGCGCGTGGTTGATCGCGGTGCAACTCCTCGACGGCGTGGGCGCGGGCATCTTCGGCGCGCTTACACCGCTGCTGCTCGCCGACCTTATGCGCGGCACCGGTCGCTACAATCTGGCGCAGGGGGCCGTTGGCACTGTTCAAGGGATCGGTGCATCGTCAAGCGGATTGGTCGCCGGAATCATCGTCGATCATCTGGGATACAACGCCGCATTCACGACCGCGGCTGCGGTTGCCGCTGTCGCATTCGCCGTGCTGGCGATCGCCATGCCGGAAACCGCGCCCCGACGAAGATCAGTGAAGCCCGACCCAGGCTTAGTTAGCAGGTGCAGCGGACGCGAACGTCTCAAGCATTTGCGCATCGGTGGAGCGGCCAATTGGCGTCTCGGTCTTTACCGGGTCGCCTCGGGAGAGAATGGCCAGCATGTTTGATCGCGGTCTGCGAAAGGAGAAAGAACAATGGTGAATTGGGTACACGCGGGTCCGTCTCTTGCGGCCGCCTTCCTC
>VBCY01000463.1 GCA_005882995.1 Betaproteobacteria bacterium
AAGGTAGCGATGCATCGTGCGATCAAGAATTTGAGGAAGATGCTCACCAAGTCCGGTGACGGAACATGATTACCACGCCTGACCTGATCGAGGCGCTGGCGACGAACGTGACACCCGTTCGGCGTTTGCGGCCACCGCTCGCGCGTGCCGCGTTCTGGCTGTCGGTCGCGGCGGCGATTCTGGTCCTACTCGGCGTCAGCCATGGCGCCAGACCGGATCTGGCGCAGCGCCTGCAAGAGCCGATCTTTGTCGCAGGTATGGCCGCGTCGCTGCTCACCGGCGTCCTGGCGGCGATTGGCGCATTTCTAGTGAGTCTTCCGGATCGCTCGCGCGGCTGGTTGCTGCTTCCGCTGCCTGCCCTGGTGGTTTGGATCTCGACCATCGGCTACGGCTGCCTGACCGACTGGATCGACTTCGACGCCGGCAGCCTTCGCATGGGCGAAGCGGCGCGCTGCTTCGCTACGCTGGTGCTCACCAGCGTGCCGTTCTCGCTGCTCATGTTCGTGATGCTGCGCCATGCGGCACCACTGCGTCCGACGCCCGTGGCGCTCATCAGCAGCCTTGCTGTAGCCGCCATCACGGCCTCGGCGCTTTCGCTGTTTCACGCGTTCGATGCGACGATCATGATCCTGATGTGGAATTTCGGGTCAGCAGCCGTGCTTGTTGGGCTGGGAGCACTGCTGGGCCGCAAGATATCCTCGTGGTCGCCGCAACTTCCCGCCCCGAGCAGCAGGTGAACTGCACGCTCTTGCAGAGCTCCCGCGGAAGTATTACAGTTACCATCATGGTAATACTTTGGAGAAACGGCATGGCAACCACCATCACGAGCAAAGGCCAGGTGACGATCCCCAAGCATATCCGCGACGCGATGCAACTTAAGCCGGGCAACGCCGTGGATTTTTCGGTCAACCGCGAGGGGGAAGTTGTTTTGCAGCGCGCTGAGCGAGGGCCGGCTCGCAAGGGTGCAGGAGACCGCTTTGACGTCGTACGCGGTCGCGCCGAAGTGAAATGGCGGACCCGTGATCTGATGAAGCTCCTGCGCAGCGAGCGGTAATGCTGCTTGTCGACACCAATGTGCTTGTCGACGTGCTCGAGGATGATCGCGATTGGGCGGAATGGTCGATCGGCCAGCTGCGCGCCCAATCGCAGGTCCACGAGCTCGTCATCAACCTTGTCATTTATGCCGAGCTGTCACTGGCGTTCGAGACCGTCGAGGCGCTGGACGCCGTTGTCGACCAGATGCGATTGACTCTGGCCGAGGTTCCTCGACCCGCGCTTTTTCTCGCTGGCAAGGCGTTCCTGCAATACCGGCGCTCCGGTGGTCGCAAGAGCAACGTTCTGCCCGACTTCTTCATTGGCGCGCACGCCGCCGCCTCACGCTGCCCGCTGCTCACGCGCGACGTCCAGCGTTACCGCACCTACTTCCCCACGGTTGAACTCATTGCGCCCTAGCGGGCCCCTGTCCTCCGCAAATATTCGATCTCGGCTGGACTGACCGCGGCGCAGTTGTCCCCTCCTGAGAACTCGTCTCGCGCCACAATGCGCCTGTTGCTCCCGGATTACACAGCTAATCGTTCTCAATGGTGATGCAGTCCGCCGAGTTCCGCGACCTCGACCACCCTGCCCCGGTCTGGCGGTCATCGCTCTGAACGAGCGCCAACTCAGGCGCGTCGTTGTTTCAGAGCTCCATCACGCTGGTTCTCGCGGAGATACCGCTCGCTCGATCCTCGCGGCGGCTTCGTGTTCGACGGCACGCAGATCGTACGCAGCCTGTAGATTCAGCCAGAACTCGGGCGAATTGCTGAAGTACCGTGCGAGCCGCAGCGCCGTGTCCGCGGTGATGCCGCGCCTACTGTTGACGATGTCGTTCACTCGTGTCGCCGGGACGCGAATCGCCTGCGACAGCGCATGAGCAGACATTTCCAGTGGCACCAGAAACTCTTCACGCAAGATTTCGCCGGGGTGGATCGGCCGCATCCTGTTTCTCGTCATGCTCTTTCCTCAATGGTAGTCGACGATTTCGACGTCCCAAGCGCCGTCGTCTCGCCAGCGAAAGCAGATTCGCCACTGGTCGTTGATCCGGATGCTGTATTGCCCGCGTCGATCGCCGCCGAGTTTCTCCAGCCGGTTGCCGAGAGGCACGCGAAGATCGTTCAGATCCTTGGCGCTGTCGAGCTCCACTCCCGAAACCCGGCTTCGAGGCTACGTAAACTCACCCCGAGTGGTCGGCTCGTTGTGCTGACTCTTAAGGTCTGATCAACCGCAGGTCCGTCTCGACAGTCGTTGGCTTGCCGATCTTGATGCGCTTGAAGTCCCGATGCAGGGGATTGAGCAGGTAGTTTGACTCGGCCGGTACGATTGCGCTCGGGACCACGAGCACTGCTGCGCTCCGCTTCCTTGCCCATTCGGCCCGATCGCCTGAAGCTTTCCGCGGGTGCCGAGATCTCGCCAGTCTGAAGGCAAATCCTCGACTCTGACACGCTCGATCGTCACCGGGCTAGGAATGCGCGCTTCGATCATAACGTAGCGAGCTCTGGGCGGCTGGTCCTGGATGAACATCTCCAGCATAGCGAGCGATTGATTCGCTGCCGTGTAGACCATGGGAACCACTTTGGGATTCCACCGCCCCCCGTAGAGCCGAGCACGCTCTCCCTAAAAGGCGTACCGTGCGAACGCAACCGTGGTGATCCGCCAGACACTCAGCATTGCGTCGCGCTAGGCGAACACTCCGTGCTCAATGCGGCCCAGCGTATCGAAGACATTCTCGGCGCCGATATCGGTGTCAAGCAGGCTGAGCGGCGCGTTGCCGCGAAGCGCTGCATTCGGCGACTTGAGCCAGTCGACTGCGGCCGCAGCGTCGTCAAAGACTTCACTCGCGCGGCTAACAACCCGAGCCAAGCGCAGGAGCTTGGACGATTCTTCGCTGTTCAGTACGCCTTCGCGCTTGCGACGTGCCAGCGTACGCTCGGGAATACCTAGGGCCTGCGCAAGCTCCGATTGCGATAGGCGGACAGCGCTAAGGATGGATTCGACGCCTCGGCCCGGATGCCCTCGCGAATCATGCCGACCCAGTCCAGTGACGATTGCGGCTTGAAGCCCAATACGCGCTTGCCACCGAGCACGTTCTCTACGGATTGAAACGCCTTTTCGGCAGCTACGCGGATCGCCATGATCAAGTTACCTCTAATGCCATATGGCAGGTATTAGAGTCATTTTTGGCCACCTACTGCTGGTAGGCCTGGTCACAAACTGCTGCGTTCGAGCGCGACTCGTACTCGTCGACAGCGCTATTTGTCCCTGTGACCAAGGCCAAGCTGACTTGACGGGCCATATTCATGCCTGTTTCTCGACCAAACATCTGCTGCCGCTGCCGGCCTGATCTTGAACCAGATGGAATACATGGCCGGCAGGAATACCAGCGTCAAAATCGTCCCGGCGAAGGTGCCGCCAATCAGCGTGTAAGCGAGCGTCCCCCAGAACACCGAATGGGTCAGCGGGATGAACGCCAGCATCGCGGCCAGGGCAGTCAAAATCACCGGTCGTGCACGCTGCACTGTTGCTTCGACGACCGCGCGGAACGGATCCATTCCCGCCTGTTTGTTGTGGTGGATCTGCCCGGTCAATATCAGCGTATTGCGCATCAGGATTCCCGACAATGCAATTAAGCCGACCAGCGCATTGATGCCGAATGGCTGGTGGAACAGAATCAGGGTTGGCACGACGCCGATCAGACCCAGCGGACTGGTCAGGAATACCATGACCATGGCGGAGATCGAGCGCACCTGCAAGATGATGATGAGCAGGGTGATTGCCAGCATGATGGGAAATAGCGGCAACATCGCTATCGTCGCCTTGCCTGATTCTTCGATGGAGCCAGCCTGCTCGATGCGGTAGCCGCTCGGCAGTTTCTCCATGATCGGCTGAAGCTGCCGGGTAATGGCTGTCGACACGTCCGGTGGCTGCAGGCCGTCGGCGATGTCGCCCCGGACGGTGATCGTCGGCATTCGGTCGCGCCGGCGCATGATCGGTTCCTCCATGCGCACGTCGACCTCGCCCACCTGTGACAGCGGGATGCGCTGCCCGTTAGCGCCAGCCAGCGTGAAGTCGCCAATCTTGGCCGGGTCGAACCGTGCGAATGTCCTCACGCACGGCGGTGACAGCCACACCGGTCAGCAAGAATTGCAGTTGTTGCGCCACGGCGCTGGAGGTCAACCCCACGGCCTGCAATCGGTCCTGCTGCAAGGTGAAGTGCAGCGTCGGCGTACGCGTACCCCAGTCGGTGTTGACCGTGCGCATCATCGGACTGGCATCCATTACCTGCTGCACGTCAGCCGCGATTTTGCGCAACTTATCCGGCTCTGGGCCAGTGAGCCTGTAGGCAACTGGGAACGGCGAATACGGACCGAATACGAGCTGGGTGACGCGCAAGCGCGCCTCAGAGGCGAGACCATCGGCGATTTCCTGTCGCAGTCGGTGTTTCAACGCCTCGCGCTCGTCCTGGTTGTCCGTGCGCACCACAATCTTGGCAAACGACGGATCGGGCAGCTCCGGTCCCATCGAGAAATAGAAGCGCGGCGCGCCTTGGCCGACGTAGGCGGTGACGATCTTGGCTTCCTTTTGTTTGTCCAGCCAGGCTTCTACCTTCGCCGTGGCGGCGCTGGTCTGGGCGATCGACGTGCCAAAGGGCATGTACACCTCGATCAGCACTTCAGGGCGGTCGGAGATCGGGAAGAACTGCTTTTTGACCACCGCCATGCCGAAGACGGCCAAGACGAATAGGCCCACTACCGAACCGGCGACCACCCACTTGCGCGCGATGACGTGTGTGAATCCGCTTGCAATACTGACCCCTTTGGGGTTGATTTCCGCTTGGAAATTTGACCCCGGTAATCTCTCGCCAATTTGCGGGAGTGAATGGGGTGCTGTGCGTGGAGACGGTAGGCAGGATTCGGCGGCTACATTTCGTTGACGGTCGTTCGATCAAGGAGATCGCGCGGCTGCTGAAGGTTTCGCGCAACACGGTGCGGCGGGTGGTACGCGCCGAGACGCCGGCGCTGGTCTACGAGCGAACGGTGCAACCACGGCCGCAACTTGGGCCGTACGCGACGCGCTTGGAGCAGCTGCTCGAGGAGGACGAGCGGCTGCCGCTGCGGGAACGGCGGCGGACGATGCGCTTGTACGAAGCGCTGGTGGCCGAGGGCTATCCCGGTAAGGACGATAGCGTCTATCGGTTCGTGAAGTTGTGGCGCGAGGAGCGTGCACGGCGCGCCGTGGACGTGTTCATTCCGCTGGTCTTCGCGCCGGGTGAGGCCTATCAGTTCGATTGGAGCTACGAGACGGTCGAGCTCGATGGCGAAGCGATCATGGTCAAGGTCGCTCACTTTCGGCTCTGCCATAGCCGGCACTATTTCGTCCGTGCCTATCTGCGCGAAGCGCAAGAGCAGGCGTTCGATGCACACAATCGCGCCTTTGCCTTCTTCGGTGGAGTGACCCGGCGCGGCATCTACGACAATCTGAAGACGTGTGTTGATGCTGTGCTGCGGGGTAAGGATCGGACGTTCAACGATCGTTTCCTGCAGCTTTGCAATCACTATCTGCTGGAGCCCACGGCGTGTACTCCGGCCGCCGGCTGGGAGAAGGGCCAGGTCGAGAACCAGGTCAACGAGATTCGGCAGCGGCTATTTCGACCACGACCGAAGTTTGCCGATATCGCCGCCTTCAATGCCTGGCTTGAAAGCCAATGCACCGAGCTTGCCCAGCGCCGGGCGCATCCGGAGCAGCGCGGTCGTACGGTGTGGGAGGTTTATCAAGACGAGCGGCCGACGTTGCGTGCCTTACCTACACCGTTCCCGAGCTATCGCGAGATCGAGACCCGCGCTTCGAGCACCAGTCTGGTTCGCTTCGACGGCAATCGCTACAGCGTCGACTGTCGCGCGGCCGGCCGCCAGCTGACCGTGCGCGCCAATGCCGAGCGCATCGTCATCGTGCACGATGACGACATCGTCGCCGATCACCCGCGCAGCTTTGATCGCTATCAGACCATCTACGAGCCTTGGCATTACCTGCCCGCCTTGGCGCGCAAGCCCGGCGCCTTGCGTAACGGCGCACCCTTCGTGGATTGGTCATTACCCGCGGCACTGACCGAAGTGCGCCGCAAGCTGGAGCGCCACAGCGACGGCGATCGTCAGTTCGTGGCCATCCTGCACGCGGTCGCGCACGATGGTTTGAGCGCCGTCGAAGCAGCCTGCGGAGAAGCACTGGCCAGCCACAGTGTATCCGCCGACGTCGTGCTCGCGTGGTTGGCGCGGGCACGCGATTCGACGCCGCCCGCACCGCTCGATATTCCCAAGGCGCTCGTGCTCGCACACGAACCGCACGCTGATTGCTGCCGCTACAACCAATTACTGAGGATGCCTCTGCCATGCAAACTGCCGAATTGCTCGACCTGATGGGCGCCTTGAAGCTGCGCGGCATGCGCAGCGCATTCGAGGAAACGCTCAGCGAAGGTCTCAAACGCAAGCATTCCTTCCACCAGATCATCGCTAAGTTGTTGGCTTCGGAGGCCGAGGAACGCCGGCTGCGCTCCATCCGCTATCAGCTCAGCGCCGCCAATCTGCCGTTGCCGAAAAGTCTCGACACCTTTCAGTTCGCCAGCACTCCGATCAACGAGGCCCTGATCCGCCAATGGCACAACGGCGCACCGCTCGAGTCCGGCCGCAACTTGATCCTGGTCGGCGGCACCGGCACCGGCAAGACTCATCTCGGGGTCGCCATCGCCAACCAACTCATCAAGCAAGGTCGGCGCGGGCGGTTCTTTACCGTGCTCGATTTGGTCAATCGTCTTGAAGCTGAACAGCGTAGCCACCGCGCCGGCGCCACCCTTCGGCAATGCGCGCGGATGCATTTCGTCGTCCTCGACGAACTGGGCTACCTCCCGTTCAGCCAAGCCGGCGGCGCCCTTCTGTTTCATCTGCTCAATCGCCTCTATGAAAAAGTCTCGGTGCTCATCACCACCAACCTCTCGTTCGCCGAATGGCCGCAGGTCTTCCACGATCAGAAGATGACTACCGCCTTACTCGATCGCATCACCCATCACTGCGATATCGTCGAGACCGGCAACGAGTCGTGGCGCTTCAAACATCGCGATTGATCAGAACACATCCGAAATGTGTCCGGCCTCATCCGCAGCGCGAAATCCGACTGCCGAAAGCCCAACGCACCAAGTCGGGGCGCTTAGAACAGCCAACAAGCGACTATCGACCACCTTCGGGTATCTACACACCAACCAAGAGCTCGCTGGGCTCGTTGTTTAATGTCGCCGCACAACCGGGGTCAGAATTGCACGCGGAAAGAGGCTCAACTTTCAAAGCGGATTGACACGATGACCGCCAGACCGGGGCAGGGTGGTCGAGGTCGCGGAACTCGGCGGACTGCATCACCATTGAGAACGATTAGCTGTGTAA
>VBCY01000081.1 GCA_005882995.1 Betaproteobacteria bacterium
TACCCGGCGCCGGCAACCAGATCTCCGGCTTCGTCGCCAAGCTGGGCGAGCCGAGCAGCCCGCCGCTCGCCCGCCTTGCAGAGATCAAGAAGTCGATGGCGACCGGCAAAGGCGACATCGGACGGATGAGCGCAACGGGCGCCAAGCTCTTCGCGATGATCAACATGGGCGTCGCCGCGGGTCCCGACCTCCTGCGCATCGGCGAACGCATGCCGGTCACCGCGAATCTCCTCATCTCCAATCCCTACGGCATCCCGAAGCCGCTGTACCTCAATGGCGGCCGGCTCGATTACTTCATGCCACTGGTCGGTCCTTCACTGGGCGTGCGTGTCGCCGTCGGCTTCATGAGTTACGCCGACGAGACCTACGTGGCGCTGATCTCGACACGCTCGGCGGTGCCGGGAATCGATCGCCTCGCCCGTCTCGTGGAGCGGTCGTTCCGCGAGCTCGAGCGTGCGAGCCGCGTGCCGGCCGCCGAGCGGCCGGCCTCTCGCGTGCGGAAGAAGCCGACCCGTCGATCGCGCGCTACCGCGACGCGCGCACACGCGTGATGCGTACCGCAGCTCTGCGCACGTTCGCCGCAGATGGCGCCTGTGCGGACCACGCAACGCGGGTGAGCGTTCGCGCTCGCATGCTGATCGCGTTCTATCGCTCCGTGTTCAAGCCGAGGTTTCCCAAGCGGATCGATCTCGAGCGCGCGCGGGCCTCGATTGCCAAGCTCGACCGTCGGCTGGGCGGTCGGGGCGGCGATTTCCAGCGCGTCAACGCGGAGGCGAATGGCATTCCGGGTCAGTGGGTGATCGCGGGCAACGGCCAGACGTCACGCACGATTCTCTACCTGCATGGCGGCGGATTCATGTTCCGTACGCCGCGCACTCACGCCCGCCTTGCCGCGCGCCTGTGCGGCGCGTTGAATGCACGCGCATTCATCCCGCAGTATCGTCTCGCTCCCGAGCACCCGCTGCCGGCGGCGCACGAGGACTGCTTTGCGGCGTATCGCGGGCTGCTGGCCGAAGGGCGCGATGCGCGGCGCATCGTGGTGATCGGCGATTCCGCCGGGGGCTTGCTCACGCTCGCGGTCTTGCAGCGCATTCGCGACGCGGGGCTGCCGGCGCCTTGCTGCGGGGTCGTGTTCTCGTCTGGAGCGGATATCGAGGAAGTTCAGAAACTCGATGCCGATGCGACGCGCGGCGACCCGATGATCGGTGCAGGGGCGCTCGAATTATTGCAACGCGTCGTCTTCGCCCCGATCGACGCACGCGATCCTCGAATCTCCCCAGGTGCGGGCGACTTGGGGGGACTTCCACCGCTTCTCTTTCAGGCGGGCAGCACCGAGGTCCTGCTGGCTCAAATTCGCAAGACGGTTCAGCAGGTGCGTGGCGCCGGGTCGTCGGCCGAGCTGCAGATCTGGCCGCAAATGCCCCACGTGTTCCAGGCGGTGCATTGGTTGCCCGAAACGCGTCAGGCGCTGGCTTGCGTTCACGACTTCGTCGAGCGTCATGATGCTGCGGCAGGATAAGGCAGAGCTTGTCGTCTGAGTGGCGACGGCGGTGCTGCGCCAACGTCAGCCGAGCAGGCCCAGGTCGCGGCAGCGGGCCAATGCCTCGTCCCGGCTGATGACGGCGAGCTTGCCGTAGATGTTCTTCATGTGCCACTTCACGGTACCCTCCGAAATACCGAGCGCCCTCGCGTTCGACGGGTGGGGCGGCAGTGGCCTTGCGGGACAAGCTTTTCCCGGGCGCGGCATTCACTTTCGCGTCCTTCCCTATCAGGCGGTCGAGATAGCCCAGAAGCTCGGCGTCCTCGGAGTCGGTCGAAAACAGGGTGCGCATCAGGTCCGTGACTTGCGGGCCAGCGTCGAGAAAGGTGCGGACCAGGCCGCACCGCCGGCCGAGTTGCAGCGCGTCCTGGAGTGCCGAAATCGCGCGCGGGCGATTGCGCAGGTCCAGATGCGCGCGAATGGCCAGGAGCTTCAGCTTCACGACGACCGGATTCCGTCCCCACGCATGGCATTTCGCCAGCAGCATGTCTGCGCGCTCAAGCGCTTCTCGCGGACGGCGCTCGGCCAAGTCCATTTCAACGCGCTTCAGGCCGGCGAGAAGAGGAACTTCGCTCGTTGCATTCAATGGCTCCAACGGATAGGTCTCGGACAACCGGACAAGCCTTCGCATCGCGTCACTGGCACGGTCCCGGTCGCCATCGGCCAGGCACCACGTCACTTGCTCGCCGAGCGAGCAAGCGAGCGTCCGGTCGTGACGGTTTAGCACGGCGATCTCTTCCAGGTGCGCCAGAATGGACGCGGCTTCGTCCCGGCTGCCGCGTACCCGATGCGCCCGGGCAAGCGAGGTGAGTCCGCGCAGCGGAATATCGAGCGGCGAGAGGCACTCGATCAGGTCGGCGCGCTCCCCAACCAGCTTGAGCACTTCATCGACCTGTCCCAGCTCGTAGAGCACCTCGGCGAGGAAGCCAGCCGCAATGCATGCTGGTTCGGCATGCGTACCCGCCAGAGTCGCCCCCGTCGCGAAGGCATCGCGAAGGACGCGCTCGGCCGGCCCCATGTCACCCTGCAAGACCAGGGACATGCCATAGAAGGATTCGCCGATGACGCGCCGCGAAGGCGCGACCTCTTCGCTCGCGCTGAACCGCGCTGACAGATAGGCATCCCGCGCACCGTCATGGTTGCCCTTGAACGCCAGCGACCAGGTGAGGATGTTCGCACGTATGCCGGCCAAGAGTGATCCCGCCGCGGGTGGCAGCTTCGTGGCATCCTGCACCGCCGCGTACGCGGCGTCGCTGTCATCCTCGACCACTGCCAGGGCACCGCGCAAGAGGTGAAGTTCGTATTTGCTGCGCTGGTCGCCCTCGTCGATGAGCGATTCGATGCGGCGGCAGGTATCGAGGGTCACCTCGGTCCGACTGTTGAAAATCTGCGCCCATCCCAGCGACAACTGGAGATTGAGCCGCCTTGCGGTGGTCTCGCGTGGAAGGCTGTCAGACCATTCGATGAGGCGTCGAAACATTCCCGAATAGACCAGGTCCCGGGCGCAGGACTCGACCAAATCCGCGGCGCGGTCGACATCACCAGCGTAGATCGCGTGGCGTACTGCTTCATCGTTGTATCCATGCGCGCTCAGCCAATCGCAAGCACTGCGGTTGACGGAGGCGCGTTCGGTCTCACCGAGATTCAGGAAATGTTCAAGCAAGCGCTGGCGAAGGAGGGGATGGAAACGGTACCACCGGAAACGATCGCCGCCGTCGATCTCGGTCAGGAAGAGGTTTCTGTCATAGAGCGTGTCCAGGATCTCGCCGGCCCGCGGTAGGCCGCTGAGTGCCTCGCACAGGGCGCCATTGAGGCGTCGGCACGCCGCGGCATTGACCAGAAGATTGAATTCGTCTCGCGGCAGCTTCGCGAGCACTTCCGAGTCGAGGAATTCGTGGAAGCTGCGCAGGCTCGCCGGACGCAACCTGAGGAGCTCGCCGATTTCCTGCCGCTTGCCAAGTGCCAGTTCGACCAGCAGGAGCGCGGCAACCCACCCATCGGTAATTTCGTACAGTTTCCGCGTCTGGACCGTGGCAAGCGGCCCGATCCGGGACTCGACATACTTTGTGGTCTCCTCCTCGCTGAAGCGAAGGTCGGCCACGTCGACCTCGCTGATCTCATCGCTGACGCGAAGCTTCGCCAGCGATAGCCGCGGCCGCTGGCGTGCGATCAGGCAGAGATGAAAATTCTCCGGAGCGTACTCGACGAGGTGCTGGATCACACGCAGCGCGGCCGGGCTCGCGAGCTCCTGAAAGTCGTCCAACACCAGGCACAGCTGCGTGCCGAGTCGCGCGATCGAGTTGACAAGGGCGACGACGAACACCTCGCCGGGATCCTCGCCGCGGTCACGCTGGAACGTCTCGAGCGCGTCGCCCGAGACACCGCACTCGCCCAACGCCTTCGCGAGGTAGCCAACGAGACGGGCGACTTCATTGTCGTCGCCGTTCAGCGAAAGCCACGCGACCTTCCATCCTTTTTCCATCAGGTCGAGTCGCCACGCACCGGCCAGGCAGGTCTTGCCGTATCCCGCCGGGCCGGTGATCAGCATCAACTTCCGTTGCCGCGCGTTCTGCAAGCGTTCGAGGAGCTTGACGCGGGGCATCAGCTCCGAGCGCAGGCGAGGGGGCGTAATCTTGGTCTGGACCAGGTGCATTGATTCGCATCCAATGTTATCGTCGTCAGCGTACGCGGAAAGACTTCGAATCGCTGGGCAGTGGCCGACAAGGAATCATACGATGCTGCGTTGCGGCCCGCCAATGCCAAGCTGCAGCGATTGGGAGCACGACGGCAGGCGTGAACCGCAAACGGAAATTGCGCCAGGCCAAACCGCAGATTCTTCGGAACACCGACAGGCAGCAGTCTCGCATTGGGCGATCGCTGCGTGTATACGAAAATGTAGCAACGCCGTTTTGCATGCCCCTGCGTTGCGCTGGATTTGACTGCGATGGCGAAGGTGCGTGGACGCCGCAAGTTGATGCAATCAAATTACGGATGCTGTAGCCGTTGAACTGCACGGGTTCGAATCCCACTTTCGTCTCAAGGTGCCCCATTTATCGGCGCGGGCACGCCCTGCCGACTTAGCAGATCAGCGTACTGATGCGAGGTTTCTGTGTTGCTCGCAGGCTGTGGGTGGCTAATTCATGCTCAAGCGGCGATCGGGATCTGAAACAGCCCACGGCAGTGCTGCCGCCAAGCGTAGTGATCAAGCGCAGCAGGAGTGGGGGAGGGCGCTCCGGCCCCGTTGCGTTGGCGTGGAACCGGCGAGCGTCCGATGAACGCGATGAGCGTTGTAATAGTCGCCGAACTCCTCCAGCTTCCGCGTCAAGTCCATCGCGTTCCAGAAGAATACCCGATCGAGGTGCTCACGCCGGATCGTTCCGATCAGCCGTTCGATGAACGGATGCGAGACCGGAGCGTACGGAACCGACTTGATCTCCTCGATCTCGAGG
>VBCY01000464.1 GCA_005882995.1 Betaproteobacteria bacterium
CTCCATTCGGAATGTCAAGAATCGCCTAAACGCGTGACTGCAGAATGGTCGCGCTCCCGTGTTCGCCTCGCCTCCGCGAGGCGGAGTTTTTTTACTTCTGGCTAAACTTCGGAAGCGACTCACGCGTTTTCGCGTATGGCACTTTATGCATCTTTCTCGCGATGAGCGTCTAGCGGAATATTCATGCTGGGATGGAGCGCCGGTCCTTCGCGATGTTCGTCTTCGCTAGAGGTGCGTAGGATCGCGAGGCGCGCCGTACGGCGCGGTGACCAGCGCGACCGCGGACGAGGTGATCCAGTGGTAGCGCCGGGAGACCGGCAAGGAGTAAAGGGTGAGAGTCCCTGACGGTGAAGGTGTAGCAAACCACACTGTCCCCGAGTCATGCGCGGGGTGCCGTGAGGCACAGCGCGAAGCGTTGACAGGGGTACGCGTAGGCCAGCCATCGAGCCACGAAAGTCACTTTCTCCGGGGTGCCGACGCTGTCACTGAAGCGGAAGGCAACACGGACAGGCGCGCAAGCGCGAGTGCCTGTCTGACCTCGCGTGGTCTGAGACCCTGGCATGCACGGAAACTCTTTGCCCGGGAACCGGGAGATCTCTCGTCTGGCCAGCTGCGGCACTGGGCTGGTCCGTGCCGGGAAGGCGAGGAGCCATAGCCGGTGATGCACGGACGAGAGAAGTCAGACTCTGCCATAGTAGCGATGAAGCCTGCGAACAAGGCTGGGCAACCGGCGGCGGAGCAGGCGGAGCGAAGGGTGGAGGCCGAGGGAAACATGGCCGAGTCACGCACGCGCCGGACGCCGAGCCGGGAAAGCGTGCTCCAGGGGCTGGACCGTGTACGGCAAGCAGCCAAGGCAAAGAAGAAGGAACGGTTCACCGCTTTGCTCCACCATGTGAGCGTCGACCTACTCAAGGAGGCCTATTCCTGGCTCAAGCGGGATGCGGCGCCGGGGGTGGATGGGGTCACGTGGCAGGATTATGAGCAGAACCGGGAAGCCAACCTTGTGGACTTGCATGCCCGCATTCATCGGGGCACGTATCGAGCGCTACCCTCGCGGCGGAAGTACATCGCGAAACCGGATGGGCGGCAACGCCCGCTCGGCATCGCCGCGCTGGAAGACAAAATCGTCCAGCGCGCGCTGGTGGAAGTGCTCAATGCAATCTACGAAGAAGACTTCCTTGGGTTCTCGTACGGGTTCCGACCCGAGCGTGGCCAGCACGATGCGCTGGATGCGCTTGCGGCGGCGATCACCCGTAGGAAGGTGAACTGGATTTTGGACGCCGACATTCGATCCTTTTTCGATCGGCTCAGCCAGGATTGGCTGGTCCGTTTCGTGGAGCATCGAGTGGGCGACCCGCGGGTGATCCGCTTGATTCGCAAATGGCTGAAAGCCGGGGTGATGGAGGATGGGGCAATCACGCCAACCGAGGCGGGTACGCCGCAAGGCGCAGTCGCCTCACCCTTGTTGGCGAACGTCTACCTCCATTACGTCTTCGACCTGTGGGCAGACCGGTGGCGTCATCACCACGCCCCCGGCAGCGTCATCTTCGTGCGCTACGCCGACGACATTGTCTGCGGCTTCGAGCACGAGGCTGATGCCCAGCGCTTTCATGCAGCATTGCAGCAGCGGACGGAGCAGTTCGCACTCTCGCTGCATCCGGACAAGACTCGCCTGATCGAGTTCGGCCGCTTTGCGGCCGAGAATCGAGCGCGGCGCGGTCTTGGCAAACCGGAGACGTTCAACTTTCTTGGCTTCACGCACATCTGCGGCCGCTCCCGAAAGGGCCTCTTCCAGCTTAAGCGGAAGTCGCGCCGGGACCGGATGCGGGCCAAGCTGCGAGCCATCAAGGAAGAACTGCGGCGACGTATGCACGAACCTATCCCGCAGCAGGGTCAATGGTTGTGCCAGGTGGTGCGCGGATACTTCGCTTACCACGCGGTGCCAACCAACGTCGCGAGTCTGAGTGCATTTCGGCACCATGTCGTGGACCTCTGGCGACGTTCGCTTAAGCGCCGCAGCCAAAAGGACCACACCACCTGGGATCGACTCGCTCGCCTTGCGGCGGACTTTCTGCCCGCCCCGCGCATCCTTCATCCGTGGCCTGATGCTCGCTTCGCCGTCACTCACCCAAGGTGGGAGCCGAATGCCTGAATCGGGCCCGTTCGGATCTGTGCGGGGGGTGTGCAGTAATGCGCATCCCTACCGCGATATTACCCTTCCGTTCCACGGCCGCTTCGTGAAGCTCGTGACGAACGAGCAGGTTGTCGAAGTGGTCGAGTTCGAGACGACAGATCCCGCGCTGCGCGGCGAGATGACGATCACGATCGCGCTCGCCGATGCAGACGGTGGCACCGATGTCCTCGCCGTGCACGACGGGCTACCGCGCGGCCTGCCGACCGCCGACAACGAGGCCGGCTGGCGGTCGTCACTCGCGAAACTCGCGGCGCTCATCGAGGCGGGTTAGAACACGCGCCGTATGTCCATTCTTGCGATTATTAATGGAGCGCGAGACCCAGCGCAATGTCGAGCTCATGTGGCTGACCGGACGTTTGATGCCGGACTTCAAGACCCTTGCCAACTTCCGCAAGGACAATGGGCCAGCGATCCGCAACGTGTGTCGCCAGTTCATCGTGCTGTGCCGCAAGCTGGATCTGTTCTCACCGGCGATCGTGGCCATCGATGGCAGTAAGTTCAAGGCGGTGAACAACCGCGACAAGAACTTCACCAGAGCCAAGATGCAGCGGCGCATGGCGCAGATCGAAGCGGTCTCCCCCGCGTCATCTGCCCGGAAGCCTTTTGTCCGGATTGGGCATATGCCACCGAGGTGCGTCCTTTGCTGGGTTACGGCCTTGGCATCGGCGTCGGGGCTGACGCTCCCGAATCGAGCCGCAGCCGTACATGCGTCGCGTCGACGAAGTCGAAGCGGACCGTGCCGTCTTTGAACGTGTCGCCGGCCTGGAATGCGCTGTCGCCCAACGTCTGAGTCTCCGGGTGTGCGTCAATCGAGCACGTCGGAATGCACGAGAAATCGTTGGCGACGCTGACGACGAAGCCGCGATTCTGCGGCGCGAGGCTAGCGTCGAAGCCGAAGCCGTCCCGTAGCTCGATCCAGTAGACCCGATTCGACATCGCCCTGAACTGCGTCATCGGTACCTTAATGCCATACAGCGCGCCGCCCCGTCGTGCGAGCGGAGTCAATTCGTAGGTCTGGTCCTTGCCGTCCCCGATGATCGGCGCGATCCATCCGAGTTGCGATTTGTCATACGCGCCGAAGTGAGCCGGGACTTGCGCATAGGACATCGCATTCGTCGGGTCCCCGGTATCCTCGCGGAAGCCGATAACATTGCCGCCAAGCTGCGTGATATCGAGACCGGGAAACGTCATCACGTTGCCGTTGCGGCCGCCGATTCGCAGCGATTGCGCGTGCGCGAGGCTGAGCGAATGGCCCAATTCGTGAATCGCCCCGAAGGTCACGTAGTCGCTGCCGCCGCAGTTCAGCCACATGGACGAGCCGAGGGTAAAACCCTTGGGACCGACTGAGGCAACGCGCGGAACGATGTAAATGGTGCGG
>VBCY01000465.1 GCA_005882995.1 Betaproteobacteria bacterium
ATCGAGCTCCACGTCATCGGCATGACCGACGAGCAGGCGCTGCAGGCCTCGAATCTTGTCGTTGAAGCTGGATAGCGCCATCAACCGCTTCTGGATAGGCTCCCATTCCGTAAGTGGGTAGACCAGAAGACAGTGGCTCGGATCAGCCGTCAGGATCACCCGGCCGTCACTCTCGGATGCAAGCGAGTCACGGTGCTTGGCGGGGACAGCCAATCTTCCCTTGCTGTCCAGTGCCAGATGAGAAACACCCCGAAACACCGCTTTTCCCTCCCTTGGGCGCGCGGTGGTTTGTGAGCGCCCACTTTGACCCAC
>VBCY01000466.1 GCA_005882995.1 Betaproteobacteria bacterium
TCGTGAGCGTTATCGCGTCACGTGACTCGCGCCGAGGGGACTCATTCAATGGCGCGCAAGGAGGAATCATGCGATTCGCAATTTCCGCGACTTCGGCGCGTGCACTGCTGTTCGCCGCCGTCCTCGCCGGTGCGATGTGGGCGCCAGTGGCGAGCGCGCAAACTTCGGATGCGGCCGCCTACGTCGATGCGGTACGCCTGCTCGAGCAATCCACCTTCGGAGCAAACGATGCGCTGATCGCGCACGTCATGCAGGTCGGCACCGAGGCATTTTTGAACGAGCAGTTCGCTGCGCCCAAGAATAGCTATCCCGATCTCAAATACGTTCCAGCCGGACAGCAAGCGACATTCTGCCCTACCGACCCCAATCCCAACTGCACTCGAGACTACTACACGCTTTTCCTGCTGCAGAACGCGTTCTTCGTCAACGCGCTCAACGGTGCTGATCAGTTGCGACAACGCGTCGCGTTCGCACTCTCGCAGATCATGGTGACGTCCGGTCTGACCGTCAACCTGGCCTACGGCATGGGGAAGTACCAGCAAATCTTCGTCGACAACGCGTTCGGCAACTACGAAGACATCCTCACACGCGTCACGCTATCGTCGGTAATGGGCGACTATCTGAACATGGTCAACAATGACAAGCCCAAGCCGGGCGTGAACCCGAATGAAAACTACGCGCGTGAGCTCATGCAGCTGTTTTCCATGGGTGTCTGGCAGCTCAACCAGGACGGCACGCAGAAACTCGATGCCTACGGCGCGCCGATACCGAGTTACGGTCAGGACGAAATCGAAGGCTTCGCGCATGTTTTCACGGGCTGGACCTATCCCGTGCTGCCCGGCGTCCCTACGCGTACGCACAATCCCAAGAATTTTCTCGGAGACATGGCTCCGGTCGACTCCAATCACGACAAGGGCGCCAAGCTGCTCCTCAATGGCGCCACATTGCCGGCAGGCGGAACGATCCAGTCCGATTTGGCGGCGGCGATTCACAACATCTTCATGCATCCCAACGTGGGTCCCTTCATCGGCAGGCTACTCATTCAGAAACTGGCGACCGGCGATCCCAGCGCAGCGTACGTGAGTCGTGTGGCCGCGGCGTTCAACAACAACGGCTTCGGCGTGCGCGGCGACATGAAAGCCGTGGTCAGCGCCATCCTCAGCGACCCGGAGGCGCGCACCGCGGGAAAGGGCGCCTCGAGCTACGGCAAGCTGCGTGAACCGGTGCTGTGGATGATTGCTGCGGCTCGCGCAGTGAGCACACAAAGCGATGGTGTCTATTTAGCCCAGCAGAGTGCTCAACTCGGACAGCAGTTGTTCTACCCGGCCTCTGTGTTCAACTACTATCCTCCGACGTATTTATTGCCCGACACTCCGTACGTCGCTCCGGAATTCGCCATCCAGAATTCAAGCACGGCGATTAATCGCTACAACTTTGCCAACACGCTTTCGTTCGGGACCATCGCGCCGCTGGCGACGCTTCCGGGAGCGATAGGGACGGCGCCGGACTGGAGTGCGCTCACCCCGCTCTCCTCGGATCCCACCGCCCTGCTCGATCGGCTCGATGCGCAGATGATGCACGGGACCATGTCTCCCGCCATGCGCTCGACAATCGTCCCGGCCATCAACGCCATTCCGGCGAGCAATCCGCTGACGCGCGCAAAGACCGCTTTCTATCTCGTGATCACATCGACGGAATACCAGGTGGAGCGCTGATCATGACCACAAAATATCCCAGCCGCCGCGCTTTTCTGCGAAGCCTCGGAGCACTCTCGACGTTCGGATTAGCGTCGCGTCTTGATCTCGTCAATCTCGTCGCGGCGGCGAACGCGCAGCAGGCCGCCGACTACAAGGCGCTCGTGTGCGTTTTCATGTTCGGCGGCAATGACGGCAACAACACCGTCGTACCGATCGACAGCGCAGGTTATGCGCAGTATGCGGCGGTGCGGCCGGCCACGTCGGGGATCAATCTCGCTCAAGCGTCACTGTTGCCGATCCAGCCGGTGAACATCGGCACACCCTTCGGTCTTCACCCCGCGATGCCGGAGGTGCAGACGCTGTTCACGCAGCGCAAGGTTGCGATTCTCGCCAACGTCGGGACGCTCGTGCAACCCATCACCAAGGCGCAATACGCTGCAGGCATTCGGCCCGAGTCCCTCTACTCCCACTCCGACCAGCAGGCGCAGTGGCAAAGCTCGATTTCCGAAGCGGCTTCCGGCACAGGTTGGGGCGGACGCATCGCCGACAAGCTCGCCTCGATGAACGCGGCATCGAGTTTCCCGGTGATCACGTCGCTCGACGGAACCGTGCTGTTTACCATCGGTTCGCAGACTGCGCCGCTCGCGATTCCGGTGAGCGGCAGCTTTGCGCTCGCGGGCTACAACGGCAGCGCCGCCTCCAACGCGCGTCTCGCAGCGGTGCAACAGCTTCTTGCGCAACCTTCGGGCAACGTTTTCGTCACCGGCGCGAACAAGATCGGCGCGCAGGCGCTTCATCTCTCCGCGACCGTCAACCCGATTCTCGCTAACGCAAACTCCACCGTCGCGCCTATCTTCGCGCCGCTCAGGTCGAGCATCGCCAGTCAGCTATTCCAGACCGCCAAGATGATCGAAGCGCGTGCCGTCACCGGCGCAAAGAGACAGATATTCTTCGTCCAACTGGGGAGCTTCGATACTCATGGCGATCAGTTGAATCGCCAGCAGGCGCTGTTCGCCGACCTGTCGCCGGCGCTGAAGGCGTTCTACGATGCCACAGCCGCGCTCGGTGTGTCTGGGCAAGTGACCACGTTCACGCTCTCCGATTTTGGACGCACCTTCCAGCCCGCGTCTGGCGGCGGCACCGACCACGCGTGGGGCAGTCACCATTTCATCATCGGAGACGCGGTCAAGGGAGGCGCCTTTTACGGAGACTATCTGCAACTGCTGCTGGGCGGTCCCAGCGACGCCGAAACTGAAGGACGATGGTTGCCGACGACCGCCGTTGATCAGTACGGCGCGACGCTTGCGAGCTGGTTCGGCGTCGCGCCAGCCGATCTCGGCCTCGTGTTCCCGAATCTCGCCAAGTTTGCGACGGCGGATGTGGGGTTCATGAGCTAGCGGCTCGCAAGCGTTACCCGCGCACGAGGCGCTCCGCCAACGCGCGGTCGCGTGAAGCGCCCATGGCCGCAAAGAGATCGTGAGCACGCGTAGCGTCCGAGCCTGCTTTTGCGGAGTCCCCCGTGCCGCTCTGCAATAATGCACGATGGTAGAGTGCGCGCGCCAGTTCAAGACCGCTGCCACACTCAGTAAAAATATCGATCGCTTCACCCAAGGCCGCGAACGCCTCGTCGTATTTTTGCCGCGCGGCCCATAGCTGAGCTTGCACACGACGTGCAAGCGCCAGATAGTGAGGCGCTTTGGCAAATTCGGCGATGGGTATGGCGTCGTCGATGAGTCGCTCAGCCTCATGGAGTTGTCCACCCGCAAGCAAAGCCTCGGCTGCGCGCGCCATGATGAGATTTCGCGCCACTCCCTTCTCGGTGTCGCTAACCAGTGGCAGGTACTGTCCATACCACCCGATGGCTGAGGATACATCGCCACACGCCATGGCGGCGTAGCCGAGACCATTCAGCGTCCACGCCGAAAGCAGTAGCTGATTCAATTGCCGGGCGCGTTCCCACCCGCGCTCCGCGTGGGCTCGCGCTTCCGCATCGTCGCCCAGATCCGCAGCCACCATTGCAACCAGGGGTTCGAGCCAAGTCGCCAAGCGTTGTTCGCCGATCTGGTCGCACAGCGCCAGCGCTTCCAGCGCCGTTTGGCGGCACGCGTTCAAGACGCGCGCGAGCGCCCCGATCCTATCCCCGACTTCACGGTCCTTTGCGCCAAATGCCAGTGCATCTTCCCAGTGCCCGCGCGATGCAGCATTCTCGGAGAGGAACTCATTTCCGATGGCAACGGCGAATGGAAACTGCTTGCGTTCGCCAAGGGTGATGCTCGCTTGCGCCCAGCGATTACTCTGGTCGTAGAGAAGCAGGTGTTGATGTGCGCCGGCAAGGTACATGTAGGTACTGCAGAGCGTCCACGCATCGTCGAGCGGCTCCGCGAGCTGTCGTGCCCGTTCCAGAAACTCGATCGCCTTCTTGTGCTCGGTGCGATAGTGGTAGTAACGGCCGATCAATGCGGTCGCCAGCGCCAACGCGTTGGTCTGCGAGTGAGCGTCGAGTTCAACCACCGCTTCCTCAAGGCATGCGAGTCCGCGGGGATCGCCCACCGGGACATAAGCGTTCCCCACCTTGGCCTTGAGTGCAGCACTTCTTTCGCGAGTCGTCGCGCGTTCGAGGGCGCGCATGTAACTCTCCACGGCGGGATGGATCATTCCCCGCGCATCGTGGATATCGCCGATCCGCTCATCGACCGCCGCCACGTCGTCGATGCGATTCAGTGCTTCGGCCGATTCCCGCGCCTGCTCGAGAAAACGAAGGGCTTCATCGTGCGCGAACACTCGCTCGGCGTTGCGCGCCGCTTGCAGCGAGTAGCTCAGCGCTCTTGCAAGATCGCCAGCCTGCGCGAAGTGGTAGGCGAGGTCCTGCGCGTGATCGTCGGATTTGCCCGCCTCGTTTTTGCCGCTGGCGTCAGTGCCATGAATCTTCTCCAGCGTCTCGCCGATGTGCTGGTGCAGTCTTCGGCGTCGAATGGGATTGAGTTCTTCATACAGGACTTCGCGGATCTTGTCATGGGTGAACGCGAAGCTATCGTCGTGTCCCGACCCGGCACCCGATCCGTCCTGGCGGGATCGAATCAGTTGCGCCGCACTCGCCTCATCCAGCGCGTCCAGCAGCTGGTCCTCGCTCGACGAGGAAACAGCCGCCAATTCCCGGAACGGGAAGATCTTGCCCAAGGCTGCCGCGGTTCGTAGCGCGTCCACGGTCGCCTCGGTCAGACGGTTGAGCCGCCTGCCGATCGCTTCCTTGACGCTTTGCGGAATCGCAAGCTCATGGGTCTCCTTGCGTAGCCACCGCCCGTTCTCGCGATAGATCTGGTTCTGCTCGATCAACGATTTGACCACCTCTTCGATGAAAAACGGATTGCCCTCGGTCTCGCGGAACAGCGCCGCTGCGAATTCCTCGGAGACGCTGTCCTGACCGAACAGCCCGGCGAGCAGCGCACCGGTGTCGGCAGGCGACAATCGACCGAGTGCGATGCGAGTTGCCAGCCGCTCGCGATTCCAGTCGACCAGGGCGGAAGCCAGCGGGTGAGACCGGTCGAGCTCCACCTCGCGGTATGCGGCGAGCACGAGGACTCGATCGTTGCGCAGACGCCGCAGCAGATAATGCAACAGTGACAGTGTCCCCTGGTCGGCCCAGTGCACGTCGTCTATGAACACGAGCAACCCGCGCTCGGCGGCGAGCGAATTAAGAAAGCGGGCAGCGTTATCGAACAGCCGCAGCCGCTCTTCGGCGGGCGACAGTGCGGGATTGGGCGGCAACGTCCCCAGCTTGGCCTCAATTTCGGGCGCGAGCTTGGCTATCTCCGGCGCAGTGCTTGCTAGCGCCGCGCGCAACCGTTCCGTGCTTTGCAGGTGCGTCCAGTCGCGAAGCGCTTCGACAATCGGCAGGTACGGTGTGGTGGCCTCGTACTCGTAACAGCCGCCTTGCAGTACCGTCGCGCCGGTCTGCAGCGCGTGACTCACCAGATCCTGCGCAAGCCGCGTCTTTCCCACGCCCGGTTCTCCCGACAAAAGGACGAGATGGCCATGCGCCTGTTGAGCCCGATTCCAATGCTGCTCGAGTTGTCGCAACTCCGCCGTGCGTCCCACGAGACTGTCGCGCACGAGTTGCTGCAGCGGATCTGCGGAAGAGGCGCTGACGCGCTCCACGCGCAGCGGAGGGAATTCCGCCGGGAGATCTGCAGCGACGAGCTCAAAGATGTTCTCGGTGCCGGTCAGGCCGCGCAGCTTGTGCGGCCCCAGCTCGCGCAGCGTAGTTCCGGAAGGCAGCCCCTGCTCGATGCGTTCCGCCGTGGCTGAAGAAACGAGCGTCTGTCCGCCGTGTCCTGCGGCGGCGATGCGTTGCGCGCGAACCAGCGTGAGCGAGGAAGCGTATTCGCCGTTGTGCATTTCGGCTGTGCCCGTGTGCAATCCCATCCGCACCCGTAGAACGCCGATTTCGCCCCATTTCTCGTGATAGAGAGCGCGCTGCGCTTGCAACGCGGCCTCCACCGCGTCCGCCGCATTGGCGAACGCCACGCAGAACGCATCACCGACCACTTTGAAGACCTCGCCATTGCGCTGCGCGATCGCGCTTTGCAGCAAGGAGTGATGACGCTCGAGCGCGCGTCGCATCGGCACAGGATGTTCCTCGATGAGGCGAGTCGACCCCTCGATATCGGTAAACAGAAAGGTGACTGCGGCCTCGGAAGAATGGTCCATGCTTGTGTGGCGCCGAGCGGTCGATCGACTCTATGCGCAGGGTCTGCGGCGGTCAAGAGGACCACCGACATCGTTGATCGCTGATGCGGTCTGCAAAGAAATACGGTTTCGCAAGCGTTGCCCGCATGGCGTTGCCCTCATCGAAGACGAATCTGTTTCCGCGCTGGCAGCCGCTCAGTCGATCGGCTAGAATCGCGAATCTTCGCTGATCGCCCGTGGACGCTTCTCACCTCTCTTCCGCACCACCCACCGACGTCATGCGAGAGTTGAGCCTGTTCGACGTCGGGCAGGTGTTGATCACGCGCTGGAAACTCATGGTTGTGATTGTCCTCGTCTGCGCCGCCATCGCCTTGGCCTGGTCATGGCGAAGCGCGTCGTATCGTGGCGAGGGTGTGCTGCAAACGCCGACCGTGCCGCTGGCGGATTACAAGCGCTATTCCATCCCTTTGCTCGACGGCCCTGCGTTCATCGCGTT
>VBCY01000072.1 GCA_005882995.1 Betaproteobacteria bacterium
AACGCTATCAGCGCTTAGTGTCGCACTCGGTAGCCAAAGCGCGGGACATCGGTAGACAGAATCTGGTTTCGAGGAATCGAGAACCAAAAATGCCAAGCGGCCCTGGAGTTGCCGCCGACCGGCGACATGAACACTGAAACGCGCCCAGACGGGGGTCAAGAAGCGCCGTGTCGGCGCGCTCGTCGTGCTCACGCATTGATCGCATTCCGTCGCACCTCAGCATACCCCAGCGTACAAGGCACGCCACGAAGCCAGCATGGGTGCGCGTCAACAAGAAGGCGCGGCACCACGATTTGCCTCTCCGTATCGCTCCAAAGCCTGTGCAGACCAGCATTTCCCCTCGGCGCGTGCCGCCGAGCATGAATTTCCCTTTCAATCCCCTCGATCATCCCGATGCCGAAGTCACGCGCGCGTACTTCTGTCAGCTCACCGGCCGCTCGCGCGTTTCAGCCTACCGGCTCGAACGCTCCGATCCGCGGTGGCCGAAGCCAGTGCTGCGCGGCAAGCGCGTCTTCTACAAGGCGATCGACTGCAAGCGTTATCTCTTATCGGTGCAACCCGGCGACAACAAAGCGTAGCTCGAAAGAACACACGTCGCGCGTCACTCCGCTACTTTTCCGCCATCGATCATGACCACCGACGGCATCGTCATCAACCTCGAAGAGCGCGCAAAACAATCTAGCAGGGACGTTCGCGTGATTGCCGGCGGACCGCCCTCCGAAGACGCCGTGGCGCTTGCTTTTGTTCGCCTTCACGGCAACCACTACCGCTACGTCACAGAGTGGCGCCGATGGATCGGCTGGGATGGCAAGCGGTGGGGGATCGACAAGGACGGAACCGTCTTTGCTCTCATCAGGGACGATCATCCGCGAGGCCGTCGGTGGCACCAAGCATGAGCGCCGCATCGCTACCGCCAATTGCATTGCCGGTGTCGAGCGAATGGCGCGCTATGACCCAGCGATCGTCATCCATCCCGACGCGCTGGACGCCGATCCGTGGTTACTCAACACGCAGTCCGGCATCGTTAACCTGCGCGACGGAAGCAGGCGTTCGCACGATCCGGCGGCGCTGATGACGCGCATTACCGCCGCAGCGCCGGTAGATGCCGAAGGCGAAGACTTGTGGTCGGGCTTCCTCGCCGACATCACGCAAGGCGATACCGAGCTGTCCGCCTATCTGCAGCGCCTCGCCGGTTATTGCGCCACCGGCGTGACGACTGAGGACATCCTTCCGTACCTCTTCGGCGTCGGTTCCAATGGCAAGAGCTCATTCGCCGAAGCGCTCACCGCAGCGCTTGGCGACTACGCGCTCGTCTTGCCCCGGAAGTGATGATGGAAGCCAGGGGCCAGCGTCACCCGACTGAGCTTGCCCAGTTCATGGGCGTGCGTCTGGCACTCTGCAGCGAGCCCAGCTCCTCCGCTACGTGGAACGACAGCCGGGCCAAGTCGCTCACGGGCGACGCGATTATCTCCGCTCGGTTCATGCGTGGCGATAACTTCACCTTCCGTCGGGCCCATAAGACTATCGTCGTCGGCAACCACATGCCCAAGCTCAACGCCGTTACCCAGGCCATCCGCCGGCGGATGCAGATGGTACCGTTTCGCGCTGTCTTTGCCCCGGTAGCGGGCACCGGGATGCGAGAGCGTCTACAGGAGAAAGCGCTCAGTGCCGTGCTGGCGTGGGCGATCAAGGGGACTGTCGAATGGGTAAAGCGTGGGACGTCACCGCCCGTGCGCGTTCGTCTCCTGACGGAGGAGTACCTCGCCGACGAGGACCGCTTCGGCCAATGGCTCGAGGAGTGCTGCGCCCGCGACGAGAGCGCTCTGGAGCGCTCCAGCGACTTGCATCGTAACTACGGTGCGAGCGAAATGGTGCGCGGCCGGAGAGTAATGCGCTGCTCTCGCGTTACCTGGTCGGAAGCGGGTTTAGCAAGGAGAAGACCATGGTAGGGCGATGCTTTCACGGTCTGAGATTGCGCCAGCCATGACGCTTATGGTGCTTTCCAGGATTAGCTGTATATACGCAGCTCCTACATTCCTATGTATAGCGTTAACCGGAATGGGCGTCATAAGCGTCATGCCGCCGTTCGGGTTTCCGTTTGCCGGCGGTTAAGGCACAACGGGTTGCGGGGCTACTGAGCTTTCGTCATGGCAAGAGCGCCCTCCTCGCCCTCGACGTCCATCGTTCTGACACCGATTGATCTCGAGCAGATCACTCGTCGCGACCGCCCGACAGCGCAGGCTCGCATTCTGCGTCTTCTCGGCATACCATTCGTATTGCACCCGACCGATGGCAATCTGATCGTGTCTCGTGCCGCCGCGGAAGCTGTGCTTGGCGCGCCAATTGGAGCGGCGCCCGTGCAATCACAAGGCTACGAAGTCAACGTCGACGGAATCCGGACGCAAGGGCAGACGACGGCTGCACAATGACGCACGCAAACCGCTTCCTCCTGGTCTGTATCTCGACTGGCAGCAGTACCGCGCCCGTCGTCCTGGTCAACCGTGGACCTACTTTGGTACCGATTACGTCGCCGCCGTTGCCGCGTATGCTGCATGGCGCTATCAAGGTGGCAGTGCCCGGGACGTTGCATGGCTGATAGATCGGTTCGTCGGCCAGTTCTGTCCGGATCGTGTCAAGGCCAAGACCATGTCGGCGCGGACCGCTCGCGACTATCTGCGCGACTCGCCAATCGTCAAGAAGGGACTCGGTCACATCCCGATCGCAGCCCTAGCGCCGAAGCACATTGCGAAGTTCCGCGACACGCGCGGCCTAGCGGCGCCGGCGCACGTTCGGAACGAAATGGCTTGTCTCTCATCTGCGCTGTCATGGGCTGTTGAAGCTGGCGTCGTTCCCACGAACGTCGCAAAAGAAGTCAGGCGCCCGCGCAAATCGGTCCGGGAGCGCTTGGTCACCGATGCCGAGTATCTTGCGGTGCATGCAGTCGCGGGCGCGTCCGTACGGCTGGCAATGGTTCTCTGTGTGCGAACGCTCGGCCTGCCAGCGGACGTACTGCGTATGGGCCGGCGCAACCTGGTGCGCTACGACGATGGACGACAAACCATGCGCTTCAAGCGTGGTAAGACAGGAGTCGCTGTGGAGATCGAGATCATTGGCGAGCTTGCCGCAGCACTCGAGCCCTTTCTGTCGCCGCCGACACTGCATCCGACGTTCGTGCGGCGAGAGGATGGAAAGGCGTACACCGTCGATGGGATCGGGGCGATGTTCCGGCGCTGCTGCATCAAGGCGAAGGTCGCGGACTTTGGTCTGCGCGATCTCCGCGCTAAGGGCGCGACCGAGATGTACCGTGCGGACCCGAATAACATCCGTAAGATTCAACTCCTACTCGGACACAAGAGCGCGCAAACGACTGAGATTTACCTGAAGGGATTGTTGGCCGAGATCGTTTGTCCGAACGAACGGCCGATCATCGCAGAAGTGCTGAAATAGACCGGGAACTCGGTATATCGATAGACCGGGTGAAGTGACCACTATCATGCGACGCAAGTGTTGATTGGCTCCCCGACCAGGGCTCGAACCTGGGACCTGCGGATTAACAGTCCCTCGATTCAAACGTCGGATTAATGCGAGCAATCAATTGCTTATTTTCTTCCCAGTGGGGTCCGTTTTTAGGCACTTAACCGCAGTTAAGGCCCTTGGACCGTCAGATGTTCGGACTTAATAGACCCCCACTTTGAATTGGCGTAAAGGGACGGGATGCAAACTCACGACCGCCTGGTTCGTAGCCAGAAACAGGTAATCGAAACGTCTTGTTGTTCGATAACTCGCAGCGACGGCGCCCTCGCATCGCTTCCCTATCGAGCGCCACTGAGCTGGCGATCGAGGTTTCCGACCTCGGCCCTCTAACGCCGCAACGAGACGATCTACCGCGGACAAGCGGCGCCGGTTTCTGCCCAGCGCTGTACGATCCGGTGAAACTCGGCTTGCGCGAGCGGCGGAGACACCCGACCGCCACTGCTCCATGCCCACTGAACCAGCGGGTCGTCTGTCATGTGATGCACGAGCGCATCGATGGACTTGCCGCCGTTCTTGCGCGTGTCCTTGAGCACGCGGCAAAGCGCATTGTCGGAGAGCCCCTCCCAGCCCATGCTCAGGGGGGCGAGATGCCAGTTGGGCGCACCCGGTACGGCGCCGTCGGCGACATTCGTCGTCTGATGACACGCCGAACACTGCAACGTTGGAAAGCCTGAGTTGTTGGGGCCGCGCATAACCATCTGTACATGCCGATGGCGATCGTCCCCCTGGCGTGGGAAGTCCGTGAAGGTATGGCAATTCATGCAGCGCGGATGGCGCAGCACTTCTGCCATCTGTTTGAACATCGCCACGGACTCGTCATTCGTCGGCGCCGCTTGCGTGCATGGTCCCCACACCATGCACGCGAGCAATACCCCGCAAGCGAATATGTCCTTACGCATCATCGCCTCCGCCACAGTCTGATCACGCCTGCGTCAACTGCGCCGTATCGAAGGGCAGTTTGCGCAAGCGCTTGCCGGTTGCGGCGAACAGTGCGTTCGCCACCGCCGGCGCGACGACCGGCGTCCCCGGCTCACCGACACCGGACGGCTTCTCGGCCGACGGCGCGATGTGCACTTCGATCACCGGCATTTCGTTGATGCGCAGCGGCACGTAGTCGTGAAAGTTGGACTGCTCGACGACGCCGTCCTTCAGCGTGATCGCGCCGTGCAGCGCCGCCGACAGGCCATACCCGATGCCGCCTTCCATCTGCGCGCGAATCACGTCGGGATTGACGGCCACACCGCAATCGACCGCACACACGATGCGGTCGACGCGGAACGAACCGTCGCGCTTCACCGTGACCTCGGCCACCTGCGCGACGAAGGTGTTGAACGACTCGTGCACCGCGATTCCGCGGCCGCGACGCTCCCCGGCACTGCCTTTCGCCAACGGCTTGCTCCAGCCGGCCTTCTGCGCGGCGAGCTCGAGAACTCCCTTGTGTCGCGGATGCTTGTCCAGCAGCGAACGGCGCAGCGCGTACGGATCCTTGCCTGTGGCCACCGCAACCTCGTCGACGAACACCTCGGTCGAATACGCGGTATGCGTCGAACCTACCGATCTCCACCATTGCACCGGAACTGGAACCTTGGGCGTATGCAGTTCGACTGCGAGGTTGGCGATCGCGTAGGGAAGCGTGGCCGCGCCCTCGACCGAAGTGCCGTCGACGCCCTCCTTCACCATCATCGACTCGAACGCGGTGCCCGTCAGGATGGATTGCCCGACGATGCGGTGGTGCCACGCGACGATGTTGCCTTGCGCATCCAGCCCGGCCTTGAGCGCGTGATAGTAGAGCGGACGGTAGAACCCGGCGCGCGTATCGTCTTCACGCGTCCACACCAGCTTCACCGGCGCGCGACCGTTAATGGCCTTGACGATCGTCGCCGTCTCGACCAGGTAATCGGATTGCGGATTGGCGCGCCGGCCGAAGCTGCCGCCGGCGTAGAGCATGTTGATCTTGACCTGCTCGGGCTTCAAACCGAGCACGCCTGCCACCGTCATCTGATCCACGGTCTGGAATTGCTCGCCGTTCCAGACTTCACAGCCGCCAGCGTCGAGCCGCATGACGCAATTCATCGGCTCCATCGTCGCATGCGCGAGATATGGGAATTCGAATTCGGCCTGGATCGTCTTCGCCGCGGCGGCGAGCGCTTTATCGGCGTCGCCGTCCTTGCGTGCGGATAGGCCCGGCTTTTCGGCGAGCTTGCGATACTCGGCGAGGATGTCGGCCGAGCTCAACTTGAACGCATCGGTTTCGTCCCATTCCACCGCCAGCACATCTCGGCCTTGCTTCGCCGACCAGAAGTCCTGCGCCAGCACCGCCACGCCCGCCGGAATCTGCACGACGTCGACGACGCGCGGAATCGCTTTCGCCTTGGCGGCATCGAATGATTTCACCTTGGCGCCGAAACGCGGCGCGTGCAGCACTACGGCCGTCAGCATTCCCGGGAGCTTCACGTCCTGCGTGTATTGCGCGGTGCCGTTGGTCTTGGCACGGCTGTCGGTCCGCGGCACTCGCTTGCCGATGTAGACGAAGTCCTTCGCGTCCTTGAGCTTCGCGTCCTCCGGCACGGGCAGCTTCGATGCGGACTCCGCCAGCTCGCCGAACGTCGCCTTGCGCCCCGAGGCCTTGTGCAGCACGACACCCTTCGACACTGAGACGCTCTCCGGCGGAACGCTCCACCGCTGTGCCGCCGCCGAAACGAGCATCGCGCGCGCCGCTGCGCCCGCCTTGCGCAGTTGCTCGTACGAGTTGGCGATCGCCGTGCTGCCGCCGGTCCCCTGCGCCGGGCCCCAGAACAGGTTGTTGTAGCGATTGGCGTCGGCGGGCGCGCCTTCGACGCGAATCTGCGACCAATCGGCATCGAGCTCCTCGGCCACCAGCGTCGGCAGCCCGGTGTACGTTCCCTGCCCCATCTCGATGTGCTTAGCCACGACGGTGACGGTATTGTCGGCGCCAATGCGCACGAACGCGTTGGGCTCGAGCGCCGCTTTCGCGACGACTTCGCCGCCGGCGCGCCCAGGGCCCGCGGCTTGCGCGAAGACCTTCGGCGCCAAGATGACGCCGAGCGTCAATGCAGCGCCGGCCTTCAGAAAATCCCGGCGCGGCTGGACGAAACGCATATTGAATATCGCGGTCATGGGCGTCTCCTCAGGCGAGCGCCCTTGCGGCGTCCTTGATGGCAGCCCTGATGCGGACGTAGGTGGCGCAGCGGCAGACGTTGCCGGTCATTGCCGCATCGATATCCGTATCGGTAGGTTTCTTCTTCACGCGGAGCAGCGCGGCAGCGGCCATGATCTGACCCGATTGGCAGTAGCCGCACTGCACGACATCGAGCTTGTTCCATGCTTCCTGCACCGCTTTGGAGACGCGGTCCGCTTCGGTCGTGGACAAGCCCTCGATGGTGGTGACGCGCTTGCCCGATGCCCTCGAAACGGGCGTCACGCACGAGCGTGTCGGCTGCCCGTCCAGATGCACCGTGCAGGCGCCGCACAGCGCCATGCCGCAACCGAATTTGGTGCCGGTGAGATCGAGATAGTCGCGCAGCACCCACAACAGCGGCGTGTCGGGCGCCGCATCGACGGAAACGGGCCTGCCATTGACATTCAAGGTGATCATGAAGTCTCCAGGGGAATGCCGGAAGGCGGCGCAAAATTAGATCGTCTTGCTTGAGTCTGATGGATGATCGTACAGCCGCTCCGCGTCACCGCGCAATCAGTTTGCGTTGGTCGAATTCGATAGCTCCGCCAAAGCGTGCGTCGCCTTGAGTCGCGCCTCCACCGACGGCGTCACCGCGGCGATTGCGTCGCTCCCTGCCACGAACAATCGCGGCGGAGGTGCCATGCCCGCAAGCTTCACTAAGACATGGCCGAGCTTGTCCGGATCGCCCGGCTGCGTGCCGGCGTAGGGAGACCACATCTCCTTAGCGCTGACCTCGGTCGCGGCGTAATCGTCGATGCGTTTGCTCGGCCACTTGACGTTAGTCTCGGCCAGCAGGTCCGTGCGGAAGAATCCCGGCTCCACGACCGTGACCTTGATGTCGAACTTCTCGATTTCCTCGACCACGGACAGTAAGAGCCCCTCGACGGCGAATTTGCTCGCTCCGTACGCGCTGCAATGCTTCAGGCCGACGACGCCGGCGACAGAGCTCATGTTGATGATGTGGCCGGAGCGCTGCTTGCGCATGACCGGCAGCGTGGCCCGCATCACGTGCAGCACGCCCCAGAAGTTGGTCGCGAACTGGCGCTGGATGTCCTGGGTTCCCAGTTCCTCGAAGTTGCCGAGCAAGCTGTAGCCGGCAGTGTTCAGGACGACATCGATGCGGCCAAACCTTTTCACCGCCTGGTCGACGGCCATCGTGACCTGCGCCTCGTCGGACACGTCCAAGGGAAGGACATACAGGTCATCGCCTGCCACTTCTCGTAAGGCATCGCGAACTTTTTGGACGTTCCTGCCGGTGGCGACCACGCGATCGCTCGCCTTCAGCGCGGCCTGGGCCGTGCCAGCGCCGATACCGCTGCCCGCGCCGGTGATGAACCAGACTTTGCTCATGCTCGAACTCCTATCGTCTCGATAGCCATGAGTGTAGGCTCGCGCATTGAGAAGAGAAATGCCAAATCCCTGAACACCGTATGAAGATAATCTTCAAACTATGAGACTCAATCAACTCGACGGACTGCTCGCCTTCTGGAAGGTCGCGGAGCACCGCGGGTTCACCGCCGCCGCGGCCGAACTCGAAGTCTCACCCTCGGCGCTCAGTCAAGCGATTCGCCACCTGGAGGCTCGACTCGGCGTCCGGCTGCTCAATCGAACCACCCGCAGCGTCAGCCTCACCGAGGCTGGCGAGGCCTACCTGACGCGGATCGGACCGGCGCTGCGTGATGTGCGGGAAGCCGGAGAGCAACTGCATGCGCTTCGGGGCCGGCCGTCGGGCGTGCTGCGCATCAACGCGGCGCGCATCGGGACCGCCATGGTCCTGCGGCCGCTGTTGGCGGGATTCCTGAAGGCATATCCGGACGTCCAAGTCGAGCTGACCAACGACGAGGGCTACGTCGACATCGTCGAAAGAGGGTTCGACGCCGGCGTTCGCTTGGGGGAAAGTGTCCAAAAGGACATGGTGGCTGTGCCACTCGGCAGCCCGGTTGCCGTTGCCATTGTTGGATCGCCCGACTACTTCAACCGGCACGCCGTTCCACGGCACCCCTCCGACCTGGTGCATCACAACTGCGTGCGCTTCCGGTTCTCCGGCAGCGGGGCCATCTACAAGTGGGAGCTCCAGGTCGACGGCCGCCTCGTCGAGTACGAGCTCCCCGGCAATCTCACGATCAGCGACTCATTGTTCAGTATTGAAACTGCGCTAGAGGGCATCGGACTCGCGTACACCTTCGAGCACCTCGCACTTCCACACCTCCGAGCCAAGAAGTTGAAGCGCGTGTTGAGCAGCTTTTCGCCTACGTTTCCAGGGTTCTACCTGTACTACCCCAGCAGACGGCAGCAGCCTTCCAAGTTGAAGGCCTTCGTCGACTACGCGCTGGCGCATTCCCGCAAGCGCGGAAGTTCGCCAGGAATCGCGTAGCCAAAAGTCTTAGCGCGCATCGACGAAGTCGACGAAAGCGCGCACGCCTGAATTACGTGTTGCCTTATGTGTCGTTGTCAAGATTTGATCTGACAGACACGCCGACTGCGCCACTCCCCTGATCGGATCGGATGTCGGCTTGATCCTTAGGCACGG
>VBCY01000467.1 GCA_005882995.1 Betaproteobacteria bacterium
AACGTGTTGCCAGCCGCTGCTTGAATCCAAGAGCTGTTCCAGACAGTCACCGCAAGTAGTCGGTGAGTCTCTCGGCGCAGTGTTGAAGTCTCCCGCGATCACCGATAAATCAGTTCGCAGAATCTCTGCCGCCTTTAGCGGCCACTGCCAAAGGTCGCGTTTGAAAGGACGATCCTCATTTTCGAATGCAGGCATCCGGAATCCGAGCACGTTCAGACCGGAGTCCTCCAAGATTACGTGCAAGGCGTTTGAGGGCACCGATTTGTGCAATGGTGGCGCCGTCAGTTCGCCGCGCCGAAGTCGTTGGCGCGAGGCAATCAAGACCTGATTCTCGCCGGGCGTTCGGGACGAGACATCCCAGGATTTAAGGCCGAACGAAGCGATTGATGAGATAAAGTTGCCATGGTCAAATGAGTGCCGAAGCGCGCGCCAAATACGACGAGCAGCTCAAGGCCATGCGCGCAAATCGAGATGCCGCGTACAAGAAATTGCAGGAGATGCGCACGACCACCGAATCGGCGTGGCAGCACATGCAGTCAGGAGTGGACGCGGCATGGGCATCGATGAAGCAACCCTTGGAGAAAGCGTCCTCTCAGTTCGAGAAGTAGGCTGCACCGCAGAGCGGCCATACCGCGAGATCGCTGAGACCAGTCGTTCGATGTCGCTATCGACCCGTTGCTGCCTGTCGTGCCCAACGGAAGCGGACCTTCGCGGACTTTTCCGTGCTGCCAAACGCAGCCATGCCACAGCTTCCTATCGATGAACAGCTTCCGGCCCACTCTCATCAACTTGCCCGGCCGGCCGGCGTTGGTTCGGCATCCGGTTAGGTGCTAAGCTGGCCCATCGACCTCTTTCGGACGACCCTGCGACGGGAGGAGAAACATGAGGAAAGAACCGTTTGACACCGAAGCGATCGAGTCGATGTCGCGACGCAAGTTGATGGGCGTGAGTGTGACAGTCGGCGCTGCAATGCTCGCCACGCGGATGGCAGGCGCACAGACACCCTCAAGCGGACCCGCGGCGCCGCCGAGCACGATCACTCAACCGCCGCGGGACTTTGGTCCACGCGGCGCGCCCACGACGTACTTCACGGATCCTGACGTTCTCATGATCGAGCCGGCCTTCGACGGATTGCGCCAACCCAACGCTCCGATCCAGCGTCTGTGGACCGGCGCCCTGTGGTCAGAGGGTCCGGCATGGAATGCGGAGGGCCGGTATCTTGTATGGAGCGACATTCCGAACAATCGCCAGCTCCGCTGGATCGAGGACGACGGTCATGTGAGCGTGTTCCGCGCACCGTCGAACAACAGCAACGGCAACACGTTCGATTTCCAGGGCCGCCAGCTTTCGTGCGAGCACGTGACGCGACGTGTGGTCCGCTACGAGCTGGATGGCTCCGTGACTGTCATCGCATCTCAGTTCGATGGCAAGCGCCTTAATTCGCCCAACGACGTCGTGCCGCATCCTGACGGAAGCTACTGGTTCACCGATCCGCCCTATGGCGCGCAACTCTACGAGGGCACGGTCGACGCGGCAGGCGGCCCAGCCAACGTGGGTGGTCGGCTCAATCCAAGGCTCGGGCAGCCGCCGGAGCTCGGGAGCTACAAACGCGAGTTGCCGACCAGCGTGTACCGCGTCGACAAAAGCGGCAAGGTCGACTTGGTTGTACGGGAGGATCAGGTACCGGACCCCAATGGCCTCTGCTTCTCGCCAGACTACAAAAAGCTTTATGTCATCAGCACCGGCCAGGGACCCGGCGACTCGCACAGCGGCGGCAAGGGCGATACGTACGTCTTCGACGTCGGCGCGAACAACAAGCTTTCCAATGGAAGGCTGTTTTCGAATTTCATGATCGACGGCGTGAAGTGTGGGCCTGATGGCGTTCGCGCCGACGTCGACGGCAATCTCTGGTGCTCAAGCAATGCCGGTCGCAGCGTGGGTTACAGCGGCGTAACGGTATGGACGCCGCAAGGGCAGCTCATCGGGCGCATTCGGCTGCCCGAAATATGCGGCAACGTGTGCTTCGGCGGGCCGAAGCGCAACCGCTTGTTCATGGCCGCGAGCCAGTCGCTTTATGCGGTGTTTACCGCTACCCAGGGTGCCGCTCCCGGCTAGCGCCGGCACGAACGCCTGGTATGGGTCGACAGCGCCGTCGAACGACTGCTCTGAGCGCCGCCTGGTGCCGAAGCAAAGTCGAGTCGCTCGACATCGTATCTCAGGGATGTGTAAGGCACCGCTGAATGTTCCATGAACGGAACCACCTTCCAGCTCGGCGTGACGTTTGTGGTGCTGGATCTTGCCGGCAGCCGTTACGATCCTGTGGGTTCGAAAATACAAGGCAACCGGGACCGCGCTCACGGCCGGTCTTGGGCCGTTCAGCGAAGTTCACGACCGTCCGCTTATCCAGTGCACGACTGTCAGCAGCCGCGCGAGCACTGTCGTTGAGTGAAGACGCGACGCAAACTGATCGGACGCTGCCTGTCCGATGGGTTCCAGCTCAGGGTACCTCGCACCTGGAACGGCGCACTGAGTGCTCAGAGCGTCGTACAAAGTACTCCGTGCTTCGATTCACTGTTGAGCCTCTCCACGCAGGCGGGGGTGGCGCTCAGCATGCCGCCTCCCCGCCCGCCAGCGATGTAGGGTATGCAGAGTTCTAATCCATTTTCATAAAGTCCCTTAGCAAGGGTTGTATAGACAATTTCAAAAAAGAGGTCGCAACTCTACATACCCTACATTCGTAGTCCTCGACCTGGCTCTCAGCGCTCCGTACGACGCTCGTCGCCCGCGTGCTTAGTTGTACGAACAAATCTCTCCGTGCTGCGGATCAAGTGCTTCGAATTTCCGTTGCAAAGGCCGAGGTCGACCCAAACCCGCCGTCGCGTCTTAGGGATACCGGACGTTCACAACGTAGAGCTTGAGGGGCTGTCGAGCGTAGCGAGGGAACCCGCCGGCCCCGCCTGGGCCCACTCGCA
>VBCY01000468.1 GCA_005882995.1 Betaproteobacteria bacterium
TCAAGCAGGTGGAAATCTTCGCCGCCTATGAGGCCTACAACGACCACGAAATTGGCCGGGTCATCCAGGCGGTCGAGGACATGGGCAAGCTCGACAACACACTCATCATCTACATCAACGGCGACAACGGCACCAGCGCCGAGGGCGGCCCGGTTGGCACACCCAACGAAGTCGCGTTCTTCAATGGCGTCAACATGATGCCCGTCGCCGTCCAGATGAAGTGGTATGACGTCTGGGGCACGGAGCAGACCTATAACCACATGTCGGCCGGCTGGTCCTGGGCGTTTGATACTCCTTTCACCTGGTTCAAGCAAAACGCCTCGAAGCTCGGCGGCATCCGTCAGTGCATGGCTCTCTCCTGGCCCGGTCACATCAAGGACCAGGGCGCCCTCCGCGAGCAATTCTGCCACGTCAACGATATCGTGCCCACCCTCCTCGAGATCACTGGTATTCCGGCGCCCGAGGTGGTCGATGGCATCAAGCAAGCACCCATCGAAGGGACGAGCCTAGCCTACACCTTCGACGAAAAGAACGCGAAGGAAGCCTCCCGGCACAAGACCCAGTATTTCGAGATGATGGGCCAATGGGCCCTCTATAACGAGGGCTGGCTGTTGAGCACGGCGGTGAATCGCGCGCCGTGGGAGGCCTTTGGCGCCGCCAATCCAGACCCGCTCAACAATCAGGTGCTCGAACTCTACGACCTGAGCAAGGATTTCAGCCAGTCCCAGAACCTGGCCGCCAAGCAACCGGACAAAGTGAAACAGATGAAGCAGATGTTTATCGCGGAAGCAAAGAAGTATCAGGTGTTCCCGATGGATGCCTCGGTCGCTGCCCGCATCGTGGCGCCACGGCCGAACATCACTGCTGGTCGCACGGAATTTGCAGCTCGTACACTATCACTGCTGACATCGAAGTCCCACAGGGCGGCGCGGAGGGTATGATCCTGACCTCCGGTGGCCGGTTTGCTGGCTACGGTTTCTACCTGCTTAAAGGCAAGCCGGTCTTCCTCTGGAACCTCATTGATCTCAAACGCATCAAGTGGGAAGGCCCGGACGCGCTCGCGCCTGGGAAACATACACTGGAGTTCGACTTCAAGTATGACGGCCTCGGCATGGGCACACTCGCCTTTAACAACATGAGCGGCCTCGGTCGTTCCGGCACCGGCACGCTTAAGGTGGACGGGAAAGAAGTCTCCACGCAAAAGTTGGAGCACACGTTGCCCATGATCCTGCAATGGGACGAAAGCTTCGACGTCGGCTCCGACACTCTGACCGGCGTCAATGATGCCGATTACAAGCCGCCGTTCCCGCTCACCGCCAAGCTCAACAAACTAACGATCAAGGTGGATCGTCCTAAGCTCACGGAGGAGGACAACAAGAAGCTCGAGAACGCGCAAGCGACCGCGGTTGACGGCCAGCCGATTCATCATCTCCAAGGCGAGCCTCACTAATCTTACCATGTAGATGAACAATAACAAATGAGATTAACAACGAATGAAACCAATTAAACCTATCGTCTTGCGTAGCATCTATACTTACGCGCTCATTGTAGTAACAGCTTCGCTTCAGGCGCAACAAGTCACCGGCGAGCCTGGCTCGCCAAGCGCGACCACCACCATCAGCGGCAAACAACTCCCGCCGCCCGATCCGAAATTTGGCGGCGCGATCAAAGAAAAAGCCACAGAGTCGAAACCGTGGTGGCCGCCGCGTGTCGTCCCGCCCAAGGACGCGCCGAACATCCTTCTCATCATGACCGACGACTGCGGCTTCGGCGCGCCGAGTACGTTCGGCGGCGTAGTGCCGACCCCGGCCTTGGATCGCATCGCTAAGAACGGGCTGCGGTACACGCAGTTTCATTCCACGTCGCTCTGTTCGCCGACGCGCGCGGCGTTGATTACGGGCCGCAACCATCACGTGACCGGATTTGGCGTCGTGGGCGAAGCGGCGACGGGATTCCCGGGTTACGACTCGGTCATCGAGAGGGATTGCGGAACGATTGGTGAGATTCTCAAGGAGAACGGCTACGCGACCTCGTGGTTCGGCAAGGATCACAACACGCCGTTCTATCAAGCGAGCCAGGCTGGGCCGTTTCATCAGTGGCCCATCGGCATGGGCTTCGAGTATTTCTACGGGTTCGTTGGCGGCGACACCAGCCAATGGCAGCCGAACCTGTTCCGCAACACGACAGCCATCTATCCGTTTCAGGGGCAGCCCGGTTGGAATTTGACGACCGCCATGGCTGACGATGCGGTCCAGTACATGAAACAGCTCAATGAGATCGCGCCCGACAAGCCATTCTTTGTGTACTACGTGCCGGGTGGCACACATGCGCCGCATCATCCGACGCCCGAGTGGATCAAGAAGATCAGCGACATGCATCTCTTCGACGGCGGTTGGAACAAAATCCGCGAGACCATCTTCGCCAATCAGAAGAAGCTAGGGATTATGGCTGCCAATGCGCAGTTGACGCCGTGGCCGAAGGATTTGCCGGAGTGGGATTCGCTGAGCTGGGAGCAGAAGAAACTCTTTATCAAGCAGGCTGACGTGTACGGCGCGTATCTCGCCTACACCGACAACGAGATCGGTCGCGTCATCCAGGCAGTCGAAGACCTTGGCGAACTGGATAACACGTTGATCATCTACATCAGCGGCGACAACGGCGCGAGCGCCGAAGGTATGCTCAACGGGACACCGAACGAGTTTACCACCTTTAATGGTGTCGCCGTGCCGGTCAAAGATCAGTTCCTCTGGTACGAGTTTTGGGGATCCGACAAAACTTTCCCGCATTTTGCCGCTGCCTGGGCGTGGGCACTCGACGCGCCATTCAAATGGTGTAAGCAAGTGGCGTCGCACTTCGGCGGAACGGCCCAAGGCATGTGCATATCATGGCCCGGTCACATTAAGGACTTGGGTGGTGTCCGTAATCAATTCCACCACGTCATCGATATTGTACCGACGATCTTCGAAGCGACCGGCATTTCCGCACCCGACACCATCAACGGCATCAAACAACGCCCAATCGAAGGCGTAAGCATGGTGTACACATGGGACAAGGCCAATGCCAACGCACCCACCAAGCACACCACGCAATACT
>VBCY01000470.1 GCA_005882995.1 Betaproteobacteria bacterium
GTGCGGGCCAGCGCCGTAGCCGTCGAGCGAAATCGTGAAGTTGTGCACGCGTACGCGAGCCATTGTTTGCTCCCCAGGCAAGGGTGCCGTCAGAGAACTGCGGCTTCCACACTTGCGACGAACGACAGGGAAGGAAATTGACAGCGCGTCCTCGCCGCGGGGCCGCTCTTCTGTCGCTACACCGTTGCCTCCAAGTACTCCACACATGCCTTCAACCCGTCCATGAACGGCCCGAGAAACGCCTCGCCTCGATACTGGTCCATTCGGGGCAGTCGCACCGACCCATCGAGCATCACCCCGTACTCAGACACGATGTCCCGTGCTTCCGATGCGAGCACCAAGTCGGACTCCGCAGGAAGCCTCTGCGACCATTCCATCAGCGCGGCCACAAAGCCATACATCGCCGCCCAAGAACGCCATGCCGGCGGGTCGTTGGGGTCGATCGCCAGCAATTGCCCCCACTTGCCTGCATCCACCCGATATGAGATCGGCGCAGTCGGCCGGGTCTCGACGAATCCCCCAGCTGCTAACTCCTCGAGCGCCCGCCTGACGGCGCGCCCTTGGTATGCGGTCGCCTTGGCGATAAGCAACACAGGCTGACGACCGCCGGCGACGCCAATGAGATAGGCGATCACATCGGGCTTGATACCCACGCCGATCCCCAGGCGCAGGCGCAGCATCAGGGGGGGACCCCCCTCGAGTACGGGTGTGGCCTGCCGATCGCGCTGCCTGATAGGTTTCGCCCCGGATGAACGGCTCGCCACCGACCGCCACCGCTGATCCCCGCCTTCGGTCACTGCGAGGCGCGCGAACTCGGCAAGCCGTTCCCGAACTGCACTGCGGAACAGCGGCACCAGGTTCTTCATGCGCTGTACGCTGAGCAAACGCGACTCATGGCGCGCCCACAATTGCACAACCCCGCGAAGCCTCGGCTCGTGCTCACTCAGTGCCAGCGAGCCCAGCAAAAGGGCCTCCGGGTCCACTATCGCATGGGCCTGCCGCCGACTGGCCGGGAAGCTGAAGATCGCTCCCCACTGAGTCCACGCGGCCTGAGCTGCGGCTTCGCGCAGCTCGGCGATCGCGCTAGCGACCTTCTGCCTGTACATGCGCGATCACTCGCTGCAGAGCGTCGGCCATGGCGGGCGATGGATCCTGGCTCTCCACCCATGCTCGACCACCGGCGAGCTCCTTCGTCGTCGGACGGAGCGCAACAAGATCTTGGAAGTGACGGCTCGCCGGACCAACATCGTCCGCCGCAGCGTAGAGCTTCAAGTAGATGAGGTCAATGCGACCCGCGACTCCTATCCAGAGTCCACCGTGCCGCTGCCAACTGATCCGGCCGGCGAACCCGGGCGGCAAGCCCGTAGTCCACTGACCGCCCACGGTCGTGTTGAGCCAATCGGGCGGCAGGCCGAGATCCCTTGCCACGATGGCAATGACTTCGGCCAGGGGCTCGGGGAGTGGGTCCGGTGGGCGGATCGCGCCGGGCTCGCCATCGGTCCGCACGGTCGCTGTAGCGATCACGTCGACGTCGCGGGTCACACGGTCTACGACGCCGAGCAGGTTCAGGGCGGTGCCGCCCACGACGACTATCGCCGCCTGCTGGCCGCGGCGGGCAAGGAGGGCGCCGGTGGCGTCGAGCGCACGGTCGAGAGAGAAGGAAGTGTCCATAATAGACCCTATATAGGTCTATAATAGACACCAGATATTACGTCGTCAAGATGGAGGCAGAAGCTACGAAGTTGCCCCCCTGGGATCGACCGCGCAGCGGCAAGCGGGGGTTGGACGCGTTCGACCCCGGAACTTCCCGTCCTTGACATGCAAGTAGTTACTTGCATATAATGCGCCTATGAGCGACGCGGACCTGCTGTTCAAGGCGCTAGCCGACCCGGGGCGGCGGAAGCTCATGGACCGTCTGCACGCCCACGACGGCCAAACGTTGAGCGAGCTCTGTCAGCACTTGGACATGACTCGGCAGGGTGTGACCCAGCACCTTGCCTTGCTCGAAGCGGCGAACCTGGTAGCGGTGCGGTGGCGTGGGCGCGAGAAGCTGCACTTCCTCAACCCGGTGCCGCTGCAAGAAATCTACGACCGCTGGATTCGCAAGTTCGAGCGGCCGCGCCTCAAGGCTTTGCGCGACTTGAAACGCCGTCTGGAAGAAGACGGCGAGGACTGACCCCGACACCCCCAACACGGAGAACGCCGTGAACGCAGCTAACCGAAGCCGCTTCGTCTACGTCACCTTCATCCGCACGACGCCCCCAAACTTGTGGGAGGCACTGACCGAACCGCAGTTCGTCCGCCAGTACTGGTTCAACACGACCGTCGAGTGCGGCTGGAAGAAAGGGTCGCCTTGGAAAATGGTCCGCCCGGACGGAAGCCTGACTGACACGGGGGAGATCCTGGAGATCGACCCGCCGCGGCGCATGGTTATCCGTTGGCAGAACGAGTGGAACCCCGAGCTCAAGGCGAGCTCGATCCGGTGGACAGCGCGGTGAGGCTCACCATCACCCACGAAATCGACCGGCCGGAGTCCAAGCTCATCACGGCCGTGTCCGGCGCTTGGCCGAGCTGCCTCTCCAACCTGAAGTCGCTGCTTGAAACGGGGGACGTCGCCATCACGACCCATCCTGGGCATTAGGGCGTCACCAAAAGAGTTCGAAAGGCCGCGCCTCAAGGCCCTGCGCGACCTGAAGCGCCGCCTGGCAGACGGCGCCATGGACTGAACCCCGACCAAGGAGAACGCCGTGAGCGCAGCAAATCGCAGCAGCTTCGTCTACGTCATCTTCATCCGCACGACGCCCGAGAAGCTGTGGAAGGCCCTGACCGACCCGCAGTTCATCCGCCAGTACTGGTTCGGCACGACCGTCGAGTGCGGCTGGAAGAATGGCTCGCCCTGGAAAATGGTCGGCTCGGACGGACGCCTGGTTGACACAGGCGAGATCCTCGAGATCGACCCGCCGCGGCGCATGATCATCCGGTGGCAGAACGAATGGAAACCCGAGCTCAAGGCGGAAGGCCCGAGTCGCTGCACCATCGAGCTCGATCCCCTGGGCAGCGCAGTGAAGCTCACCATCACCCATGAGATCGACCGGCCGGAGTCCAAGTTCATCACAGCCGTGTCCGGCGGCTGGCCGCGAATCCTCTCCAACCTGAAGTCCCTGCTCGAAACGGGGGAAGTCGCCATCACGGAGGCCCAGCACCACGTCCTTCGCGTCGGCGATGCCGGTCGCACGCGGAAATGAGCGCGAGCAGCTGGCCTCCTCGTGCCAAGAGGGCCCCTCGGAGGGACAGCCGCATGAGCAATAACTCGAACGCAATTGAAGCCCTGGACAAGGAGCGGTCATGGCAAAGGTAATTTTTGGAAATCATTCGTCGGTGCTAGTTCCGCGGCAAGAGCGAGACGGTATTCGTCAATTCTATAGTGATGTCCTCAGTGGGAAGATCATGAAAGCGGATCCTGAAAGGGACTTCGTTCGCTTGGGAGAAGATTTCTATATCGGGTTTCTCTACGGGGATGTCACTGATGAGAGCGAGTTCTTGAGAAGTTTTCGAGCTATCTGGTTGGAACTCAAGTCTGACAACGTAGAGGAGATGAGTCGAAAAATCCTCGAATCCGGTCTCGTCAGGAAACTTGAGGAGCATATAGGACCAAGATGTGTGTGGCTGGCTAACGAACAGGTTTAAGCCGCGAGCCGGCGCATTGGCCGCGCTGGCCCTTCCCTACATGTAAGAGCCAGATTGGCCGCGCGCCAGCGCGGCCAGCCGGCTCGTCAGCTTCAAACCGTAGTTAGCCCGCTTCAGTCCCGACGGCTACCTTCTCGGCTCATACCGCATCGCCACGGCCCCCGAGCCGAGCTCCAGCCGGCCCACCAGCTTCAAGTCGATCCACTTCGATAGCCCCGCGAACAACGTCGGCCCGTGGCCCGCTAGCCTGGGCTGCACCACGAACTCGTACTCATCGATCAATCCCAGCTCCGCCAGCGCCAGCGGGAGCTTCACGCCCCCCAAGAACAGTCCCTTACCCCGCTCCCGCTTGAGCTGCTGAACGGCTTCCCCCAGATCCCCGCGCACGAGCTCAGCGTTCCAATCGACCCGCTCCAGGGTGCTCGACACGACGTACTTCTTTGCCGCGTCGATCGTCCGCGCGAAGGGTTCCATCCAATCGGGCCTCGCTCTCGTCGGCGCCGGCCGCCGCCACCCTGCCTCCATCATTTCGTAAGTCACTCGGCCAAAGAGGAGGGCATCGGCCTGGGCGAGCCTCTCGGCAAAGTGACGATGCAGTTCCTCATCCGTGGGCATTTCACGGTGATCGCAGCACCCGTCCAATGTGACGTTGATGGAACGAGAAGCGGCTGAGCTGCGCCGCCGTGCTGTGTTGTTCACAAAAGCAATTCTATTACGACGGGCGGCGTCAGCTCCAGCCGCTTGTTAGGGAGACGCGTGACGATACCGAGCAAAGTCCCACCGAAATACGGCAAGAACTGTGGCCGTCGGTACGACAAGGAATCCCGTGAGCACCCCTGTCCCGACTCGACCGGCAAGGGAGCCACCGGGCCGCTTGCGGCAGGGCCGTCACGACCCTCGCGCCGTCGAGTACCGGAAACATCTGACAGCCGCGTTGCTCGCGCGTGCGCATGGAGTGGGTGCCTTCAGGGCGACCAGGACCGAGGGAAAAGGCGGCGACAATCCATCTGGGAGAGGAGAGCCGCTCGCCTTCCCCGTATCGTCACGGATGAACGCGGATGATCGTCTTCCCCGGGCGTCGTTCGGTCGAGTTGAAGGCGGCGACTGCATCGTCGAGGGCGGAGACGGTGCCGATGTTCGTGCGCAGCCGTCCGTCCCGCACTCGCTGAATGATCTCGCTCAGTTGGGCGC
>VBCY01000471.1 GCA_005882995.1 Betaproteobacteria bacterium
CGTGACTGAAATTCAGACGGAAAACGTCGACGCCCGCGAGGAACAGCGAGCGGATCATTGCTTCGCTCGCAGTCGCCGGGCCGAGCGTGGCCACGATCTTCGCATTACGATGTCGACGCATGTCAGCGATGCCCTCCACCGTCCCCTGCAACCAGAATGGCGCGGAAGTCGTTGACGTTGGTGAGCGTCGGGCCGGTCACGACCGAATCGCCCAGCGCCTCGAAAAAACCATGGCCGTCGTTGTTCGCAAGGCTATCATTGGGATTGATGCCTTTGGACCAAGCGCGCTCGAGCGAGTCCGGCGCGAGATACGCGCCCGCGATTTCCTCCAGGCCATCGACACCATCGGTATCGCCGGCAATCGCATGAATCCCGGGGTGGCCATGCAGCGCGATTCCCAGCGACAGCAGGAACTCCACGTTGCGCCCGCCGCGTCCGGTACCGCGAACCGTTACCGTAGTTTCGCCGCCCGACACGAGCACGCAGGGCGGTGGAAACGGCTGCCGCCGGTCCGCAACCTGCAGCGCGACGCCGCCCATGACCGTGCCAACGTCGCGCGCTTCGCCTTCGAGACGATCACCCAGAATGTACGCCGACACGCTCGCCTCGCGCGCCACGACCGCAGCGGCCTCAAGCGCCATCTGCGGTGTCGCGATCATCCGCGTCTCGATCCCGGCAAGACGCGGATCATCCGCCTTCACGGTTTCGCCTTCACCGGACTCGAGCAGCCCGCGCACCCTGTCCGGAACCTCGATGGCATAGCGCCGCAGAATCGCCAGCGCGTCCTCGCACGTCGTCGGATCGGGTACGGTCGGACCGGATGCGATGTCGATCGGATCATCACCGGGGACGTCGGAAATGAGCAGCGTCACAACTTTCGCCGGATAGCATGCCGCAGCCAATCGGCCCCCCTTGAGCTTCGACAGGTGACGCCGCACGCAATTCATCTCGGAAATGTTGGCGCCGCTCTTGAGCAGCGCCTTATTCACAGCCTGCTTGTCGGCGAGGGTCAAGCCCGGTGCCGGCGCTGCCAGCAGCGCCGAGCCGCCGCCGGAAATCAGGCAAAGAACAAGGTCATCCTTCGCAAGGCCCGAGACTTTCTCTAGGATGCGTCGCGCCGCCTCCATCCCGGCAGCATCGGGAACCGGATGCGCCGCCTCGACGATCTCGATGCGTTCGCAGCGAACTGCGTAACCGTAGCGCGTCACCACCAGTCCTTCGAGGGGACCGTCGACGTTGTCCTCGACCGCGCGCGCCATCGCGGCAGAGGCCTTGCCGGCGCCGATCACCACCATCCGTCCCCGGGGTCGCGGCGGCAAATGCGGCGGCAGGCAAAGTGACGGCTGCGCGGCTGCGACTGCGGCGTCGAACATGCGTCTCAACAACTCACGCGCTGCGAGCATTGCTTCTCGCGAAAATCGGGTTGATGATGCATAAAGCGCCAGTAGTTCTCTGCCGCCGGTCGCAAACGACTCGTTCGTGTCCTAGTCCGAAGCCCCCGCGCTCTTCTGTCCGATCTCGAAGTTGGCCAGGTACTCGAGCGCTCGCACCATGGCCGAGTGATCCCATGCGGCGCCTCCATGCGCCGCACACGAGTTAAACAGCTCTTGCGCCGTGGCGGTATTGGGTAACGCCAATCCCATCTCGCGCGCGTTGGAGAGGGCGAGATTCAGGTCCTTCTGGTGCAGCTCGATACGAAAGCCCGGCTCGAACGTGCGCTTGACCATCCGTTCGCCGTGCAATTCGAGAATCTTGGACGAGGCGAAACCACCCATCAGCGCCTGGCGTACGCGCGCAGGATCGGCCCCGGCCCTGGCTGCAAAGAGCAATGCCTCGGCCACCGCCTCGATGTTGAGCGCAACGATGATCTGGTTCGCGACCTTGGCGGTTTGGCCGTCGCCGTTGTTGCCGACCAGCGTGATGTTCTTGCCCATTGATCGCAGAAGCGGCTTAACGCGATTGAATGCCGCTTCGGGGCCGCCAACCATGATCGAGAGCGTGGCGTTCTTGGCACCCACTTCACCACCCGATACCGGTGCGTCGAGATAGTCGCAGCCTAGCGCGTTGATGCGCTTGGCAAAGCCCTTCGTAGCAATCGGTGAGATCGAGCTCATATCAACGACAATTTTGCTGGGCGACAGTCCTTCGGCAACGCCCGATTTGCCGAACAGCGCGGCTTCCACGTGCGGCGTGTCCGGGACCATCGTGATGATCACGTCGGTGCGCTCCGCCACCTCGCGGCCCGAGCCGCAACCACCCACACCCCTCTCGGTCAGCGAAGATGGCACCGGCTTGAGATCGAAGACCTGCAGCGAATGCCCCGCAGTGACCAGGTTGGGGGCCATGGGCGTTCCCATGATTCCGAGTCCGATGAATCCGACGTTCATGTCCCGTCTCTCCGTTTGTGCGGCTCTACCATGCCCCTCGCGTTGCTCCTTTGCAGCACATAGTCCATTCGTCGTTGACGGCCGGTCTAGGAAAAAATTGCGCGCGGCAACCCTGTCTATTTACCCGCTCGCCCTTGTTGCAATCCTCTGCGGGCAGGTTGCGGGGTGACCTGACGAAGAAGCCGCTGGCCAGCGGCCCGACAAGCTATTCCTACCGATACGCATAGCGCGGTGATACGCGTGTCGACAGTTACTGCGGTGGCCGAACCAGGATGGTGCCCGTAAGCGCGATGTCTGCGGATGAACTGCCAACATAGATCGGGTAGAAGCCATTCGCGACGCTCCAGTTGTTGCTGTTGGTATCCCAATACGAAAGGGGATGGTTCGTTGCTGCTGGGTCGATCGTGAGCTGCACCGTGGTCTGTTCGCCGGGATTCAGTTGCAGCTTGGCGAAGCCCACGAGCCGCTTCGGCGGTTCACCGATCGAGGAAGGGAGGCCGAGGTAGAGCTGAGGCACCTCGGCGCCCGCCCGGCCACCGGTATTCTGAAGAACGAATTGAATTCGTATCGGCTGCGTCCCGTCCGATATTTTTGGCGTTACTGTCAAGGCGGACATCGAAAACGTCGTGTACGACAGGCCATGGCCGAACGCGAAGGCTGGTGTGACGCCCTGGGCGTCATACCAGCGATAGCCGATATTCAACCCTTCCTTGTATTCGACTTGGGGCTGCCCGGCGACGTTGCTCACCCCCGGAAACACGGAAGGATCGGTCTTGACCCAGTCCATGAATCCCTTGCCGACCTTCGGGAACGTAACCGGTAGCTTGCCGGACGGATTCACCACCCCCAGCAGCAGGTCAGCAACGATGTGGCCGTCCTCCTGACCGGGGAACCAGACTTCCAGCATCGCGGGACCAGCTGCACCCAGTAGCGCGGGATCCATTGCCACGCCGGCGTTGTCTTTGAGGACCAGGGCCGTTTTCGCAGTCATCGGCTTTCCTGTCGTCGAGGTAGCAGCCAGGATGCCCTCGATCATTGCGACGGTGTTGCTGTTGCCCCCCGTATTCGAGGTTGCCGTCGAAATCGTGTTTGGTCTCGCCACATACCAATCAAGACCATCGCCGACGGCGGTCATGGTCAAACCGCTGGAATCGGCGAACGAGGCGCGGTCAGCACCTTCTTCCGCGATCGTGCCTGCCATGATGATTACAGCGTCGGCCGCCGCTGCGGCGGCTTTCGCGGCGGCTAGGTCGCTGTTGTCATCCTTGACGGTAACGAGCGTTACGGTCGCCGCGGCATTTCCCAGTGAGTTGAGCACGTCCTTCAAACCGTCCAGCGGCGACACGGTGTAATTGGGCACCACGTCGGAGCTTCCGCCGCCGGCTCCCATGGGCCTGCCGACGAGGACGCCCCCGGCCACCGCCTGTTGGGCATAGACCTGCGTCGCCTTGCCGATCAAGACCACGTTGCGAAGCGCCTTTGCATCGAACGGCAATACGTGGTTGTCGTTCTGCAGCAACACGCCGGTTTGAACGCCGATCGCGCGCGCCTTCACACCACCCGCAGCAAAATCGATGGGCGTCTGCACCAGCGGCTGTCGCTCGAAAATCCCCATCCTGAACATCTGGGTGTAGCGCCGTCGCAGCGCCGTATCGAAATCGGACTCCTTGAGCTGACCGGCTGCCAGCGCTGCGTTCAGCAGTGCCGGCGACCAAACGGACGGGATCGGCATCAGGTGATCCAACCCCGCAAGCATCGAGGCGACCGTGCTCCTCACTGCGAAGAAGTCGGACTGGACGTAGCCCTTGAAGCCCCATTGAGTACGCAGCACGTCGGTCAGCAGTTCCTTGTTTTCGCACGCCTGAAAGCCGTTGACGGAGTTGTACGAACACATGACGGAAGCTGTATCGCCATCCTTGACTGCCATTTCGAACGGCAACAAATACAGCTCGCGCAACACCCTCCTGTCTATGGTCTCCTGGATCGTCATGCGATTCGTTTCCTGCTCGTTGGCCGCAAAATGCTTGGCCATCGCGATGATTCCCTTGGACTGGGCAGCTTTGATTTCTGCGACCGCCATCGTGCCGGTGAGATAGGGATCTTCGCCGAAGTATTCGAAATTGCGCCCGAGGACTGGGATCCGGGCCATGTTCACGCCGGGCGCTTCGAACACGTGCAGCGCAAGATCGTTGGCTTCGGTGCCGATTACGTTGCCAAATTCGCTGGCGACAGCAGGATCGAACGATGCCGCAAGGGCAATGGCTGAAGGAAGGGCGGTTGCCTTGGCAGAGGACGGGTCGGAATACACCGAGACGTCGACAAGGTCGCCGCCGATCATGACGAAGACTGGCGGGATCGTTGCCGAAACACAATCGTTCTGACCAATGCCGACTGGGCCGTTCGTGATCCGCAGCGTCGGAATTGCCAGCGACGGAATTCCAGTCACGTGGCGGCCGCCCTTGCATTGCGGCAGTTCAGGAAGGATCCCCGGCAGCGTCCCGACCAACTGCTCCTCCTTCTGCGCGAGCGTCATCGCGCCGACCAGCAGCGCCGCCCGCTGCTCGGGCGGAAGAGCCGTGTTCATCCATGGCAGCGGTTGAGCTTCAGTAACGGGCGAATGCAGCATGACCCCTATTGCCAGCACGGCCAATCCGAAGACGAGGCGCCCGAGGACGCGCTGCTCGCCTGCCCTCTCTACATCATCAGATTTCAGTAACGCGCGGTCAACGGATGAACGCCGATCGGAATGGAGTAAGTGCTTCATCGATGTCTCCTCCAACAACGTGATGCTGCCAAAGACGCGGGGGCGCGGAATCCAGCGACACGACGGCGTGTTACAGCAAGCCCAATTCCCGCGCCTTCGCGACTGCCGCCGTTCGATTGCGTACGTCGAGCTTCCCAAAGATCCGATGCAAATGCCCCTTGGTGGTCCCTACCGCGATGGACAACTGCTCTGCGATCTCCTGATTACTGAAGCCGCGACTGACCCGCCGAAGAATTTCGGTTTCTCTGCCGCTCAGCAATCCGTGCTCCACCATGAGTCTCCTGATTGCTGAACCCGCGACCCGCTCACCGAAGAATTCGGTTTGTCTCACGCTCAACAATTCATGTTTCACCATGACGGACTCACGCTATTGCCAAAATCCGGGCAGGTTCGATATGCCGATCGTGCATGCTGGACGAATCTTTTGTGCAAAAATCCAGCGGTCCGGCGTGCCCCATTGCCTGACGAATTTGTCGATCACAAGCTGTGACCCCAGATTAGGCGCTTAGATCAGCGCCGTCATCTATCCAAAGTTACGTTCGCGCCCTGGGCCGAAGAAGGGACAAACGACGACAAGTGTCCGCGCTCGCGCGCCTTGACAGCCGCCTCGATACGATTGCGCGCCTGCAGCTTTTCATAGGCCCGATGGAGATGACATTTGACGGTTCCCACCGCGATCGACAGCGCCGCCGCGATTTCCCGGTTCGAAAGGCCGCTGTCAACAAGACCAAGCACTTCGGCTTCGCCCTTTGTAAGAGAGTCTCCTCCCTTGGCAGACCAACTCATTTCGTTGCTCCTCGTCAGCTTGAACTCCGAATATCAAAATTCGCAATTCGCATCTCAGATATGGTACCGCTACCATAGGCTATGGTACCGCTACCATTTTGGTCTGTCAATGACACCCGAGTAGCTTGCGAGCGAGGGCTTTAAGCGCTTGCGCGCTCGACGAGCGAGAACCCGACGTCGACCACGGGTTCTGGCACCGATCGGCCTTGCGCCCGATCGATGATGCAGCGCGCGGCCAGGTGGCCAATGGCCGGGCCGTCGACGCTGACCGTCGTAAGCGGGGGGAAAGCATCGGCGGCGAAATTGAGATTCCCATAACCGACCACCGCCACTCCTTCGGGCACTGGGATTTCGCGAGCCTCGGCCTCGATCACGGCGCCCAGCGCAAGCATGTCGGAACTGCAGAAAACGGCGTCGATAGATGGATGGCGCGCAAGCAGATCACCCAACCCCTTGCGGCCACTGCCTAGCGTTCCGGGCGCAGCGGCAACGAACATCGGAAGCTCCGGTGCTAGTGCGGTCGCAATCCCCAATCGAGCCGCTGCAACAGTCAAGCCTTTTGCTCGACGCCTGGCACGGTCGTCGGCTGCAGTAATGACAGCTATCCGTCGCCTCCCTTTGGAGTGGAGGTATTCGGCGACGGCCACGCCGATATTTTCGTGCGAAAAGCCCACCAGCATGTCGATGGGCGTCGGCGTCAGATCCCAGGTTTCGACTACTGGGATGCCCGCCGCGATCAGACGCCGGCGGCCGAGGGGCGAACGCATAATGCCCGTCAGGACGATACCGTCCGGACGGCGGGCGATTATGGCGTCAAGCAACTCGTCCTCACGAGCGCCCCCGTACCCAGTCTGACCAAATGTCAAATGGTACCCCGCGTCCGCGAACGTATCGGTCAGAGCCTGCCACGTTTCCTGAAAAACCGGCGACGCGATTGTCGGTACAACGGCAGCAACCAAACGAGTGCAACTCGACGCCAATCCACCAGCTAGCATGTTGGGAACATAACCCGTGCGGTCGATCGCCTCGCGCACTCGCCGCAATGTTTCGGCGGCGACGGAATCCGGAGCGTTCAGTACCCGGGATACCGTAATCGGCGCGACGCCGGCTAACAGGGCGACATCCGTTATGCGGACCTTGCCGGTGCCACGCCGTCCGCGCCGGCGTTTGTTCGCTCGCGATGCGCCAAGTGTGCGGTCCAAGATTCCGACTCCTTTATCCGAGTGCGCCCATGATGGTAGCGCTTTCAGAGGCATCTGCCAAACCGGTAACTGGGATATCGCCGGCGCCGACGCGGCCATGGCGGGCATTGTGTCGTGGGATGGCGAATTCGGCTTCGCGTTCGCCGAAGCGGCCATCGATATCGCAATCCGAATGCACAGCATCAGGACTGATGATGACTCACATCACAGCATACGATTGGAGGTTCAGTGGAGGACTCCCTATATTGTCATTGTTGCAGTGAGCCGTGTTTGCTTATCACTGCATTCATTAATGAAGGAGCAACGCCGATGAAACGAGTCAAACTGGACTATGAACCGCTGCGCGCTGCCGTCGCACGAGGCGACTCAGCACGTATAGAAGCCGAAGCGAGGAAATTACGCGACCGGCACTTCGCGAACCTCATGGTTCGCGGGGTCACCGGCGCCTGGTCGATCATCATGGCAATCGGGACGCGGTGTAGTGGCCTGGCGCAAGCAGCACTACGGGGTGACCCCCAGCGCTAACAGGCTGTGAATTTGATCGCAGGTAAACGGGGCACGGGCCTTCCTCGCACAAAGGACAGGTTTCGAAACAAGCATCAAGGGGTTGGTTGTTGCCAAACGCACGAGCAATACGATCGAGCGAAGCCCTTCTAAGCTTGCCCCATCAGCCTGCCATCGACCGAGAAGTGTTGAGACCCGCGGCATCAACGAGGTTGACGCCGCAATCGCACGGAACGCGCCCTTCTCTAAGTCACGGGCGCTGGATTGAAAAGAACCAACGCATTGTGCAGCTTCCATTGCTCGGCCCAAGTCTTCTTTCTGCCGCTGGCCACGTCGAGCATGAGCTGGAATAGTTCCCAGCCAACCTCTTCGATCGTCTTCTCGCCCGTAGCGATCGTGCCGGCATTGACGTCCATCAGATCGTGCCAGCGCCGCGCCAGATCACTGCGCGTGGCCACCTTGATGACCGGGCATTGCGCCAGCCCATACGGGGTGCCGCGCCCGGTAGTGAACACATGCAGATTCATGCCGGCCGCGAGTTGCAGCGTGCCGCAGATGAAGTCGCTCGCGGGGGTGGCGGCGAAGATCAACCCCTTCTTGCCGTTGAGTTTCTCGCCTGGCGCCAACACACCCGAGATTGGTACCGAGCCGGACTTCACGACCGAGCCCATCGCCTTCTCCGCGATGTTGGCGAGCCCACCCTTCTTGTTGCCCGGAGTAGTGTTGGCGCTGCGATCGGCCCCACCCCTTTGCAGATACGCGTCATACCAGGCGATCTGCCGAATGATCGCCTCAGCCACCTCGTCGTCGGTGGCACGCGCCGTCAGCTGGTCGATAGCGTCCCGTACCTCAGTGACTTCTGAGAACATGACCGTCGCGCCAGCGCGCACCAGCAAGTCGGTGCAGAAGCCCACCGCGGGATTCGCGGTCACTCCGGAGAACGCGTCGCTGCCGCCGCACTGCACGCCGACGACCAGCTCGCTCGCGGGA
>VBCY01000469.1 GCA_005882995.1 Betaproteobacteria bacterium
ACTCGGGATCGAAGCTGCCGATCGCATCGAGTAGCGGGCGGCGGATGTAGAGGCAGAATCCGACGCCGGTCGGCAGCTCGGGGTAGCTAGGCGCGGCTGCCTGCTCCAACGCCAGAGTCATCAACCCCGCATCACGGCCTGGCGGCCACGGGTTGTTTTCGCAAAAGCGGGGCAGCGAACAGATCTCTGCGTTGTTGGAGAACGGCGTGATGGTGCCGATGGAAGGATCGGCGCCAGCGCAGCGTGCGAGTGCATCCAGCCAGCCTTTCGTGACTTCGGTGTCCGAGTTAAGCAGAACGACGTCGGACCCCGGTCGCGCCATCTGGATGCCTCGGTTGGCGGTGAGCGTGAATCCCAGGTTGGCAGCATTGACGAACAAAGCGACCTGAGACAGAGCGCGCGCTTCGATGTCGTGCAGTACCTGAGCGACCCTTGCGTCGGTCGACGCGTCGTCGATCAATAAGAGACGGTAATCGCCCTCGGTATGAGCAAGCACGCTCTCGACGCAGCGACGCAATTCGTCGGCGGCATTGTGGATCGGGACGACGACGTCGATTGGACGTTGCGGAAGCGACATTAGCGACTGCGCGCGAGCCAGAGTCTCACTCGTATCCACGGCATGCGTAGCCACCAGCGAAAGCTCTGTCGGTAGGCAATGATGCGCTCCTGCGCCGAGAGCGCAGCTTCGAGGCGCTTCTGTTCCGCGCGTACGGTCGTGATGAGCTCCTGCACCCGCCGTTCGAGCGCGGCTATCGCCTTGGCACGCTGCGTGAGCTGAGCCTCTTGCTGGGCGATCGCCTGATTGGCTTTATCGATTTGCGCTTCGAGCCGCTGAATGCGCTCGGCCTGACGATACAACGCTGCGTTACTCTCTAAAAGCATCGCATCCAGCCGGAGCACTTCCTGGGCGTTGGCCTGCGCGCGACGTTGTTCGCTGTCCTCGGCGTCCGCGAACAGCGAGATGCGCGGCGGTGCCGCCGGCAGCGCGGAATCGGAGCGAGCTGCGAGGGCGATGAAGTACATTCCTTCAGGCGGCGGACACGGCACTACATTGTTTGAATCGCCACGCCACGCTTCCACGCCCCCGTTGTCTGCCTCCGCCCAGATGCCGGACCAGAATCCAAGGCGCTGATGATGCCAGCGCTGCGCAGGAAAGGCCTGCGAAAGCAAGGCAGCAAAGCCGTCACGGTACAGCTCGTGGCGGTGAAATTCATTGACGTAATTGCGCGCGTCGCTATAGAGGCGCTTGTTCGGAGATGAAATGATCAGCAAGCCGTCGGCCTTCAACACCCGGGCAAACTCGCCCAGCATCGCGGCCTGGTCGCTCTCATCCAGATGTTCAACGGTCTCGAAGGAAACGACGACATCGAACGAGGCATCGGCAAGAGGCAGACGAGTGCAGGAAGCTTCGACGAAGCGCAGGTGCTCGGCGTGACCGTAACGGGTAGTGGCGTGCGCGATGGTTGCCGCGTCGATATCGATTCCGACAGCGCTCGCCGCCGTCGCTCCCAGCAGCGAGGTCCCGTAACCTTCGCCGCACGCCGCGTCGAGGACATGTTTGCCCGCGCAGAAACGCCGCGCGAAAGCGTAGCGATGCCAATGCTCGTATGCGATTTCGCCCGCGCAGAGGGGCGTGAAGCGCTCGCCGGTGAAAGTGAGTTCGGAAGCCATCCGAATGCGTCAATGTTGCAGGCCGCGCGATGCGGCGGGACCCTGAATTTTACTCGATCGAACGGCCGCGAGAACCCGTGCCTTGAGCCATCCCTTCTCGGAGTAGCAGTTCGGCAAGCTCTCCGTGCTCTTTCCAATGCAGTCCGAACACAAACCGTGGCAATTGCCAGACATCGCATTCTTCGGTCACCATCCCGTGCGTCGCGTCGAAGGCCGCTTGCATCCCGTGCTGATCGCTGTATTTGGGCAGATAGTCTTCGACCAGATAGCTGTTCGTCTCGCCGTAGGGATAGGCGAACAACGGCGTGGCGCGTCCGCCGGTCCTGGCCGATAAATACTCCGCAGCCTGCCGGATCTGCGCATCGGCTGCCGCGAAATTATCAATGGCTGTAAATGTTCCATCGCCTGCTCCGGGGCAATCATCGGCGTGAGCCTGAGGATGATTGTGGTCCCAGCTGTGATTCGCAATAGCCATCAGCCCGGAGGCTATCGCCGGATTCCACCAGTCGTCGGTGTACCAGTTTTGGCCGGCGAGACAGGTGCGGTCGAGCTCCAGCCGTGCTCTCGGAGACACGACAACAAACGAAGTGGCATGCAGGCATGGTTGGGCTTCGCGCCCGAACTGCGCGACAAAGTCACGCATGATGTTGAACATGCTGCGCTGCGTGCCCCAGCGCGGATGCGGCAGATCGTAATAATCGAAGTCTGTACCGTCGTCGAGCGTGATGGCGACAGCGCGTGGAGCGCCACGAGCGCCTGCTTTCAGGTTCGCCACCACGTCTTCAAGGCGAGCGATGCGAAACCCCAGGCTATGCAGCAGCCTCA
>VBCY01000472.1:0-7388 GCA_005882995.1 Betaproteobacteria bacterium
GAGGCGGTGATGATGGGTCTCGGGCCCTACATCGGCCGAGAGTACGCGCACGACCTGGTCTACGACATCTGCCGGGATGCGGTGAAGCAGCAGCGCCCGTTGCTGGACCTTCTGGCCGAGCACCCGGAGATCAAGCGCCACCTCGACCGTGCCGCGCTCGCGCGGCTGTGCGATCCCGCCAACTATCTCGGCCAATCCGGCGTGATGGTCGACCGCGTGCTCGCCACGCTGCGCTGAATTCAACGCCCGCCTTACGAGCCGACGCAGATCGGCAAGGCCGTCGTTCGCCCATATCCAGGAGACAGACCCATGAAACCGGCCAAGCTGCTCAAGCTTCTCTACGTCCAGGTCCTGATCGCTCTGGCGCTCGGTATTGCCGTGGGCCACTGGTGGCCGGACTTCGGCGCCAACCTCAAGCCGCTGGGCGACGGCTTCGTCAAGCTGGTAAAGATGATGATCGCGCCGATCGTCTTTTGCACCATCGTCAGCGGCATCACCTCGTTGAACGACTCGCGCGAGATCGGCAAGACGCTGCTGAAATCGATGGGCCTGTTCTACGCGCTGACCATCCTGGCGCTGCTCACCGGGCTCGCGGCAGTGTTCCTGCTGCAGCCGGGCGCGGGCATGCACATCGACCCCAAGCACCTCGATGCCGCGGTGGCCGCGAAGTATGCGAGCCAGGTGCCGCCGCGCGGCTTCACGGAGTTCGTGCTGCACATCATCCCCTCATCCTTCTTCGGCGCCTTCGCCGAAGGCGAGGTGCTGCCGGTGCTGCTGCTGTCCGTGCTGTGCGGGTTCGGTCTCACCCGCATCGGTGCCGGCGGCCGCGCGGTGCTGGACGGCATCGACGGCTTCGCGCACATGCTCTTCGCGGCGTTCGGCTTCATCATGCGGCTCGCGCCGCTCGGCGCCTTCAGCGCGATGGCGTTCACCGTCGGCCGCTACGGCATCAAGTCCATCGGATCGCTCGGGCTGCTGATCGGCACGTTCTACGTCGCGTGTGTTTTCTTCGTCGTGGTGGTGCTCGGGCTGCTGGCGCGCATGCACGGCTTCAAGCTGTGGCAGCTGCTGCGCTACATCCGCGAGGAGCTGCTGGTCGTGCTCGGCACCTCGTCGAGCGAGCCGGTGTTGCCGCGGCTGCTGATGAAGCTCGAGCGGCTGGGCTGCAAGAAGGGCGTCGTCGGGCTGGTGTTGCCGACCGGCTATTCGTTCAACCTCGACGGCACCGCGATCTACCTGACGCTGGCGTCGATGTTCATCGCGCAGGCCTGCGACATCCATCTCTCCTGGACGCAGATCGGCGCGATGCTCGGGCTCATGCTGCTGACGTCGAAGGGTGCAGCCGGCGTCACCGGCAGCGGCTTCGTCGCGCTGGTCGCCACGCTCACCGTGATGCCCGACCTGCCGGTGGCCGGCGTGGCGCTCATCGTCGGCATCGATCGCTTCATGTCCGAGGCGCGGGCCCTGACAAGCACGATGAGCAACGCCGTGGCGTGTGTGGTCGTGTCGATCTGGGAGAGGGCCTGCGATCGTGAGGTCCTTGCGAGGGAGCTGCCGCAAGACTACGTCAACACCGAACTTGCACTTGAACAGGATGCGACGATTCCGAGCCCCCCGCCGGCCACGGCGCTACAGCCGATGCAGCTGCACTGATTGCGGCGAGGGGCGTCGTCCGGCGCCGCGACCGAAGGCCGAGGCGCCGAAGGCCGCCGGTCGTTCAGTCGGCAGCCGGCGAGCGGCCGCGGTATCGCCCGGGGCTCGAGCCGGCGATGCGGGTGAAGGTGCGCGTGAACTGGCTCTGGTCGCTGAAGCCGACCGCAGCCGCGACGTCGGCCAGGCTCAGCGTACCGTCGCGAAGCAGCTGCTTCGCGCGCTCGACCCGGCGCCGCAGCAGGTGCTGGTGCGGGCTGGTGCCGACCGCGTCGCGGAAGGCCGCGCAGAAGCGGCGCACGCCGACGTCGGCCTGTGCTGCCAGCTCGTCAAGGCAAAGTGGGCGGTGCAGCTCGGCTTCGATGAAGTCGAGAACGCGCCGAACGCGAGCGGGCGAGAGCCGGGTTCGCACCGGGGATGGCGGCGTCGACGTGGCGAGCCGGTGTACGAGGGCTGTCACCAGCGCATCAACCACCAGCGGGCCGGCCGGGCTGCGATCGGCGCAGTCCTGCGTCATTGCGGTGACCAGCTGGGTGACGAGGCGATCGTCGAAGTCCCGGCCACCCCAGCGGTCGATCCCGCAGCGGGCATAGGGCCGTTCGAGGATGCGCTCGATCCGCTGGCGCGTGATGAGCACGAAGTGCTGGTGCACGCTGCCGTTCCACTGGAAGTGCTGCGCCTCCTCGGGGCGCCACAGCCGCATCTGCGGCCGCAGCACCTGCCAGCCGCCGTCCGACCGCAGTGGCCGCACGGTCAGCGGGGCCAGCCAGCGCTGCAGGCACACCAGCTCGTGGTGGTGGCGCACCTCTCCGGTCGGCGGGCCGATTACGTCGAGCACCGCGGCGCCATCGCAGTCCGCGGCCGACAGCGCGAGCACTCGGCCCGGCGGCGAGTCCTGCGGGAACGAGTCGGGGGATCCGGGCAGCAAGGACAGAAGGCTCAAGGGGCGGGCTGGGAGCGATCGCCAGCGTGTGTTGCGAGACGCCTTCGGGTTTACCGGCAGGCCGGATTCGACAATACGGCGCGATTCGCCAAGACGGAACCGGGGGCACTCCTTAGTGTGTGCGGCAGGCGGCCCGAGGGAGGCTGCCACTGACAAGGAGACATTCATGGGGTTTCGTCCCGCGGGCATGCACACACTTGCCACGGCGATCTGCGCCGCCGCGCTGGCCGCTTGCGGAGGCGGCAGCGACAGTCCGCAGCCGTTGAACTGCGCCGACATCACGACCGCCAATCTCGGCCTCTCGGGCCTGAAGGTCGCGCAGGCCGTCGAGGTGGCCGCATCGGGTGCGCTGCCGGCGCATTGCAAGGTCACCGGCTCGATCAACGACCGTACCGGCATCGACGGCAAGGCGTATGCGATCGGCTTCGAGCTGCGGCTGCCGCAGCCCGCCGACTGGAAGCACAAGTTCTTCTTCCAGGGCGGCGGCGGCACCGATGGTGTCATCAACCCGGCTGTCGGCAGCCTCATCAACACGACCAGCACGACCCGCAGGCGCGGGTGGACTACGGCTACAACGCCGTGGGCACTCTGACGCCGCTGGCCAAGGCGATCGTCGAGCGACGCTATGCCAGCAAGCCGACGCGCTCATACTTCATGGGCTGCTCCAACGGCGGCCGCCAGGCGATGGTGACAGCCGCGCGCTTCGGCGACCAGTTCGACGGCCTGATCGCCGCTGACCCCGGCTTCAACCTCCCGAAGGCGGCTGTGGCCGAGGCCTGGGACACGCAGCAGTTCATGTCCGCGGCCGGCACCGGACAGCTGCCGAAGGACGCGTTCCCGCAGGCCGCGATGGCGCTGGTCTCGCAGAGCATCCTCGCCAAGTGCGACGCGCTCGACGGTGCAAGCGACGGCCTCGTCAACGACCGCATCGCCTGCCAAGCCGCGTTCAACCTCACGACCAACGTGCCGACCTGCAGCGGCGCCGCGACCAGCGGTTGCCTCACCACGGCGCAGAAGACGGCGCTGCAGAAGGTCTTCGACGGCGCGAAGAACACGGCCGGCCAGAGCCTGTACGCGAGCTGGCCGTGGGACCCAGGCATCGCGGGCGCGAACTGGCGTTTCTGGAAACTCGATGCCGGCTTTGCGCCGCTGCCATTCAACACGCTCATCGGCGCCGGCGCGATGGGCTATGTCTTCACGACACCGCCCGACGTGCCGGACCTCTCGGACGGCGGCCTCGGCTACCAGCTCGGCTTCAGCATGGACACCGACGCGCCGAAGATCTTCGCGATCGCGGCGCCGTTCAACGAGTCGGCGATGAGTTTCATGACGCCGCCGAACCCGACCCAGCTGACGAAGCTGAAGCAAGGCGGCGGCAAGCTGATCGTCTACCACGGCACCGCCGACCCGGTGTTCTCGGCGAACGACACGATCGCCTGGTACGACGCGCTGAAGGCAGCCGATGCCAATGCGGCCGTTTACGCGCGCCTGTTCCTGGTCCCGGGGATGAACCACTGCACCGGCGGCCCGGCGACCGACCGCTTCAACATGTTGACCGCACTGGAGGATTGGGTGGAGAAGGGCACGGCGCCGGACAGCGTCGTGGCCGGCGTCAACCCCGCGGACCCGGACGTCGCCTCGGCCGGCTGGTCGGCCACGCGGACGCGGCCACTGTGCGCTTATCCGAAGCAGGCCATGCTGAAGGCCGGCGCGACGGACATCGAGAGCGCAGCGAGCTTCCAGTGTCAGTAGCGTGAGGCGGAGGGTCGGGCCACGGGGAGGAGCGCATCGAGGAACTCGAGCCCCTCGGCTAGGGCGAGCGGTCGAACTCTGGGCTGGGAGTGCTGGCACACCGGTCTGCTTGCGGGACCGATCCGGGCGACCGCTTTCGGGCTTCGGGACTAGCGCAATGGGTCTACTACGGCTGGCCAGCGAGCGCCACCGGCCGACAGCTGTACAACCCATAGCCGCCATCCCGGCCCGAATGACAGCTCCGGCTCGATGACCTGTCGTTCGCTCCTGTCGCCTCAGCGCCGGCGGTCGGCCACCAGGAGACAGTCGCCACAGTCTTCCATCTGGCGGTCTAGTGGCAAGGTGGGGAGCGGACGGGCCGAAGGCACGATTCTCGCTGCCTCAATACCCCAGCCTCAATTCTCCTTCCGACACCCCGTTCACTCTGCCGTCCTTCAGCCAGTCAAGTGATGCCTTGAAAAGCAGCAGGTGGTTGCGTTCCCACATTGCGCTGTGCGAGGAGCACGCCAAGTCGACGAAGACCTTCTGCTTCGACCCAAGGTCCGCATGGAGATTGCGCACGGCCTGCGGCGGGACCTGCTTGTCGTGCACGCCGGACACCATGAGGAAGGGTGTCTGCATCTTCGCGACGACCGCCCGGTTCCACCCCCATGTCGGCACTTGCGGCGCGCGGCGCACGCCGGGGCCCCAAGTGGCGCCGACCGGATCGGACGCCAGCATCTCGGACCAGACGGACGCGCTCGCCGCCGGTTCGTACTGGTCGGGGCAACCGACCTGACGGTCCCAGTTGGCCGTGAAGTTGGCGAGAGACTGCGCCGTCATCGGCCCGGGGCTGGGCGGCAATGGGCTGGGCGCGTCGAGCGGCCCCTCGCGGTTGTAGGTCGGGGCGAGCACCACCAGGCGTGCCACCTTCTCCGGATGGCGCGCCGCATAGCCACCGGCGCGCGGACCGCCTTGTGACCAGCCGACGAGCGAGACCTGATCGACGCGGCGCAGTGCGCGAAGGTGATCGACGACCGCGCCGATGCCTTCGCTTTCGCGTGCAACGCCATCTGCAGCTTCTGAACACTGATCGGAGTTGATAGGTTGCCCAATCTCCAGGTCCCTCGCCACTTGCTGCGTTCGTCTTGAACTGAGGCCCCTTCCCTCCACCGGCATTACCCGGCTTCGGCGGTACTACGGGCCTCTCCGCCACCCCAAGGCGCCCGGCCTGTCCGTCACCGGCGTCCGGTTGGTCGTCCCCGACCACGCCGAGGGGCTTCCCGTGTTGCGCGCGCTTTCCTTGTGTACGTGCTGTCGCCACTACCCCGGCGCAGCCACTGGCGGTACTGCATCGCTCATCCGTCCAGCGATCTCAGCCTTCCCCGAAAGGGTTGTCGGGTCGGCCTGCGCATCGTCATTTTCGAGGCTTGCTCAGCGTTCACTCGCGTTACGGCCCGCACACTCGCGCTGCCACCAATTCGTGGCACGCTTACCCGAAGGCTTCAGCCATTTCGTTACCTTCATGACTGCTCCGGTTGCTTCCGGCTGGAGCGGTTGCCGGATGGGGCTTGCACCCACTGGAAAAGCGCCGCCTTATCACGGCGCACACCCGTTGCTGCCGGTCGAGCTTGAGAAAATCGGACGTTCACAAGCGTGCTACGCGGCCACGTGGAGTCATCGGTTTTCGGCAGATTCGAGCCAGCAGATTCCGGCATCAGCGAGACGGCTCTCGCCCGCCCGTTGTTCCCGCAAATGCCGCCTGCAACACATCGATGTCGATCTTGACAATCTTCATCATCGCGTCCGACGCTCGCTTGGCCTTGGCTCGATCGGGCTCGGCCATCATCTCGCCGAGAACGGTTGGGACGATCTGCCACGAGAGGCGCAGCTATGTACCGCTACCGGTGCGGAAGAAGGAAATCCCAAAGGACGAGGGCAAGAAAGTGCGCGTTCTTATCGACTGGCGGCCGAGGATCTTTGTAACGGTCGACGAGGGCGAAGCGCTGGTAGAGGCAGCCCGTGCTGGTGTCGGGATTACCCAAGTGCCGAGCTACATGGCCGACGAGGCGATCAAACGCAATGAGGTGGTGGAAGTACTTCCAGACATCCGACCGCCCCCCAACCCAATTAGTGCGATCTATGCGAGCCAGCGCAACTTGCCAGCAAGAATCCGTGCGTTTATCGACTTCCTCACTACGCTTCCCAGGCCGCATTACGCGCCGGAGCCACGGCCCGCATCGTCGCGCGCAAGGCGAGCCATGGGGACGGCGCAGAGGTAGCCGCTAGATTCTGGCGTCTTTGGCACCCGTTGTTGTGTCAAGCCACATCCGGAACGGACGCGGGATCAGTTTGGCATGTCGTCTGACATGTTGTCCAAATAAGTCGGCCGCGTTCACGTAGCGCGTAGGACGGCGACCGGCCAATAGGTGCTGGTGAGTGGGTGTCGACGGTGCCGCGCGTGGTTGGATAATCTGACATTCCTAAGTCCCGCCGAAGCTTGACTATAAGAAAGCGAAACGGCCAGAGCCGACTCGCGTCGCGACATAGCGGCAACGATAGAGCCGAGTCGACGAATGAGTTGCCAGGTAACTCGCAACATCGCTTGTCGCTGGATTGCGCCCGTCCGCCTATGGACGCTTCGCGACCCTTTGCTGTCGGCGGGCCTCCAGAAAAGCAGACGTTTACGCACGTCTCTGTGTGAAACGTTTGCTGCTGCGAGCCACTGGCATTTCCTCAATATGCTCTCGTGAATCCGCCGTCGTGAAGGACATTCAATCCGGTCATGTGATCGGAGAACGCCGACAGCAATCCTTCGACCGCAGCGGCGACCTCATCCGGTGTGCCGTATTTCCTCAGGGGAACGTTCAACGTTTCTTCCGCAAGACGTTGCTCAATCGTTGTCCCGGCCTTGGCAGCGCGCTTCTCAAGAGAAGCTGCATACCATGGCGTGAGCGTGCCCCCTAGGGACAGGGTATTCACGTGAATCCCTTGGTCTCCCAGCGCGAACGCCAGCGTCTTGGCTTCGGCCAGCCAGGCGCAACGGACAACATTACTTGTCGCG
>VBCY01000472.1:7421-10584 GCA_005882995.1 Betaproteobacteria bacterium
CCATTGGCAGGATAAGACGTCATGGTCGAGATTGCGGCCTTCAGCAGCGACAGCGGGCCCACAAAACTGTTCTGAAGAATCTCGCGCCACTTTTCGCTGCCTGGGAGAGGGTCATTCGTTGGCGGATCTTGGGGCGGCATCAAGACTACTCCGTCCAGGATCACGTTCCTTCCGGTCAGCTCCTCGGTAAAGTTCTTAACTGAGTCATCGCGCGTCATGTCGACGGAAATCCATGAGTGGACGCCGGAAAAGGTGCTCGACAGTTCAGCACAGAGTGACTGAAGTCTGCCGACATCGCGTGCTGCAAGAACGAGGGAATTCCCCGCTCTCGCCAGCCGTCTGCAGACGGCCAACCCGATACCACCGGTCGCTCCTGTTACAAGAATCGTTTTGCACGTTCCGGGCATATTCCTTTCCTTTCCTTTTGCAAGGCTGAAGCTGGACGCTAAAGCCGACCCGTTTCGGCGGCTCTAACTGCCGCCCGCGTTGTCGAAGCACTGCGTTGTGTTACGCCCGCGCGAGCAAAGTTGGCAAAGTCGACCGCCCCAGGCGCACTATCTCCGGCGACGCCGCCTGTGTCAAACGCCGTTGCCTGTCGGAGCGTCCGCTCCTGGACATAGCTGCCCGGAACTGGTCACGGTAGAGTCGGGATGTGGCGCGGTGGTAGTAGGTTTGGTTTGTCTGTTGCCGCCCCTTTCGTCTGGCGGTGCCCGAGTAACCTCGCCGTAGCTCCGTTTCCACACCCCGCTCATCGAACCGGACGTGCAGATCTCCCGCATCCGGCTCTCGGACAAGACTTCACGCCTTCACCCACGACACGCCGTGCCCAAGCCTGGTCAGCCGTACGAGACCGAAGTGCCCGTAGAGGTGCGAGAGTGGATAGGTCCCACCCTTGCATCGCCTGACCTTGTACTTGTGGCGCAACCACCGACGCAACCGCGTTGCCGTGTAGCTGTCGAGCGTACGATAGGCGCGGCTGACGGTGGCTACTTGGAAGTAGTTCGCCCAGCCGCGCAACGTGCGGTTCAACTTGCCCACCAGCTCCGTGGTCCCTTGCCACGTCATCGAGACTGCGGTCATCGCATGGATCTTCTCGACCATGCGTCGGATGCTCTTCTTCGACGGCCGCATGCCCAGATGGGCCTTGCCGCTCGTCCGCGAGTACATCCGCCCGAACGTGTAACCCAGGAACTCGAACTCGCCTTCCGGGACCTTGCAGATTCGTGTCTTCTCCTCGTTGACCGTCAGCTTCAGCTTGCCCATGATCTCGCGCAGTTGTTGCAAGGCTTCTTCAGCTTTGCCCTTCCTGCACAGGATCACGAGATCGTCGGCGTAGGTCACGATGCGAGTGCCAAGGCGCTTCTCCAGCCCGAGCTTCTTCCACCCCAACACAAACCGGCGCATGTACAGATTCGCCAGCAAGGGTGAGAGGGGTGAACCTTGCGGGATGCCGCGCCGCTGATCCTTGGCTTCGGTCGTGCGTGTCTTCCGACCTCGGTCGTCGGTCTCCTCCACCGAGCATTCCAGCCACATCTTGATCAGATGCAGCACCCGCCGGTCCACGATGCGCCGCGCGAGCGACAGCATCAGTTCGGCGTGCGGGATGCTCCCAAAGTAGTCCGCGAGGTCAGCGTCAACAACTTCCGGATGGTCGTAGAACAGCGTGTCCTTCACGTCAATCGCCGCCTGCTGGGCGTTGCGGCCCGGCCGGTAGGCGTACTGCTCTGGCGGAAGATCGGCTTCGAAGATCGGTTCCAGCACCAGCATCGCTGCTGTCATGCAGACCCGATCCCGCAGGGTCGAGATGCCCAGCGGCCGGAGTTTGCCATTGGCCTTCGGGATGAACACTCGTCGGATAGGCTCCGGTCGGTAAGTCTCCTCTCTGAGCGCAAGCGCCAGTTCACCAAGCCACCGCTGCACCCCATACGCTTCGATGTCCGCAAAGTCCTGACCGTCTACACCCGGCGCGCCCTTGTTCGAGCGGCACTGAGCGTAGGCGTGCATCAGAATATCGTCGCGACTGATCTTGTCGTACAGCGCGTAGAAGCGGAAACCCGGCTCTGCCTTCGCTTTCGCGTGCAACGCCATCTGCAGCTTCTGAACACTCGCCGGAGTTGCTAGGTTGCCCAATCTCCACGTCCTCGCTACTTGCTGCGTTCGTCTTGAACTGAGGTCCCTTCCCTCCACCAGCGTTACCCGGCTTCAGCGGTAGTACGAACCTCTCCGTCACCCCAATACGCCCGGCCTGTCCGTCATCGGCGTCCGGTTGGTCGTCCCCGACCTCGCCTTGGGGCTTCCCGTGTTGCCTGCGCTTTCCTTGTGTGCGTGCTGTCGCCACTACCCCGGCGCAGCGACTGGGGGCATTGCTTCGCTCATCCACCCAGTCGTATCAGCCTTCCCCGAAAGGGTTGTCGGGTCGGCCTGCGCATCGGCATTTTCGAGGCTTGCTCAGCGTTCACTCGCGTTACGGCCCGCACACTCGCGCTGCCACCAATTCGTGGCACGCTTACCCGAAGGCTTCAGCCATTTCGTTACCTTCATGACTGCTCCGGTTGCTTCCGGCTGGAGCGGTTGCCGGATGGGGCTTGCACCCACTGGAAAAGCGCCGCCTTATCACGGCGCACACCCGTTGCTGCCTGTCGTGCGCTAGAGATGCGGACGTTCGCGGATTTCGCTGAACGGCCACGAGCGGTCTTTCAGTCGTTCGCCTTGGTGAGGCGTAGTATTGTCGGACTGTCATTCGTCGACGAGATGATTCAGTGATGGATCGGCGAACGTTCATCGGCCGTGTTGCGGGGGGCTTCCTCGCCGCGCCGCTCGCTGCGCGCGCGCAACAAGTGGGGAAGATCTATCGCATCGGGATTCTGGAGACGATACCGGCGTCACGGAACGCCGCCAATCTCGACGCCCTGCGCAAGGGGCTGCGGGACCTCGGCTACGTCGAAGGGCGAAACCTGATCATCGAATATCGATCGGCAGATGGTCACGCTGAGCGGTTCCCGGACCTCGCGTCCGAACTGGTTCGTCTCAAGGTCGATCTGATCGTGACTAGGGGGACGCCAGCCGCCAGGGCGGCCAAAAACGCGACCGGAACAATTCCAGTGGTTATGGCGACGATGGGCGACCCGCATGCCATCGTGGCGAGCTTCGCGCACCCGGGTGG
>VBCY01000083.1:0-3024 GCA_005882995.1 Betaproteobacteria bacterium
TGAAGATGTTCACGGGCGACGACTTCAACTACGGGGAGTTGATCGCCGGGGACGACAAGAACCACTCGCACGGACTGTTGGGCATATTCGACCCCATTGCACCGGTAGCTGCCGCAGCGCTGACGGCCCTAGCCGAAGGCAAAGTCAACGACTATCACCAGATCATCTCGCCAACGGTGGCACTCGGCCGCGAAGTCTTTCGCGACCCGACGCGTCACTACAAGGCGGGCGTTGTGTTCATCGCCTGGCTCAACGGCCACCAGGACCATTTCACGATGGCCGCTGGATTGGAATCAGCTCGCGACGTAACGCACTACGCAACGGTATTTCGATTGGCGGATGCCTGCGGAGCGCTGACGCAACCTGAGCTTGCCATTGAGAGGATGCGCAAGTTCCTCGACGTGCACGCGGGAGTTTCGACATGACTAACCAGGAAACAACGAAGGACGTCGGAGTGCGGGTTGCGCTGGTCACCGGCGGACGCCGCGGCATCGGGCGAGGAATCGCCTACTCGCTTGCCGCCAGCGGGTTCGATATAGCAATCGCAGACCTGGCATTCGATGATGATGCCAAGGAAACAATCGACACCGTTCGTGCGCGCGGTAGACGCGCTGAATTCTTTGCCTGCGATGTAGCGAACATCGATCGACACGCGGCTGTCCTTGACAGCGTAACCACCGCACTCGGACCGCTGGATTGCCTGGTGAACAACGCCGGTATCAGCGTTGAAAGACGCGGTGATCTGCTGGAGACCACGGCCGAAAGCTTCGACCGGCTCATGCGAGTCAACTTGCGCGGTCCTTTCTTCTTGACGCAGCGAGTTGCAGCGGCATTCGTGGCCGATCCGCGGCCGGAGCGTTACCGTTCAATCATCAACATCTCGTCGGCCAACGCATTTGCAGCCTCGATCAACCGTGGCGAGTACTGTCTGTCGAAGATCGCCGTCACCATGGCCACCTGGCTTTTTGCAACTCGACTGGGAGAAGCAGGAATTGGGGTCTTCGAGATACGACCGGGGATCATTCGTACGGGAATGACCGCGGTTGCTGAAGCCGACTATGACCGACGCATCCGCGAAGGCCTCACCCCGATGCCTCGATGGGGCACGCCGGAGGACATCGGTCGCGCCGCCGCGGCACTGGCGAGCGGCGCCTTTGCCTTCAGCACCGGGGACGTCATCCACATCGATGGCGGGTTGCATATTCAACGCCTTTAGAGCGTTGCCTATCACGTGATGGAAAGAGCGAGATAAGAGGCATGAGCGAACTTGTGAACCTGCATGTAGACGGTCCCATCGCGCGGCTGACGCTGGGGCGGGCTGAGAAGCTTAACGCGCTGACGATCCCGATGTTGGAAGGACTCGATGCTGCATGTGCCCGCCTGGAGCGAGCCGATACGGTCCGAGTCGTCCTCGTGGATTCATCCAATCCAAAGGCGTTCTGCGCGGGCGCGGACATCGCTGAATGGGGCGCGCTTAGTGCGCAGGACATGTGGCGTCTTTGGACGCGCATCGGGCATCGAATCTTCGATCGGCTCGCGGCCGTGCCGCAACCTACGATGGCATTGATACATGGTATGGCGTTTGGTGGCGGCCTCGAGTTGGCACTCGCGTGCGATCTGCGCTTGGCAACGGCCGACGCGCGTTTCGGAATGCCGGAAGTGAAAGTCGGTGCAATCCAGGGATGGGGGGGAACCAAGCGGCTTGCTCGACTCGTCGGGGTCGGCCGCGCGAAGCAGATGATCTTCCGAGCGATGCAGATCGACGCGACTACCGCGCTACGCTGGGGGCTGGTTGAGGAAGTCGTGGACGCTTCGGAACTTCATCGCCATGCACAGGAAATCGCTGCCGAGATCGCCGCCGGCGCCCCAGGCGCGGTCCGCCTCGCCAAACAGCTCATCGACCTCGAGGTGGGCGGGCTTAGTGCAGAGACGATCGCCGCCGGCCTCGCCGCTTCCTTCGAAGACGGCCGGGAAGGCGTCGCTGCATTCAACGAGAAGCGTCCAGCCCAGTTCAAGGGCCTTTGAGCGCACTTCGAACGATCAGCAGGAGAATTATATGCGTCCATTACAGGGAGCCCTCGAAATCTGTTCAATAAACACCGCCACGCTGGGCTATCAACTTCCAATCGATAAGACGCTGGATGCGATTGCACGCGCGGGGTTTGGTGGTGTCGCGCCATGGCGCCGCGAGATTGAGGCCGCCAACGTCAAGAGCGTCGCGACTCAAATTCGCGCCTTGGGTCTTCGCGTGAGCGGCTATTGTCGTTCTACTTACTTCACGGCGCCTTCGCGAGAGAAGTTTCTCGCGAGCATAGCTGACAATCGGAACGCAATCGATCAAGCGGCCGAGCTCGGTGCCGCCTGTTATGTATTGTTGGCCGGCGGCCCGCCGGAAGGCTCGAAGGACCTGGCTGGTGCGCGCGAACAGAGCGCTCAAGCCATCGCCATTCTTTGGGAACACGCAAAGTCTTGCGGCGTGACGCTCGCAATAGAGCCGTTGCACCCGATGTATGCCGCCGACCGAAGCTGCATCGTGACGCTCGAGCAAGGACTCGATCTTTGTGAGCGGATTGATCCACGTCGCGAGGGCTTCCTCGGCGTCGCCGTCGATGTCTATCACTGTTGGTGGGATCCAAAGTTGTCCGAGATGATCCGTCGCGGCTGTGCGGAGAATAGAGTTGTGGCCTATCACGTAAGCGATTGGCTGGTGCCAACTCGCGACATGCTGCTCGATCGCGGAATGATGGGCGATGGCGTCATCGAACTACAGAAGATCCGCGCAACGCTGGAAGGAGCAGGTTACATCGGCGCCGTAGAGGTCGAGATCTTCTCTCAGCACAATTGGTGGCGCCGAGATGTCGACGAGACGCTTGAGGTCTGTGCCGAACGACTGCAATCGACTTGCTAGCGTCTCGAATCGGCAGCTCGCACAGGCGTCGTCTGGAATCAATGATGGAATCCTTCCAACAGCGCGGCCTGCTACGCCACATGCGCGATGCTGCGGTCGCCGCCGCGCAGCCTCGG
>VBCY01000083.1:3117-4217 GCA_005882995.1 Betaproteobacteria bacterium
CAAGAACTGCAGCTCTCCCAATTACCCTGCCCGACCCGTCCACGCATGACCACGAGCCCATTGCTTGTCGAGCATCATGACGCGATCGCGGTGCTTACCTTGAACCGTCCCGAACGCCGCAATGCTCTCGGTGTTGCGTTGGTAGAGGCCCTCGAGCAGGAAATCCGCCGACTCGACTGCGACCCGGGAACTCGCGTGATCGTGCTCGCGGCCGCTCCACCCGGTTTCTGCGCGGGCGCGGATCTCAAGGAATTCGGTGACACCGATATCACCACGATGTGCCAGCAGGATGCGCGCACCGCCGCTTTGGCACGCTCGTTTGCATCACTGACAAAGCCGGTCATGGCGGCCGTCGAAGGGTTCGCGCTCGGCGGTGGTTTCGTGCTTGGAGCCTCTTGTGACATCGTGGTCACGGCGGCGACCATACGGTGGCAGTTGACCGAGGTTTCCTTGGGTTGGCTGCCAGGCTTCGGATTGCAGACCCTCGCTTCGCACGTTGGTGCCACTGCCGCGAGGCGGCTAACGCTCTCTTCGGAGCCGGTCGACGGGCGGACAGCGGTGCAGTTAGGACTGGCGGATTACCTGTCCGCGGACGGGGAAAACGTCCGCCGTTGGTAGCCGGCGGCGCCGAGTCGCTCGATGCGTGGGCGAGCCGTCTTTTCGCCGCCGACGCCCTTCAGCCCATGGCCCAGGCCAGCTTGCGCGAATTCGGAGGCGGGAAAATAGCGGAAAAATGATAGGTCGACGGTACGTTTAATCCAAAGGCTCACGACGCAGAGCGCAAATTCATCGCTTGTACGTTCTTCGGTGCGTTGGAGCGAGACATTTTTTGCCGTCGCCGATTCGGGCACTTTAGTCGCATTCTGATGTTGCAATCCACGTCTTCGTGACTTGGCAAGGTAAGCCCTATGCTCACTTCGCGCCGGAGCAATTGCGCGCGACCGCGGCGAGACTTGCTACGTTTTCGTCTCACGTGCGACGCCCGTAGCGCCGTAAGCGCGCACGACGTCCTGAATAATTTGGTTCCCGATCTGGGGATTGTCAAGTCCCCCCTGAGTCAGCTCAGTGAGTGGCCGAACAATTGAGGTAGTCGAATCTTT
>VBCY01000476.1 GCA_005882995.1 Betaproteobacteria bacterium
GGCGCGACATCGATATCCGTACCTTTCTTCACAATGGCGATCGCATGAAGATAATTTCGGAATTGCAACAGGAACCGATAATCGCGGGCGACTTCAACCAGATACGGATGGCAGACGGTAACATTGGCGCGCAGCAAATCAAGTACCTCGTCCAAGACTGCCTCGCTCCCGACGCCATAGTTGTTCGCACGCTCCATGTTGCGCGCGTTCTCGTCGCGCAGGCGGGAGAGCGCCACGGGCTGCCGCAGAGCCTCATTGACGACTGTCGTTTCGTCGATCACAAATCCTGGTGCAATGTCCATTACGGTCGTCGACGAGTCCGGATGGGCCGCCTTGAACACAGCGGTAGGTCGCTGGGAGTTGGCTGTCGGTTCATTGACCCAGAGAAGGTCTTCCTCGAGGAACGCGACGTCGGCGGCAAAGGGGAACGCGAAGGTGGGAGCTAATCCTTCGATGATGCGCACCCACTGACGGTTGAAATGTGCCTGTCTTTTTGCGGCGGTTGCTTCCCTGTCCTTACCCGGAATGTCGTAGCAGTTGGGAAAGTGCGAGGCGACACCGTAGCCGCAAAATACATAATCGATGCGCGGGTAGAGCGATCGAAGATGAGAGATGAAGCGATCCTGGATAAACGCAGGGGCAGCGTGAAGGGAGTCATTGAGATTCACGCATACTCTAGCGCCATCTTCAATGACCAAAAGCGTATCGTCGGCATGCGTTTCGATGATGCGGCACCGGATGCCGGGTCGAAGCTCTTGAACAGATTCATTGTCAATCTCAATGACGCTAAACCCGAGTCCCTGCAGTGTGGGCGCAACATCGATTCCCCGCGATACCAGGCACACTGCATCTTTGTTCAGGTGACGCAAAGTACCCGGGTGGAGATGGTCGTGATGACCGTGCGATATGTAAATGAAGTCGACCTTGTGCCCCAGCACGTCAACATGCGGACTGGGATAGTTCCACCACTGCGCGCCGAAGCAGGGACCGCTCCACCAGGGATCGGAGAGAATCCGAACGCCGCGCGTCTCAACCATTATGGAGGCATGTCCGATAAATGAGATCCGCATGTTCTTACTGAGAAATGACTCCGGAGCGCCGTTCGGTTCCGGCGAAGAGTCGGTCGCGTATCGCTCGCATCAATGGCTTGGCGATCGCGTTGCCTAGCCACGTAATTTGACCGCGGCAGGTACGGTTATAGACGAAGATCCGTAGGAGTGGCTCGCCCTCGTCGGCCCAATGCTGTTTGTACGCGTTCTCACCAGGGCCCATGTAGTAACGTCGCAGTCCATTCCCGAACAATTGTTCCATTATCTGGCGGAACAAGAATGCGCCCGGCGACACATGAGTGCAGCTTGCATCGAAGTCGGCTCGCAGTGCGTGGACGTTGCCGCGATCGATGAGCTGATACTCCATTGCGACAGGTTTTCCGTCCACTCGCGCCAGCCACATCGAGAGCCACCCATTTTCTCGAGCCGCCGCGGAAAGCGTTCGAATGAACGCCTGCGGCCCCGGCTGATCGAGCGAATTGCCTGTGGTTTTCTTCCAACTGCAGCGTGATATGCCGATTATGGCATCAAGCGCATGGTTCAACTCCTCGACGCTTGTTGAACGCGGCTCCAGGTGGTCGATTCGCACTGCGCCTGCGTTATGAAGGCGATTGCTTGCAAGGTTATTCGCCTTCTTGAGGCGCCGTGACCTTGAGCTGTAATACACTTCCCAGCGGTCATTGAGAGGAACGAATAAGTTGCGGCCACCGTCCTCCATGCTCACATGGCAACCGAGTCGCGAAAGCGCAGGCACAAGTTGCTGCGCTACCTCGCCGGCGGGAGTCAGGTAGCCCAGCTTCAGCACGTCCCAATCCTTGCGTCCGGCAAGCGCCGTCGCCAGCGCTGCTCCAAGTTCGTGGGCAGTGCTCGATGATACGATCATGTCGCAGGACTGCGTATCCGGTACGGTAAGAAGCTCCAAGTATCTTGCGCGGCCCTTTTTCGCCCGGGTTCTAATCAGAGGCAGGATAGCTGTTGGAGTCCCAGACCGGCTTAAAAGCAGCACTTCGAGCGACGAATCCAGACGACGCCAGGCCCACGCAGCAGAAAACCATTCGTGGGTCAGGAAGACTGAAGCGACCGCGCTCTGATTCGCAAGCGTGTTCCAAGGAATTTTCAGCGCCGCGAACTCGGCTTCGTGTTTAACGCTCGCGACATGGACGGGATCGATGCTCGATTGCACATCCAATGATGGCATCGCAACACCCGCTGACGCAAACGGCGGCGAAGGCTGTTGTAAACAATGACCGACGGAACTGTACTTGGAGAGACGCACTCGCAATCGAGAGTTTCCGCCCAAAGTGCTATAAGTTACAATAAGACATCGCGTGCCGGCAACAAACCTCGCTTCGCAAATCCAAAACGTTGTGCCGCACGCGCTCTTCGTTGCGTTCCATTACCCCCCTGAAGCGAGCAGTAGCGGCGTCCTTCGCACGCTGAAATACTCGCGCTATCTGCCCGAACATGGGTGGAGAGTCTCAGTCATCGCGCCTAAGGAGTCGGCGTACAGCGTACGGGACCCCAAGCTCGAGGATCAGATTCCACCCGCTACCAAAGTCGTGCGAACGCCGTACCTCAACACCAAACGGGATTTGTCGATTCGCGGCATCTATCCCGCGGTATTTGCTCTTCCTGACATTTGGGTCGGATGGATGCCGTGGGCTGTCAGCGCTGGCAAAAGACTGATGGCTTCAGATCCCGTTGACGTGATCTACTCGACAAGCCCGCACGCAACCGCGCATCTCATTGCGGCGAGACTCGCCAGAGCAGCGAGCAAGCCCTGGGTCGCCGACTTCCGAGATCCATGGATCGAGGAGCCTCCGGAACCAGGAGCACCGAACGGTCCATTGTTCCGAAGCATAAACCGGTGGCTGGAGCGGCATGTCGTCATGAACAGTGACGCAATCGTTACCAGCACAACGCACTTGCGCGACTCGATACGGCAACGTTACGGCTCCGATATCCCTCAGGTCAAAACGAGAGCGATTCTCAACGGCTTTGACGAAGCCGATTTTGCCGACTTCGGACCGAGTGGGTCATCACGGGGCGCCAGGTTACGCATTGTCCACATCGGCAGCATTAATGCCGAATTCCGCGACCCGAGCCCGCTTTTTGAAGCGATAGCACGCATGGTCAGAGAGGGACGGCTTGCAACGTCAGAATGCGACATTGCATTTATCGGCGGCGGACCCTATTCCGAAACCGGCGAAGTTCGCGCGCGCGTTGACGCCGCCGGACTTTCGGCCTCGGTGTCGTTCCTTCCACGCATACCTTACCAACAGGCGCTGCGAGAGGCCTCAGCGGCTGATCTGCTTCTTCTTTTGCAAGCATCGGACGACACTGTCGGCCTTGTTCCCGCAAAACTCTACGAGTACCTGCGCGCAGGGAAGCCAACGCTCGCTCTGGTGCGCCCAGGAGCCGTAAGTGAGCTACTGAACGAGACAGGGGGCGGCTGGGAGGTGGATCCGAGGGATTCGTCAACGCTCGATTCGACCTTGACCGAGATCGTAGCTGCGTGGCGCAGTGATCGGCTTGCCCAACACTGTGCCGATTTGGTTGCGCTCCGAAGGTTCGATCGTCGCGCCTTGACGGCAGAGCTTGCCTGCTTGTTCGACGAGGTTTGCGCGGCCAGGCGCAGCTGAAGTGTTGTTCAGAAAGACATTCGCCGCTTTGCTCGTCATCGGTGCGTTGACGGGCGCACATGCTGCAACGCCGGGCCACGAAGTCATTCCGCTCTACGACGGACCTGGTGGCGCGACCTGCGACTATTTCAATGTCGGAGGGCGAGTGAAATGGCACCACAAGAGAGGTGATTGGAGGGACATCAACGGAGTCGTCCAGGGACCGGCCCCTTTTGCTTCGGCGATCATCGAGTCGATCGACAAAAGCCGCGTGATCGAATGGGACCTTACAGCGCTCGCTCGCCGCTGGCTCAAAACGCCGGAAGCCAACCAGGGCGTTGCGTTGACTGCGGTCCCGGGACGGGCGGGAGGTTCAGTCTATTTTCACAGTCGCGAGGCAGACGACCCGCAATTGCGGCCACGCCTGGTGCTCGAGTATGGCGATAACAGCAGGCAAACCGTTGCTCCTGAGGCCGATGTGCACCTCGACTGCTCTACTGTGCAGCCGCTGGGAAAAGACAAGCTGCTGCTCGCGGGACGCGACACGATCACGGCGATGCGATTTGTATTGAATGCATCCGCCGGCGATGACCTTCGGCGCGCAACGTTGCAGCTCACCACCAATGCCAAGCAATACGGCAATGTGAAGGACTACCCCCTCGATCGTGGAATCACCAAGGACCCCGACGTGCTAATGGGGACGGGCTTCGAGTCGGCACTATGGTTCTCGGACTGGAGCTACGTCAGCCCAACGCTCACCTTCGGAACGCTCGCGAGCGACGACGCCCTCGGATTCAAGCCGCTCGATGGCAAGGCCTTGAGAGTCAAGATTCCTCACGGCGGCAATGTGGGGCTGGATCTGGGCTACGATTTCAAGGGCAAGACCGGCAGTGAACCCGAAGAGATCTATTTTCGTTACTACCTGCGTTTCGCCGACGATTTCGTTT
>VBCY01000475.1 GCA_005882995.1 Betaproteobacteria bacterium
GATGGACCGTTGAAAAATGGCGCAGCGTTTACTATGACGACGTTTCCGGCAAACGGCGGGGCGACCTGCGCGTTCACCGGGACGTTGTCGCAATCTGGACAGATGGGAGACGTGCAGGGGACGTACTTTTGCACCAATGGAAGTGCGGGATCGGTCCGCATCTTCGAGTTTCAAGTAACCTCATTCAGCGTCAGCGGACGCTATACAGCATCGGGGACCGTACCGCTGGGGTGTCAAGCGTCCGGCTGGTTTGCTGGGTTGAAGGTGACGACGTTCTAGCCCGTCGGCACCGCGTCACCTACCGGAACGGGTTGAACTGCGCGGTACGATCCTCGTCGGGAGTGCGCCGTCTCTCCGGCGGGCCAATGAAATTACTCGTTAACCACTTTCTCGGAGGACATCAATGGCTATCAAATTAACCAGTGAACAGATTCTCGAGAAAATCCAAAGAGCATTTGCGCCGTTCCATGTTGTTGCGGAATTGCAGGACTATCATCGTAAGCTCGGCTTCCGCATCTACGCGGACAATGATGAGATTGTTGGCACGTACGAAGGGAGCCTCATGGAAGACCTACGAAATCCCGAAAACTTGAAACGGCTCATCATGGATACGCGAACACACATTCGCGCAATGAATAGAGAATTGAACGCTTGGTCTTTCGAGTCGTGATTGCTTTGATTGCCTGCGACGTCACAGGCACACCCAAACGAATTTTGCGGGGACTGAAAACGGCAATGCCAGTCGCCTTCGCCGCCGACGCCACCATCAGCCCCGGTTATCTGCCAGCGCCGCAGCGCGGACGGTTCGATCGTCGTGTGTCAGTAGACGCTATGCAATCGCCCCAAGGCTCCGGGTAGCGTCCTAACTTAACATCGCGAGTATGTTAGCTTCGTAGCCACGAATTCCGAGAATAGGTCGGGTCGAGCCGTGCGTTGTGTTATTGGCCCTCCGCCCTTAGATCGCGTCGTCGCGTCGAGACATTTCTTCCCGGAAGCTCGTTCTCAGGGATTTCACGGCTTCGTACGGCCCCGCCGCGCCAGAGCGAGCAGCCACGAGTTCAACGCAGCTGATCGTTCTATAAACGTAATTGCTTAGCATGTCGATCATCTCGTCTTGGCGGGGCGTGGCGCGCATCCCACTTGTGTGAAATCTCGCTGGGGTGCCACCGTAGAGTTCCATGATGTGAATATACGCGCCGTGAACGAAGCCAGACAGCGCGCGCATTAGAGTTACTTGATTGTCGCGGACGCGCGCCGGCTCTTCGTTCACTCCGGGCGTGCGAGCGAGCCCAGCATAAACCTTCCGTAGGGACGCTGTAGCGGCCCCGCGACGATCCAACCGGGTCGTCCACGTCCACAAAGGGTAACAGGTAATAAATTGGTTATTAAATACGTGATAAGCCTATGAATATACTGGCGTCCCCACGGGGAGTCGAACCCCGGTTACCGCCGTGAAAGGGCGATGTCCTAGGCCTCTAGACGATGGGGACGAGGCAACTGCGGAGAAAATCGGATGGTGGAGCTAAGCGGGATCGAACCGCTGACCTCTTACATGCCATGCAAGCGCTCTCCCAGCTGAGCTATAGCCCCACAGCGGAGACGCGAATTATACGGCGCGGGTCGGAACCCTGGCAAACTCGGGGGCGGCACCGGCAGACCATCCACGAACGGCACGCGGGTTCGCGAACTCTTTTCCGCTATCATCGGCTGCCCTCGCTACGACCCAGGCGATGCCGCTGCCTCCCGCCAACTCGCTAACCCAAACGCGCCTCGACGGGCGCGTCGTCATGGTGACGGGGGCGAATGGCGGTCTCGGATCTGCGCTCGCGTTGGCGTGCGCAAAGCATGGCGCGACGGTGCTGATCCACGGACGCATCGTGCGCAAGCTCGAGGCGGTCTACGACCAAATCGTCGACGCGGGATGGCCTGAACCGTCCATACTGCCGCTCGATCTCGCAACAGCGCGCGCCGAGGATTTCGGCAACGTGGCAAGTGCGGTCCAGGCGCAGCACGGACGCCTTGATGCGCTGGTTCACACCGCGGTGCAGCTTGGTTCTCTGGGTCCCGTCGAGCACCAGGCTTTCGACGAGTGGCATTCGACACTGCGTGTAGATCTGCTTGCTCCATTCGGCATGACGCGCGCGCTCCTTCCGTTGCTGCGAGCGGCTCCCGATGCCAGCGTCGTGTTTACCCTGGACACGCGGGGCCAGGAGCCCAAGGCCTACTGGGGCGGCTATGCGGTCGCCAAAGCAGGACTCTCGGCGCTGCTCACGATTCTCGCTAATGAGTGGGACGACATCCCTCAGCTTCGCGTCAACGGCGTCGTTCCCGGTCCGATGCGCTCGCCCCTGCGGGCACAGACACATCCCGGGGAGGACTTGAGCCGCTTGCCAGCACCGGACGCGTTCGTGCCGCTTTATCTCTACCTTCTAGCCGGCCAGCCGAAGGCTGAAAGCGGGCACATCATCGACGCGCAGGCGTGGTTGCAACATTCCTGATTCCCGTCACCGTTGAGGCGTTCGTCCGAACCGCAACAGGACTCGCAACCTGCGGAAGTCGTCGGAAGCGAGCATGTCAGGAAGGATTGCAATGGCTCGCGATCGGCGGGCACCGGGTGCGTGAATGACGAGGGTCGTCAGCATTGCACTCACGTAGGAATCGGGCTTGACCAAGCCAGCGATTCGACGCCCCCTTCGCTCGGTAAACGATGCGCGCATATCCGCATCGAGTTCGATTGCAATGACCGATGTCGGCGTAGTGCCCTGAGCGCGGCTGCGCACAAGCCACAGACCGTAGGCGCCGATCGCCAGACACATCGGCGCGCGCAGCCACCATTCGCCGGGCAGCGATGCGACCAGGAACGCACTGGCCACCACGCCGATCGCAATCATCGAGGCCGCGAGCCGCGACGGCTTGAGCTCGACGCGCAGAGGCGCTGGACTTCGCATAACACTATTGAAACCCGCCTTGCTTCCACGCCGCAATCCAACGTTTGGTCGATATCGCGCGCGGGTTGCCCTCACATCCGTGCCCGCTCTCCTTCGAGCGGTAGGTTACTTTTTGCCGCGCTTGTGGGCCGGTTGCGATCGCCCTGACGGATCTTTCGCTTGCTCGGAGGCTTTGCCTTCCGAGGCTTTCGCTTGCGGGGCGGCTTTCGCCAGCGCGAGCCAAGTCTCGACCACCGTGTCGGGGTTGAGTGAGATGCTCTCGATCTTCTGTTCGACCAGCCATTGGGCCAGATCCGGATGATCGGAAGGCCCCTGCCCGCAGATGCCGGCGTACTTGCCAGCCTTGCGGCAAGCCGTGATCGCCATCCCGAGCATCGCCTTTACTGCATCGTCGCGCTCATCGAAGGTCGAGGCGATTGCACCGCCGGCATCGCGATCGACCGCGAGCGTGAGCTGCGTGAGATCGTTGGAGCCGATGGAGAATCCATCGAAGTGCTCCAGGAAGCGGTCGGCGAGAATCGCATTCGAAGGAATCTCGCACATCATGATGACGCGCAGGCCGTTCGCGCCGCGCTCGAGCCCGTTCTTGGCCAGCAATCCGACAACCTGCTTGGCCTCGCCCAGCGTGCGGACAAAGGGGACCATGACTTCGACGTTGGTGAATCCCATCTCGTCGCGCACACGCTTGAGCGCGCGGCATTCGAGCTCGAAGCAATCGTAGAACTCCGAGGCGATGTAGCGCGACGCGCCTCGGAAGCCGATCATAGGATTCTCTTCGTGCGGCTCGTACTCCGCGCCGCCGATCAAGTTCGAGTATTCGTTGGATTTGAAGTCGGACAGCCGCACGATCACTTTTTTCGGCCAGAACGCAGCCGCAATGGTCGCCACGCCTTCCCCGATCTTGGAGACGTAGAAATCGGTGGGGCTTACGTAGCCCGCAATGCGGCGTGCGATCTCGGACTTGAGCTCCTTCGACTGCGTGTCGTAGTTGAGCAGCGCCTTGGGATGGACACCGACGTTGCGCGCGATGATGAACTCCAGGCGCGCAAGCCCTACACCTTCGTTGGGAAGGCGACGGAACTCGAAGGCGAGCTCCGGATTACCGACGTTCATCATGATCTTGGTGGGCGCCGGCGGCATCTTGTCGAGTGCGACGTCGACGACATCGATTTTGAGCAGGCCCTCGTAGACACGGCCGACGTCGCCTTCAGCGCAGGACACGGTGATGCCTTGATCTTCCTTGAGCACGCTGGTCGCGTCCTCACAGCCGACGACGGCCGGAATGCCCAGCTCGCGCGCAATGATCGCTGCGTGACAGGTGCGCCCG
>VBCY01000084.1 GCA_005882995.1 Betaproteobacteria bacterium
CCCTTAGAGCGCGTCGGCGCCGGTCTCGCCGGTCCGGATGCGCACGACCTGCTCGAGCTCGAAAACGAAGATCTTGCCGTCCCCGATCTTCCCCGTATTGGCGGCCTTCTCGATCGCTTCGATGACGCGGTCGAGCATGTCGGAGTTGATCGCGGCTTCGATTTTCACCTTGGGCAGGAAATCAACAACGTACTCCGCGCCCCGATAGAGCTCGGTGTGCCCCTTTTGACGGCCGAATCCCTTGACCTCGGTGACCGTGATACCTTGCACACCGATTGCCGACAGGGCCTCGCGGACCTCGTCGAGCTTGAACGGCTTGATGATTGCGGTGACCAATTTCATTTTCGCCCCTCGATGATTGCGCGGCCTTCAAGCTTGAAGGCGCGCTGGAATCAGAACGTCTTCTGGATGAAAGCCGTGCCGGTGGACTTGCCGATGTTCTTGCCGGAGATCGTGTACACCGAGGCGTTGGTGTTGGTATCGGTCCAGTAACCGCCGACGTTCCACCCGCTGAACGCGTACGTCAGCCCCAGTTTCCAATCGGTGTAATTGAGCACGCTGTTGGAAACGCTGTTTTGACTGCCCAGGTATTCCTGACGGCCGACGTGCGCGTTGAACGTCCATGCGTCGGTGATCGGGTAATTCGCGGTGAGATCGAGGTACCACCCCTGGTTTGGAACGCCGAAGGTGTGATCGACGCTGTACGAGTATTTAAGCGAAACCCACTTCCACGATCCCGCGACGTAGAGCTCGGTCGTGTCCGGATTGGTGGCACCGGAGACGTACTTTCCGGGATACCCGTAGAAGTACACGCCGAGATCGATTCCCCAATCGTCGTTGAAGGCGTACTTCCATCCGCCGTACACGTCCCATTCGAGACTGCAGCCGTGCGCACAGAGGCCGGAGTCGCTAAGCCAGCTGATGTTCGATCCCCATGTTCCGATGTAAAGACCGTTCTTGTTGGCGTAATCGAACCCTCCCTGGAACGCTGGCTTGGTGTCGGTCTGTGTGAGTCCGCGGAAAATGTACTGGCTGTAGATGCCGAAGTTTCCCGTGAGGGTGTAGTCCGGCTCAGGCGCCTTGGGCGGCTCTGCCGCGGGCGGTGCTTGTGCCAGCACCTTTACTGCGAAGAGAAGCGCGAAGGCGGATGCTGAGACAGCAAAGCGAGTCGTACGAATCATGAGAGTCCCATTGGAATGGTCGACGATGAAAAGCAACTGCCACGAGTGACTCAGCATTTCCTGTGCCATGGCATAAATCACCTAAGGATCAATAACTTGCCGGTGAACGCGACGGCCAAACTCGAAATTGGCGCGGAGCGCTTGCGCCATTGCTGTGCGGAGAATTTCGCGCTGCGCACCGCCTTGGCGCAGGTCGCATCGCCCCCGCTCCTGCTCATCCGTGCGGATGAGGGACCGCGACTCCAGTGCTTTGCTAGACTTAGTTTGGTGAGCGATTCGGCCGACTATCAGAGACTTGGAGCTAGCCCATGATGAACGCTGGAAAAATCGACGATTTCGCCAGAAGCATCGGCAAGATGATCGAGGCCTCGCCGGCTAAGGACGTGGAAAAGAACGTCAAGGCGATGTTGCAGAGCGGGCTCACCCGCCTGGACATGGTGCCGCGCAACGAATTCGACGTTCAGGTTCAGCTCCTGGCGCGTGCCCGTGAAAAGCTCGAAGCGCTGGAAGTGCGGGTTGCGCAACTTGAAGCTCGGCTCGCCGAACCGAGCGGAAGCGGCTAACCGCGCTTCCAAGCGCGACGCCGCGGGAATGTCGCGGGCACTAAAGCCGATGCCTGTCGCCGTCCTGCACAGCCGTTCGCTGTCCGGATTCGACGCGCCGGCGGTGGCGATCGAAGTACATCTATCGGGCGGACTGCCGGCTTTCAATCTGGTCGGTCTTCCGGAGACAGAGGTCAAGAGTTCCCTGCGCGCCGAATCACCGTCAATCTCGCGCCTGCTGATCTGCGCAAGGAATCCGGTCGTTTCGACTTGCCAATCGCGCTGGGAATCCTTGCGGCGACCGGGCAGATTCCTCGCACTCTGATGGAGTCCCACGAATTTGCCGGAGAGCTGGCGCTCACCGGCGAATTGCGTCCTATCCGGGGTGCGCTCGCGATGACGCTCAAAGCCCATCACGACGGCCGCGCTTTTGTGCTGCCTGAAGCAAGCGCTCATGAAGCGGCGCTGGTGCGCGGGGCGATCGTGCATCCGGCAAAGAATTTGCTCGCGGTCTGCGCGCACGTTGCCGGACGCGAATCACTGTCGCGTTGCGAGACGACGCCCCCGCATTGCTATGAGGCCGAGGTCGCGGACTTGAGCGATGTGCGAGGGCAGGCATTCGCGAAGCGCGCGCTTGAGATCGCGGCAGCAGGCGAACACAGTGTGCTGATGGTGGGGCCCCCGGGCACCGGTAAATCGATGCTCGCCCAACGTCTGTCGCACCTCTGCGCCCCGATGGAGGAGGACGAGGCGCTGGAAACCGCCGCAGTGCATTCACTGATGGGCGCGTTCCGAGTTTGCGATTGGGGACGGCGACCCTACCGCGCGCCTCATCATACGGCTTCCGCGGTCGCGCTCGTCGGAGGAGGCAGCGATCCCCGTCCGGGCGAGATTTCACTGGCTCACCACGGTGTGCTGTTTCTCGATGAGCTCCCCGAGTGGGATCGCCGCGTGCTCGAAGTGCTGCGTGAACCGCTGGAATCGGGGCGGATCCATATCTCCCGCGCAGCGCGCCAGGCGATATTTCCGGCACGATTCCAGCTGGTCGCAGCGATGAATCCATGCCCATGCGGCTATCTTGGCCATCCCACGGGCCGCTGCCGCTGCACGCCCGATCAGATCGCGCGCTATCGTGCGCGTATCTCGGGCCCGCTGCTCGATCGAATCGACCTGCAACTCGAGGTGCCGTCGCTGCCCGCCGAGGCATTGCCCGCGAGGCGCGGCGTGGTCCACGAAGAGACCAGCGCCGTAGTGCGCGACCGCTGTATCGTAGCCGCCCGGCGGCAGCGCGAGCGGCAGCAAAAGCCCAACGGCAGACTGCAACCACGCGAAGTCGAGCGCCATTGCGTTCCGGATGCAAAGGGCGAGGCACTGCTCAAGAGCGCCTTTGCACGACTATCACTTTCCGCTCGCGCGTACCATCGGATCCTGAAGGTTGCGCGCACCATCGCTGACCTCGCCTCGGCCGACACTATCGCGGCCGCGCACATTGCAGAGGCGATCGGCTATCGCCGTCTCGAGCGTCCATGAAGAAGCCTCATGATTCTCCGTTGGGAAAGTCGACGGCGTACCCCGACCGCTATGATCCGTCGCTGCTCTTCTCGATCGATCGCCGCGAGGCCCGCGAAGGCTTGGGATTGTCTGGCTCCCTGCCGTTTTCGGGAGTCGATATCTGGACCGCGCATGAGCTCGCCTGGCTCGATCATGACGGCAGGCCACAGGTCGCCATCGGCGAATTCCGAATTGATGCCCGGTCAGCATCGCTCGTCGAATCGAAGTCGCTCAAGCTCTATCTGGGCTCGTTTGCGCAGGAGCGTGTCGGAACGGCCGAGGAACTCTCGGCAATCATCGCTGCTGACCTGTCCCGGAGTTGCGCCGTTGCGGTCGACGTTGCGCTGCTGCGTCTCGACGAAGCCAGACAGGTCGCCGAGTTGCCCGCTGAATCGATCGATGCTTTGGATGCGACCATCGACCACTATTTGCCCGACGCATCGTTGCTCAAAATCGGCAAAGAGCGCGTCGAGGAGGCATTGCGCACTTCGCTCTTTCGCTCCAACTGTCCGGTCACCGGCCAACCCGATTACGCCGATTTGATGGTTCGCTATCGCGGCCGGCGGATCGACAGGAGCTCGATGTTGAGTTATCTAGTCTCGTATCGGCAGCACGCGGCGTTTCATGAAGCCTGCGTCGAGCGCATTTTCCTCGACATTGCCGCGCGCTGCCGGCCCGAAGGCCTGACCGTGTACGCCCGCTTTCTGCGTCGCGGCGGCATCGACATCAATCCATTCCGCAGCAATTTTGAAGCGGCGCCGCGAAGCAGCGCGCGTACACCAAGGCAGTAGCAGACCCCTCGTTTCGATATCCAGGGGCAGCCGCTATCGCGCGGCTTAGGAGCCTGTCGGGCTTGCTCTCACGTATGCGTTGCGGCCAAACGGCGATGAATGCGAGGCGCTCGGCGCAGCGAATAGCTTGGCTTATTCGCAAGCCGAGCAACGCTGCAGGCGCGCCGTTTGGCCGCAACCCGGAGGGACGGGGCGCTTTGGGGACAATTCCGTTGTTGCCGGCCGCTTGCAGTGGGCCGGCACTGCGGCGCGGCCGGCGCCTAGGACTGCACCAAAGCGCCTCCGTCGCATACGCGACAGTAAGTCCGACAGGCTCCTAGTGCTTCTTTGCCGGGACGATAAAGCTGGGGGGCACCGACGTAGCGCCGATAAGGGCCAAGCCATGGTTGGCCGCGACGGCCGTTTCCATGACCAGCGATGGGGCGGTGACGATAACCGCCGAGGCGACCGCAACCACAGCGAGCACGATCGTCAGCTTCGACGCACGAGCACGACGCGCCTTGTCGGAATGGGCAGCTCGCTTCCAGCGGTTCAAAAAGACCCCGCGACTGCGCGGGGAACGCGCAGCGCGGGTTGGAGGCAACCGGGACGGCGAGCCGGGCACGCCGGTGATGCGTTCGACTGAAAGTGCCCCATTTTCCGAAGACGTCACACTATGTGCACTGCATCCTCGCGCGAGGCCGGTGCACTGGATGGGGTTTCGTTCTAGAAGTCGGTTCATGATCTCCTCGCCCTGAAGAGTCGAGCACGTTCGCTCATTGGTGCGAAGTTTGCTCCGGTCGAGCCACCCTTGGCTCCGGAAGACTCGTTGCCGAAAATGTTGAATATTCACGCCGTTCAACCGGCGAACGGCCGCGCGCGGCGGGCAGCGCCGTCGATACGACGAGATGTGCTATAAATGACCGCCGGCCGAAAGTGAGCCGGCCAGGAATTGCGGGTCGGTGCCGGGAGACATGGCGACCAACGAATTCACGCTCACGCAGACGCAGTCGGAATCCGGGATGGCATCGCTCGCCTTCGCGGACGCTGACGGCTGTGCGGGCTGGCTCCGCGCATTGCCGCTGAACAATATTCCACGGCATTACGATGCCATCCTCGGTCAGCTGAGAAGGCTCTCCGAGACCGAGCTTGCACCGCGCGAGCGCGCCCGGATTGCGGAGCTCATGCGTGAGCCGGTGATGTTCCTGCACACCGAGCTCGCCCGCCGCTACGCTGGATAACCTCAACCGGTCGCCGTTAGGGAACGCGAAGCCTTCGATCAGGCGCTTTCACTGTGGCAGGCGCTGTGGGCGCAATACTCCGCGTGCCTGAAGCCGCTGCTTGAGGGGGACCCGGAGCTCCAGGGTGTCAAGGCGAAGGTGCTGCAGCGAGGGCTCTGGGTGGGCAAGCAGCTGGTGCTGGTCCATGGATTGGCCCGCCAAGTGCCGGCCGGGCCGATATGGCAAGAGCTCCACGCCTATTACCGTCTCGCCGAGATTCTCGAATGCTCCGTGAGCGCGGTGAACGATGAGCTGATGCCCAATGCCATCGGCGTGTCATGCTATTCGACGTACTGCCACGCGCTACTTCTCGAGCTCGCGGATCCATGCGCGCTGTCGGTGCGGCAGATCGAGCTCACGGATCGGTGGTTGGCGATGTGGGCGCGCAAGGTGTTTCCCTATGCGCAGCAGCGGGAAACCGAAGGGCCTTTTCTCGCGATCGATCTCGATGCGGCGGCGGGAGCGTCGCTCGCGCAGATCGGGCCGCGCCACCCCGGGGAAGGGGCACGCTTCGGGTATCCCGCAAAACTTGCGACCAGTGTCCGGGGCCGCCTGAAGAGGCTCGCCGGAGGAGCGAATCCGGCAGAGCTTCAGCTTGGTCACGATGTTTCTGCCGAGGCGTGCACTGCGCTGCTCACGCATCTCGACTCGCATTGGTACGCGCCTCCTTCAACACCAAGCGCAAACGACGCCGCTACCAAGCTCGAGCTTTGCGTCGGCGGCTTGGGTGCTGCGTACTTCCGAGTGTCGGGACGCACCTTCAACAGCCAGGATCTTTTGGGACGTCTCTCATACCAGGGGACGCAGCATCTGGCCACCCTGGGAGCGTTGACCGACTACGATCGAAACAAGGAAGAAGCCGAGAAGGCGTGGGCGTGGGAACGCTGGCAGGGACGATACGATTGGTCCGACGCAAGCCTGCGACGGGTTGGCGCTGGCCAGCACCGCTGGTACCTCGATCAGCTTGTCGTCGTGCGCGATGAAGAACGCGTGCGATGCGGCTGCGTGACGCGTGTCGCCTTCGACGCGAGTGGCGAACTCGCTGCTTCATTGAGACTGTGGCCAGGATCGCCCGCCACGATCGCCGTGCGTACACTCACCACGGTGCTGGTCGAGGAGACGCCGTTTCCGGCAGCAATCCTCGGCGCAACGCCCGATGAAAAGGCATGTCTTGTAGTGCCTCCGCGCACTTTCGCGGCGGGTCGCATGCTGCGCTCGCTGGGCGTGACGCCGGAACGTCGCTTTAAGCTCACGCGTCTAATCCAGCGAGGCGCCGACTTCGAACGCGTGGCGTTCGAGGAGACTGCGGCGTAGGACTTAGCGGCACGTGAACCACCTCGGGGGCGAGACCAGCCCCTATCTGCTGCAGCACGCTCACAACCCGGTGGATTGGTATCCGTGGGGTGCGGAAGCGCTTGCCCGCGCGAAGCGCGAAAACAAGCCCATCCTCCTGTCAATCGGGTATTCAGCGTGCCACTGGTGCCATGTGATGGCCCACGAATCGTTCGAAGATCCGCACATCGCCGCACTGATGAACGAGCACTTCGTGAACATCAAGGTCGATCGCGAAGAGCGCCCCGATCTCGACCAGATCTACCAGGCCGCACACGCCATGCTGACCCAGCGCGGGGGCGGATGGCCCTTGACCATGTTCCTGACGCCCGAGCAGGAGCCTTTTTTTGGCGGCACGTATTTTCCCAAGACCTCACGTTACGGTTTGCCTGGATTTCCGGACCTGCTTCCAAAGGTCGCTGCTGCCTACCACGATCATCCCGAAGCAATCGGCGAACAGAACGCGCGGCTCAAAGCAGCGCTGGCATTGACTAACCCGGAGGCGCCGCCCACCGACGCAGTGCTCTCGAGCGATGCGATAGAGCGTGCATTGGCGGCGCTTACCCGGTCTTTCGATCCGCAGTACGGTGGCTTCGGCGGCGCGCCAAAATTTCCGCATGCGGGCGAGATCGCGCTTTGTCTTCGCGACTACGCCGAGACCGGTAATCCAATGAGTCTCCAGATCGTCAAGGTCACTCTGTCGCGAATGGCAGACGGTGGCATCTATGACCAGCTCGCGGGCGGATTTTGCAGGTACAGCGTGGACTCGGAGTGGACCATCCCGCATTTCGAGAAAATGCTCTACGACAACGCTGCACTCCTCGAGCTCTACGCCGATGCCTGGCGCGCTACCCGGGAAGCGACCTTCGCAAAAACGGCGCGCGGAATCGCCGGATGGGTGTTGTCCGAGATGCGCTCGCGAGAAGGCGCTTTTTACTCGAGTCTCGATGCCGACAGCGAGCACGAGGAAGGCAAATTCTACGTATGGACCCCCGCCGAGGTGAGAGCCCTGCTGAACCCTGACGAATACGTGCTCGCAGCGAGGCATTGGGGACTCGACGGTCCACCGAATTTTGAACAGGTCGCGTGGCATCTTCGCGTGAGCGTTCCCCTGGAAGAAGCGGCGCAGCAGCTCAAGATCGATGTGCCGACAGCACAGCAGCACATGGAATCGGCGCGGTTGAAGCTCATTGCGGCGCGATCGAAGCGTGTGAGGCCGGGGCGCGACGATAAGGTGCTCACCTCCTGGAACGCGCTCATGATTGGAGCGCTGGCGCGCGCGGCACGCACCCTCGAGGAGCCGGTGTGGCTCTTAGCGGCGCAGCAGGCGCTGGACTTCATCAGGGCGCAAATGTGGCGAGAAGGGCGCCTTCTCGCGACGTACAAGGATGGACGCGCGCATCTCAACGCTTATCTGGATGACCATGCGTTTCTACTTCATTCCCTGCTCGAGCTCATGAAATCTTCATTCCGCCCGCAGGACCTCTCCTGGGCAGTCGAACTCGCCGACGCGCTGCTCGATCGCTTTGAAGATCAGGATTCGGGTGGGTTCTTTTTCACGAGCCATGATCACGAGACGAGCTGCGCTGCACACGCTCGGTCACTGGCTCGCCGAGCTGCGTTATGTCGATGCGGCCGAGCGCACGCTGCGCGCCTTTTCGAAGGAATTCATGGCACAGCCGTCCGGATTCGCGTCGCTGCTGATCGCGCTCGACGAGTCACTCGAAGTGCCCACGACGGTGCTGTTGAGAGGCGACGCTGCGACATGCGCGCAATGGCATCGCGAGCTCGAACGCGGATACCGCCCTCGTCTGCGCGCGCTCAATTTGTCGGGCGTATCTTCGCTTCCTGCCGCGCTGGGTAAACCGCATGTGGGCTCGTCGCAGGAAGCCACTGCATGGGTCTGTCGCGGCGCTACCTGCCTTCCGCCCATGACCCGCATCGAGGCGCTCGAAGCTGCGCTGATCCCCTCACGTGATGGCGCCGATCAGCCCATTCCGTTACCATGACGCGCGTTTTTCCCGACAGATTTCTATTGGAGACCGCATGAAACGTCATTGGATCGCTCTTGCAGCCGGCATGTCCGTCGTGGGTGGCGCCAGTGCCGCGCTGGACAACACGGCAGCCGAGGCGGATGAAGAAGGATGGCTGCGTCGCCTGCCACGCCATCGATAAGAAAGTCATTGGCCCTGCGTATCAGGAGGTCGCCGCCAAGTACAAGGGCGACAAGGACGCAGCGACGAAATTAGTCGACAATGTCAAGAAGGGCGGCGTCGGCGTTTGGGGCCAGATCCCCATGCCGCCGAACGCGCAGGTTTCCGATGCCGATGTGAAGGAGCTGGTGGCCTGGATCCTCACGCTGAAGAAGTAGCTCTATTCAGCGTCGCGACAGCGGTTTTGACAAGGGATCACGCCCCCGGTAACCTTGCCCGGTTCGTGCAGGAGAGAGCGGCTTGAGCTTTAAGCCCCAAGCCGCCGCCGAAGGCGTAACTCCCACAATCGCTCAGGCGCAAAGGACTGCGCGGGCCGTATCAATCGGTCTGGAGAGCGGCCGCGTCGCATGGCGCGGTCCACCGAAGGGGCACCGGGCGCGCGCCGCGACGCGTGTACCGCAATCTCTCAGGTAAAAGGGACAGACGGGGCGAAGCCAAGCGTTGAAGCTTCGCCCTTTTGTCGTTTTGGCCTGGGGAGTCTCGTGCTCAAGCAGACCGCGCTCAATACCTTGCATCGCGCCGCCGGCGCCAAGATGGTCGACTTCGGCGGTTGGGAGATGCCGCTCACCTACGGCTCGCAGATCGAAGAGCATCACGCCGTGCGTCGCGACGCCGGCATGTTCGATGTCTCTCACATGCTCTCGCTCGATCTCACCGGCGCGAATGCACGCGACTTCCTTCGCTACGCGCTCGCCAACAATGTGGACAAGCTCGGGATACCCGGCAAAGCGCTCTATTCGTGCCTGCTGCGCCCTGACGGTGGCGTCCTCGATGACTTGATTGTCTACTTTCTGGCGAGGGATTTCTTTCGCATCGTCGTCAACGCCGCTACTGCGGATAAAGACGTCGCGTGGTTTGAGAAGCTGATTCATGAACACGCAGCGGATCTCAAACTCACGCCGCGCCGCGACCTTGCCATGATCGCGGTCCAGGGACCCAATGCTCGCGAGCGCGTCTGGACCGCATTGCCGGGAAGCCGGGTTGCGAGCGAAACGCTGAAGCCTTTCGTCGCGAGTCGTTTCGGCGACTGCTTCATCGCGCGCACCGGCTACACCGGCGAGGATGGATTCGAGCTGCTCGTCTCAGCGAGCCGCGCAGCCGCGGTGTGGTCCGCGCTGATCGGTTCCGGCGTCGAGCCCTGTGGTCTCGGAGCGCGTGACACCTTGCGCCTGGAAGCGGGCATGAACCTCTATGGGCAGGACATGGACGAGACAACCTCGCCAATGGAATCCGGATTGGCG
>VBCY01000473.1 GCA_005882995.1 Betaproteobacteria bacterium
TCCCAGAGGGCGCGCCCCGCGGATTGTTGCAGTTGCGGGTGCGGGAGCGCGTTTCTTACGCCGCTCGCATCCCGGCGAGGCTTGCTGCGATAGCGCCGATCGCCGTGGGCGATGCGACCGAGCGGCCTTTGCGACTCGGCTTTGCGAAGGGCCGCTGGCGGATCAACGATCGGGTCTTCGCGATGGGTGAAACGCCCATCGAAGCAAAGCGCGGCACGGTGGAAACATGGTTGATCCGGAATTACTTCAACAGCATGCCGCACGCCATGCATCTTCACGGCTTTCATTTCCAGGTGCTTGAGCGCCAGACCAGTCCGGATCAGCTTGCACCGCTAAGAGTTGATGCAAAGTCGAGGCTTGCAACCGATCTGGGCTGGAAGGACACTGTGCTTGTCTGGCCTGGCGAAAGTGTCAGAATCGCGATCGACTTCCACATGCCCTTCGCCGACGCACAGACCTACATGTTTCATTGCCACAACCTCGAGCACGAGGACGGCGGAATGATGCTCGGCGTAAGGGTGGCGGCGTGAGCCGGAAGCAGGGGCCCGCGCGAGCGGGGATGCGACCAGGTGAATCGACGCCGGAGGCCGACACGTCTCGCCTCGTCACTCGCCACCGTACAAGGAGGCCGAGCGTGAGCCGGAAGTAGGGGCCCCGCGCGAGCGGGGATGCGACCAGGCGAATCGACGCCGGAGGCCGACACGTCTTGCCTCGTCACTCGCCAGAATACAAGGAGGCCGAGCGTGAGCCGGAAGCAGGGGCCCCGCGCGAGCGGGGATGCGACCAGGCGAATCGACGCCAGAGGCCGACACGTCTCGCCTCGTCACTCGCCCCCGTACAAGGAGGCGAGCGTGTTCGGCCTCGCCCACTTTATTGAGCGTTTCCTAACTGCGTGACATCGGTTGCAATGCGGATGAGCTGGCCCTCACCCCCAACCCCTCTCCCGCCGGGAGCGGGGTGCGCGACAGCGCGGGTGAGGCAAAATGTCACTCGGTTGCGGAATTCTCAATAAGTTGCAAGGCAAGTGCCCAATGGAAGCAAGCGCGGCGATGAGGACGGGACCATGAACGATCCCGTGCTTGCGGTTGCTGTCCGCGCCGCCCGCAACGCTGGGGCAGTCATCGTCGACGCTGCGCGCGATTTGAGGCGCCTCGCAACGTTTTCAAGAGAGCACGGCGCGATCGTTTCCGCGGCGGATGCCGAAGCGCGGAGCGCGATCATCACCACCCTCGCCTCGGCCTTTCCCGATCACGCCGTTGTCGGCGAAGACGGCATTGCCACGCGTCTCAACCAGGGTTCGACCTATCGCTGGATTATCGATCCCATCGACGGAACGGCCAACTTCGCGCATGGATATCCTTTTTACGCCGTCTCCATCGCGCTCGCGCATGGCGCGGAGCTCACGCATGCGGTCGTGCTCGACCCACTGCGCGACGAGCTCTTCACAGCGCTGAAGGGCCGCGGGGCGCTGTTGAACGGTGTCGCGCTGCGCGTATCGGCGTGCACTTCGATCGACAAGGCGCTGATCGGCACGGTGTTTCCGGCTCGAGAAAGTCCCAGGCTGGGCGTCTACCTGCCAATGCTGCACGCGGTGATGGCCCGCTGCGCCGGAATCCGCAGGGCGGGAACGTGTTCACTGGACCTGGCGTACGTCGCTGCAGGCAGGCTTGACGGTTTCTGGGCCATCGGTCTCACGAATCGCGACATCGCGGCCGGTGCGTTGCTGGTGCACGAAGCAGGTGGACGCGTCGGCGATTTCGCGGGTGGCGCGGAGTTTTTGAAAAGCAACGAGATCCTTGCCGCCGCGCCGGGCGTGTTTTCCACCCTGCGCGAGGCGATCGCCGGCTCGCAACGCGGAGCGTGAACAAGCGCCGGCCAAGTGATCTCGCAAATCTGCGTTACATCGACGACCGAACGCCCGCGATACGGGTAAGTTGCTCCTGCAGCGCAGCGGGTATCTCCACGCCTTCAACAGCCGCACGTGCGGCCAGCGCATCGCGACGGTAGCCGGGAAGTCGCGTTCCCGACTGGGCGAGCATCGCCGAGATCAGCGTTTCGACTCGCTCGTCGTACATCGCGCGGCCGGCAAGTGCGCCGGGATCGACCACAAGAAACGCCTGGCCAATGCGCGGACGGTTACCTTCGTCGATGAAAAACGAGCTCGCTTCAAAGCCTATCGCCGCGCCGCTCAGCGCGCTGACCATCAGCTCGATGATGAGTGCGAGCATCGATCCCTTTTCGCCTCCCATCGGCAACATGCTGCCCGCCATGCCCTCCTTGGGATCAGTGGTCGGTTTACCTTCCCCGTCGAGGGCCCAGCCCAACGGTATCGCTTTGCCCTCTTTCGCAGCGACCATGAGCTTGCCCCGGGCCACCGCCGAGAGTGAAAGATCGATCGTCAGCGGTGCTCCGCTACTGCGTGGAAAAATGGCAGCGATCGGATTGGTTCCCAGCAGCGCGCGCGTGCCGCCGGCGACCGGCATCGCCGCGGGGGAATTCCCCATGGCCACTCCGACCATGCCGGCGGCTCCGACCGGTTCGAGGTGATAGGCAGCCACGCCGAAGTGGTGGCTGTTGGTGACCGCGGCAAACGCCACACCGTACTCACGCGCACGACGAATCGCTTCCTCGATTGCCATGGCGCATGCGGGAAAAGCAAGTCCGCTTCGCGCGTCGATCAGCGCGGCGCCACCTCTTTCGGCGACGATGCGCGGTGTGGCATGACCGTCGGCCCGGCCGTTGCCCAGATGCGCCGCGTATTGCGGCACCCGTGAGACGCCGTGCGAAGCGAGGCCTCGTGCATCGGCGTAGATGAGCGCGCGGGCAGTCGCAGCGGCCATGTCGCGATCTGCGCCCGCGGCGGCCAGGGCACGCGTTGCAAGATCCTGTAGCTCTTGCAGAGCGATGCGCGGCATCGTGAATCCCGCCTACAGCTGCGGGCGCTCGAGTTCGGCGGCCACTTCCGATGCAATCAGTGTCGACACCCGGAGATTGGATTCGCGCGTCACGCCGGCGATGTGCGGCGTCAGAATGAGGCGGGGACAATCGGCGAGCGGCGATGCGGCCGGCAGCGGCTCGGTCGCGAACACATCGAGCGCCGCCCCGCCGAGCTTCCCGCATTTGAGCGCCTCGCCGAGCGCCGCTTCGTCAACGATACCTCCTCGCGCGGTGTTGATCAGAATCGCATCGGGCTTCATGAGCGCGAGCCTGGCTGCATCGATCAGACCACGGGTCGCCGCCGTCAGCGGTACGTGCAGCGTAACGACGTCCGCGGTGGCGAGGAGCTCTTCCAGCGTGCGTCGGCTGACCTGTTCCTGGCCCCACACCGCAGCGTCTGCAGGTATCTGGGGATCGAAGGCAACCGCCTTCATGCCGAGCGCCCGCGCGTGCCGGGCCGTGAGCCTTCCAATGCCGCCGAAGCCGATAACGCCGAGCATCTTGCTGTCGATCTCCCGGCCATGGGAAAGCGCGGCGCGGGGCCAATCTCCGCGACCCACCGCAGTGGTCGACCCGTAGGCGCCGCGTAATAAAATCATCGCCGTCGCAATCACGTATTCGGCCACAGCGAGCGCGTTGGCGCCGGTCGCGGGAATGACACGAATGTCGCGTTCCTGGCAAGCGGCAACGTCGATGTTGTCGAGGCCGACGCCCAGGCGACCCACGACTTTGAGCCGCGGTGCTGCAGAGACAAGCCGGCGATCGACTTGAGTCCGATTGCGCACGATCAAGCCGTCCGCCGTAGCGAGCGATTCCAGCAGCGCGGCATGCCGATCGACCAGTGACGCGTCATAGCGAATGACGAACTTCGCTGCAAGCCAGGCAACAGCGGCGTCATCCATGAACTCGCTGATGACGACATTCATTGCTTAGGGCCTAGCTTTGCATTCCCCAACGGCGCACCGTCCTTGCTTCGACGGTGCGGAAAATCACGTTCTCGACGAGAAGGCCGATCACGATCACCGTGAACAGGCCCGCGAAGACATTGGGTATCTCCAGCTGGTTCTTGTTTTCGTAGATGAACCAGCCGAGGCCGCCCGAACCGGATGACACGCCGAAGACCAGTTCCGCGGCGATCAACGTGCGCCAGGCGAAAGCCCAGCCGATTTTCAATCCGGTGAGAATGCTCGGGAAGGCGGCGGGAATGAGGATCCTGCCGACGTATGAAAGCCCGCGCAAGCCGTAGTTTCGTCCCACCATGCGCATGGTGTTCGAAACCGACAGAAATCCGGAATGGGTGTTCAGCGCCACCGCCCACAGCACCGAATGGATTAGCACGAAGACCAGACTGCCGTTACCGAGCCCGAACCAGATCAGCGCGAGCGGCAGCAGCGCGATCGCAGGCAGCGGATTGAACATCGAGGTCAACGTCTCGAGAAAGTCCGTCCCGATGCGTGAGGTGATGGCGATCACCGTCAACAGGGCAGCGAGTGCGATGCCGGCGCTATAGCCCATGAGCAGCACCTTGATCGAAGTCCACGCCTTGCCCAGCAAGCCGCCGCCGAAGAGGCCCTGCACAAAGGCTTCGATGGTCGAAGTAAAGGTCGGGAACAACAGCGGATTGTTGAGCAGCCTCGCGTAGAGTTCCCAGATCGCGGCCAGCGCAACGAGTATGAAGATCTTGCGAACGGCGGCGACGTTGTAGATTCGCTCCCATGTCGAAAGCGGCTTTTCCACGACGCCGAAATGCGATGCATCGACAGGATCACGGTAGAGCTCGGGACGCAGTGCTTGGGTATCAGCCATGGGAGTGCTCCGCTTCTTCCTCGACTTCGTCGGCAAAAAGCATGGTGTGAATCTTCTGTTCGAGCGCTTTCGCCTCGTCGCCATCGCTTTCCTGCCGCGGCAAGCTGTTGATCTCCGCCTTGACCTGTCCTGGATGCGGTGAAAGCAAGAGGATTCGGCTGCCGATCTTGATCGCCTCCGGAATCGAGTGCGTCACGAACAGCACGGTGAAATGCGTGTCATCCCAGAGCTGCAGCAGCTCGTCCTGCATTTTGCGACGCGTGAGCGCATCGAGCGCCGCAAAGGGCTCGTCCATCAGCAGGATGTCGGGCTCCATCGCCATGCCTCGGGCGATGGCCACGCGTTGCTTCATCCCGCCTGAGAGCGTATGCGGAAAGCTATCGGCAAATTTGCTCAACTTGACCTTGGCAATGTACTCGAGCGCCTTGTTCTCGGCGGAGCGACCCGCGAGCTTGCCTGTGGCGGTAAGCGCGAACATGACGTTCTCCTTGACCGTCTTCCAAGGCAGGAGCTGATCAAACTCCTGAAAAACCATCATTCGATCCGGACCCGGCCGGGTGACCTCATGGCCCTTGAGGCGAATCTCGCCTTCAACCGGATTCAAGTAGCCGCCGACAGCCTTGAGCAGCGTTGACTTGCCGCATCCCGAAGGACCGAGAACGACGAAGCGGTCGGACCGGAATACGTGGAAGTCAACGCGATACGTCGCAGTTACCAGATGATCCTTGGTCTTGTACTGCAGCGTCACGCCCCTCACATCGAGCAGCGGATCGGTGGCCATGCTATCCCTGTCCCGCGTGCTGTAGCCACGGCAAGTGTTCGAGATCGACGTTGCCGCCGCTCAAGATGACGCCGACGCGCAATCCGGAAAGAGCAATTTGGCGCTCAAGAAGTGCGGCAAGCGGCACCGCCGCCGAAGGCTCTACCAGCACCTTGAGTTTTTCCAGCGTGAGGCGCATGGCGCGAACGATTCCTTCCTCCGATACCGTGCCGATGCCTTCGACCTGTGCCGAGATCACGACGAAGGTTTTGTCCCCCAGCGACGAACGCAAGCCATCGGCGATGGTGCGCGGTTGGGTCTGCGGGACGATATGTCCGACGCGCAGCGACTGCGCCGCATCGTCCGCACCCGCGGGCTCAGCGCCATAAACTCGGATCGAAGGCTTGATCGCCTTCGCCACAATCGCCGTCCCTGAGAGCAGGCCTCCGCCTCCCACCGGGGCGACCACAGCGTCGAGTTGTGGAACTTCGGCGAGCAACTCGAGTGCGGCGGTTCCCTGTCCGGCGATGACTTGCCAATCGTTGTAGGGATGCACCAGCGTAGCGCCCGTCTCCGCCTGGACCGCAGCGCAGGTCCGTTCCCGCGCGATGACCGTCGGCTCGCAGAATCGTATCGTGCCGCCAAAGCGACGAACGGCATCTTGCTTGACGGCGGCCGCATTCGCCGGCATGACGATCCACGCAGGAATGCCGCGTCGCTTGGCGGCCCACGCCAATGCTGCGCCGTGATTGCCCGAGGAATGGGTAACGACGCCGCGAACGGCTTGTGCATCGGAGAGCGAAAGAACGGCGTTGCATGCGCCTCGCGCCTTGAACGCGCCGATTTGCTGCAGATTTTCGCACTTGAAAAACAATGTCGCTTCCGCTTCGGCATCCAGTGACTCGTTGCTCAGCACGGGTGTGCGGCGGATGTGAGGCGCGATCCGGGCGTGCGCGGCGCGAATCGCTGCCAGATCGATGGCGATGTCGGGCACTGACTCGGTCAATGGAGCGTTCATACCACTTCAGCTACCGGGCAGGGCATAGGCGTTGGAAAAGAACAGGTCCTTCCAGGAATCGGGCCGGACCTTGATGGCGCCGGTCTTGGCCATGAAGTCGACGTACTTCATCACGTTCTCCGGCGTGGTTGTGTAGACGATTGCAGGGTCGTTGAGCATCGCCTGTATTTCCTGCAGCGGTTGCTTGTCCTTGGAAATTCTCAAATAGGCCTCGGCTGCGGCGCGTCTTTCCCTGTTGATGAAGGCTATCGCTTCGTCGAGCGCTTTCACAAAAGCGTCGTAGAGCTTCGGGTTCTCGTTGCGAAACTTCGACGTCGTCCACACCAGGTTGAAAGTCGCCGGTCCTCCCAGAACGTCATAGGAATTGAGCACGGTGTGAATCGCCGGATTCTTCAGCTGCTGATATTGGAAGGGCGGCGAGCTGAAATGAGCATCGATTTCCGATTGTCCGGAGAGCAGCGCAGCCTGAGCGTCAGGATGCGCGAGCGACACGGTGAGTGAATCGAGCTTGTTCTGCTGGCCTTCGCCGAACGCCTTTTCAGCGGCCATCTGCAGGGTCACCGCCTGGATCGACACCTTGACCGCTGGCAGCGCGATCTTGTCGCTGTCGCCGAAGTCCTTGATGGTCCGTACTGCCGGATTGCGGGTGTTAAGAAACAGCGGCATGGAGTTGATCGCCGCGACTGCCTTGACATCGAGATTGCCGCGAGTGCGCGCCCAGATAGTGACGAGCGGCCCGACCCCGCCGGAAGCGAACTGCAGGCTGTTCGACAGCAAGGCATCGTTCATGACGTTGCCGCCGGCGAATTTCGCCCATCCGACCGTTACATCGACGCCGTTCGTCTTCGCATGCTTTTCGATGAGCTTCTGCTCCTCCATGATCATCAGCGGCAGATAGCCGATGCCGTACTGCTGCGCGACCTTGATTTCCGCCATCTCCGCGAAGGCGGGCGGAGCACTCGCCAGGGCAAGCGCGGCAACCAAGGCGAAAAGAAGGCGGTCTCCGTGGCAATGGAACATGCGGATTCCTGCGTGGACGAAAAAGCCGAACGACGACACCGCGATTATAGGAGCGCGCGGGCCGCTGCTGTCCATGCCATGCCCGGATCCACGGGTCAAGAGATCCCCTCGTGAGGGACTCGCGTCAAGCGCTTTCGTAGAGTCGGGTCAACACGAATTCGCGGTGTCCCAGGGCTTCGGCGGCCGTCAAACGGCCATTGGCAGTGCGGAACATCATGTCCAGGAGCTTGTCGCCGGCCTGGTCCATGGTGATTTCACGTTGCAGCAGCCCGCTGGTGTCGACGTCGACATGCTCGGCCATGGTGCGCACGGTCCGAGGATTGGCGCAGATCTTGACCACCGGAAGAATCGGATTGCCGATGACGTTGCCCTGTCCAGTGGGAAAGAAATGCACGACGAATCCCGATGCGGCGCAGAGCGTCACCATCTCCGCCGCTGCCGAGGAGCTGTCCATGAACCACAAGCCGGGACCGCTGGGAACTTCCGCCTTATCGATGACGCCGTCGACCACGCACTGCTTGCCGATCTTCTGGATGTTGCCCAGCGCCTTTTCCTCGATGGTCGTGAGTCCCCCCGCGATATTGCCCTTGGTCGGCTGAGAATCGGATAGATCGCTGGTCTTGTGCCGATTGATGACGCTCTGGTAGCGGTCGAAGACGCGCATGAAATCGCTGCGAACCTTTTCGTCACGGCAGCGTGCTGCGACGATCTGCTCGCCGCCGGTAAGCTCGGTCGTCTCCCCAAACACCAGGGTGCAACCCGCGGCGTAGAGCTTGTCGAAAGCGTTTCCCACGGTGGGATTGGAGCCGCAGCCCGACGTCGTATCCGACTCGCCACATTTGCACGATACCCACAGCTCGTTGAGATCGCAGTCCTCACGTTGTTTCTCGCTCGACCACTGCAAGTATTCCCGGGCCATCTTGGATGCCCGCATGATGGTGTCGTGGTCGCCATGGAGCTCGATGCCGAAACCGGTGACGGGCTTGCCGGTGGCGGCGATGCCGTCGACTACTTTCTTAGTCCAGCCCTCTTCGATTCCAATGACGACAACCGCCGCGACATTCGGATTGCTGCCGGCGCCAATCAGAGTGCGGAAGTGGAGCTCCAGATCGGCGCCGAACTGCAGCCGGCCGTAAGGATGAGGAATAGCCAGCGTTCCCTTGACGTTGTGGGCCACGGCCTCGGATGCCGCGTTCGACAGGTCATCCACGGGCAGAATCACGACGTGATTGCGAACCCCCACACGGCCGTTCTCGCGACGGTAACCCCGGAATTTCGTCTGCATGGTCACCACCGCTTGGTCTTGATGTTGTGGACGTGAGCGTGCTGCCCGGCTTTGATCGGAGCGACGACTTTCCCGACGTCGGCGCCGTACTTGATCACGGTGTCGCCGACTTTCATGTCCTTGAGCGCGACCTTATGTCCCAGCGGAATGTCCTGGGCACAAGGCAAAGTGATGGTGCGGTCCTCATCGAGAATGAGGCCGGTCAAGGTCTGGCCCGCCTTGACGTCCTCGACGACGACGACGGCAACTGAATCGTTGGGATCGTGCAACACGCAGTGGATCATTGATCCGCTCGTTCTGATCGCTCGTGGCAGACGGCCGAGCTTACTGGCCGCAATTCAGTAAAGTCAATCGTACACGAAGTAGCGAGAATACGTCGACCGAGCTCAAGCGCCAACGATCGAGCGCGAGCTCAGGCGGCTTCTTCGGGCCGTGCTCGAGTGGCCTCATCACAAAGGCAGTCCGCAAACCGCAACCTCGTGCAGCCGCGAGATCGTCCTTGTGCGCCGCGACCAGCATCACTTCTCGTGGCAAAAGCCCGAGCAGCTCGGCGGCGCCGTGGTACACCTGTGGATCGGGCTTGTATCGCTGGAACAGCTCCGCGGAAAGGATCAAGTCCCAAGGTAGACCGGCATGCCTTGCCATATCGACCAACAAGGCCACATTGCCATTGGACAAGGTGCCGATGCAATAACGTTGTTTCAAGCGCGTGAGGCCGCGAACCGCGTCGGGCCACGGTGACAGGCGATGCCACGCCGCGTTGAGATCGCGCTTCGCGCGTTCGGAGAGCCGCAGCCGAAAGCGCACGACGAGCTCATCCAGAATCACGCGATGGAGCTCGTCCAGCTTGATCCACGGCAGCTCACCTCGCCGCACGCGGTCCATCGCCGGCCGGTAACCCGCCCGCCACGCGTCCGCGAAATCGCCCCAATCAAGGGACAGGCCTTTGCGACGTGCCGCACGCCGCGTTTCGCGCATGATGCTGCTGCGCCAGTCGACGACCGTACCGAATACGTCGAACAACAGCGCCTTGGGGCGGTTGTAGGGCACCGCTCTTCTAGAAAACGAATCGAGTCTGAATCACCGGGGCGTAGTAGCGGCGGTGCGCCGGGCACGGCCCGTGCGTCGCCAGCGCAGCGAGATGCTCCCGGGTCGAGTAGCCTTTGTGCCTGGCGAAACCATAGATGGGATAGCTGCGATCAAGGTCGACCAGCACGGCATCACGCGTCGTCTTCGCCAGAATCGACGCCGCCGCGATTTCGGCGATAAGACGGTCGCCATCGACGATCGCCCGCGTCGGATAATCGAGCGGTGGACAGCGCAGGCCGTCGATCCAGACCACTTCCGGCGCGGTCGTCAACCCGCCCACCGCGCGGCTCATCGCCAGCAGCGTTGCATGGAGAATGTTCAGGCTGTCGATTTCCGCGACATCGCTCACGCCAATCGCCCATGCCAGCGCGCGGCTGCGGATTTCCGCGGCAAGCTCCTCTCGCGCCGGCGCAGGCAGCAGCTTGGAATCACGCAGACCTTTGATGCGCTTTTTTCCGGGATCGAGAATCACGGCGCCGGCCACCACCGGTCCGGCAAGCGGTCCCACGCCCGCTTCGTCGACGCCAGCGATCAGCATGCGACGCCGCCTCTGCGCAATTCCTCGGTTACCGCTTCGGCTGCCAATTCCGCCGTCTCGGCGGATAGACTGCGCGCCATCCCGGCGAACAGTGCCTCGAGCCGGCGCCGCGTCACGCTATCGTCGTAGAGGTTGAGCGCAGCGCGGGCAAGGTTGCCTGCGCTCGCCTCTTCCTGCAGAAATTCGGGAACCACGAAGCGACCTGCAAGGATGTTTGGCAGCCCGACATAAGGCAGCAGCAGCTTGCGTCTTACAATGCCTGCCGTCAATGGGTTGACACGATAAAAAATTACGTGCGGGCAGCGCGACATCGCAGCTTCGAGCGTCGCGGTCCCCGATGCAACGATACCCACATCTGCCGCTCTCAGTGCATGGTCGGCGTGCCCATAGAGCAGCTTCAGCGGCAACGACTCGAGCTCAAGGCGATAGGCGGCCTCCTCGAAATACTGACGCGTCTCGCGGCTCACCAGCGGCACGACGAAGCGAGCTTCGGGTTGCGCATCGACGATCTCCGCGGCGGTACGCAGGACGAGCTCACTGTGCATCTCGAGCTCGCCCATGCGGCTTCCCGGCAGCAATGCGAACACAGGTCGGCTCGCTTCGAGTTTCAACAGCTCCCGTGTTTCCCGGCGGCTCGAAGCCGTCGCTGCCTCGGCCGCCAGCGGGTGTCCGACGAAGGTCACGCTGAGGCCGGCAGCTTCGTAGAGCGGCGGCTCGAAAGGAAACAGCGCGAGCAGGCGGTGTGCGGCGCGCCCGATCGTCTGAATGCGATCACGCCGCCACGCCCACACCGACGGGCTCACGTAATGAATGGTGCGTACGCGATGGCGCTTGAGACGCGCTTCCAGGCCGAGATTGAAGTCGGGCGCATCGACGCCTATGAACAGGGAGGCCTTCGCTGCCCGCAAACGGCGATAAACATCGCCGCGGATACGCATCAGTTCGGGGACATGAGCCAGCACCTCGACGATTCCGCGCAGCGAGAGCTTCGAGAGCGGATACCATAGCTCGCATCCGGCCGACTCCATGCGTGGTCCGCCGATTCCGACGAAGCGCGCCTCCGGAATCCGCTCCGACACGGCGCGGATGAGCTGTGCCGCGAGCGCGTCGCCCGAGGCTTCACCGGCCACGATGCCGATGGTGACCGGTACACCAAGGGACATGGAATCAGCGGACCAGGCCGCGTCCCGGATTCTCCAGGAAAGCGGCCAAGGGCCTCAGCACAGGCGCGGCTTTCGCGTCGTCGCCGATCCTGGCGCGGGCTTCCTCCAGGGGCAGACCCTCTCGGTAGAGGGTCTTGTAGGCGCGTTTGATGGCCGAGAGAGCCTCGGCGGTGAACCCTCGGCGGCGCAGTCCCTCGCTATTGATACCGCGGGGCTTGGCCGGATAGCCGGCGACCGTGACAAACGGCGGAACATCCTGCAGCACGATCGATCCCGCGGCGACGAATACGTGTGCACCCACCCGGCAGAACTGATGGACTCCCACAAAGCCGCCGAGCGACGCGAAATCGTCGACCACGACGTGCCCGGCGAGCTGCGCATTGTTGGAGAAGGTCGTGTCATTGCCGATGACGCAGTCGTGCGCGATGTGCGAATAGGCGAGGAGCCAATTGCCGTTGCCGATGGTCGTCACGCCGCGATCCTGCGCTGTTCCCGAATGAATCGTCACGAACTCGCGCACGACGTTGCTGTCGCCAATGACGGTTCGGGTCGGGGAGCCGTCGTACTTGCGATCCTGCGGAATTTCTCCGACCGATGCGAACTGAAAAATCCGGTTGTTCCGGCCGATGGTAGTGCGCGCACCGATGACGACGTGAGCTGCGATGAGAGTCCCCTCGGCAATCGACACCTCGTCGCCGATGACGCTGAAGGGCCCGATGTCCACGCCCAATGCGAGATCCGCGCCGGCCGAAACGATCGCCGTTGGATGGACGCTCGCCATGCGCCTGCCGCGTCAGACGTCTCGCAGCGCGGCGAGCAATTGCGCCTCGGCGACGAGACTATCGCGCACGCTCGCTCGCACCGAAAACTTGCCCACTCCTCGAACCAGCCGCCTTTCGGTGGCTTCAAGCAGGAGCTGGTCTCCCGGCAGCACTTGGCGCTTGAACCGGGCAGCGTCGATGCCGGCAAGGAAAATGCGCGACCGGTCGTTCGGGAGACGATCGATGGTCTCGTAGAACAGGATCAGCGACACCTGCGCAAGAGCCTCGATGATGAGCACCCCCGGCATCACCGGGTAATAGGGAAAGTGTCCCTGGAAGAAAGGCTCGTTCGCCGTGACATTTTTCACACCCTTGATGCTTTTCCCCGGAATGCATTCCACGATGCGGTCAACGAGCAGAAAAGGAAAGCGATGCGGCAAATGCTGCATGATTTCCACGATGTCCATTTCTCCCATCCTATTCCCCCTTACTGCCGGCGCTCCAATGCGCGCACGCGCTGCACCAGCGTGCGCAGCTTGCGCATCACCGACACCACGTGCTGCCATTCGCGATGCGGAAGTGACGGAAAAGCACCGGTGTAGACGCCTGGCTCGGTAATCGAGCTCGAGATACCGCTGGCCGCGGATATGACCGTCCCGTCGGCAATCTCGATATGGCCGTTGATCATCGCCGCGCCGCCGATCTTGCAGTTGCGGCCGACGTGCGTGCTGCCGGCGATGCCGGCGCAGCCTGCGATTGCCGTGTGCGCGCCGATGCGGCAGTTGTGACCGATCTGTATCAGGTTGTCGAGCTTGACGTCGTCCTCGATGACGGTGTCGCCGAGCGCGCCTCGGTCGATAGTGGTGTTGGCGCCGATCTCGACGTCGCTGCCGATGACCACCCGCCCAAGCTGCGGCACTTTAAGCCATCTTCCTTCATGCTCGGCCATGCCGAAGCCGTCCCCGCCGATGACGACACCGGAATGAATGATGGTGCGCGCGCCGATGACCGAGCGCGCGTAGACGACGACTCGAGGATGCAACACGCAATTCTCGCCGATCTCGCAATCGTCACCGATCGCGCACCCGGCGTGGATCTGCGTCCTCTCCCCGATGGTGGCCCGCTCACCGATCGACACGTGGGGGCCGATGCGCGCGTTCGGAGGAACACGAACGCCTTCCGCGACTGCTGCGGTGGGATGGATCCCCGGCACGACCGGCGCCGGAGGGTTGAATATCGCGGCAATGCGTGCGTAAGTGGCGTAAGGATCGGGCGTCACCAGCTTCGGAAGCGCCGTCGCCGCCGCGTCCGCCGCAGAAACGATGACCGCGCTGGCGCGCGTCAGCGCGAGACGATTGCGGTACTTCGGGTTTGAAAGAAACGCGATGGCGCCGGTGTCCGCCGCATCGAGCGTCGCCACACGGTCGATGATGATTGCACCGGCATTGGCTTCGCTGGCGACCAGCGCGGCGCCCGTACGCGCCGCAAGCACGCTTAACTGAACGCCCGAGGACGGATGGCGTGGACCCATTCGCCCCCGTCTGCGCGCCTACCTGTCGGCGAGCGCCTTGATCACCCGGTCAGTGATGTCGATGCGCGGGCTCGCATAGACGACCTCCTGGATGATCAGGTCAAATTTCTCGTCAACAGCGATCTGCTGGATCACCTTATTGGCGCGCTCCTGCACCGCGGAGAGCTCTTCGTTACGGCGCAGGTTCAAGTCTTCGCGAAACTCGCGCTGAGAGCGCTGCAAGTCGCGATTCATATTCGCGAGATCCCGCTCCTTGTTGCGCCGTTCTGCCTCGGGCATGGTCACGCTGTCTTTTTCGAGCTGGCTTTGGAGGTCGCGGATCTGCTTGGATAACTTCTGGATTTCTGCGTCACGACCGGCGAACTCCTTTTCCAGTTTCTGTTGTGCACGCTTCGCGGGGGCGGCTTCCCGGAACAGCCTCTCGCTGTTGATAAAGCCAATCTTGTACTCGGATCCCTGAGCGAACGCCGGAACGCTCAGGGCGGCCAGAAGCAACACACCGGCGACGCGCGTCGACAACTTTTGCATAACATCTGTCAAGGTTCGCTCCCGCCTGTCGCCATGCTCAGAATACCGTTCCAACTTGAAACTGAAAGCGCTGAATCTTGTCGTGCGGTCCCGAATTCAGCGGATAACCATAGCTGAACTTAAGCGGCCCGATCGGCGAGTTCCAGGCCAGTCCCGCCCCCGTCGAATAGCGAAACGACTCGAGATTGGGCTCGAAACCATTGTCGTATATTTGCCCCGCGTCGGCGAAGACCGACAGACGCACGGATTGATCGCCCGCCTTTAGTCCCGGCATTGGGAAAAAAAGCTCGGCGTTGCCGACGATCTTTTGCCTGCCTCCCAGCGCGTTCCCCGCAAGATCCTGCGGACCGAGCGAGGCGGTGTCATAACCGCGGACGGACCCCACGCCCCCCGCATAATACGCCTTGAAGAAGGGCAGCGGTTTGCCGCCGAGCCCGCCACCGTAGCCCAAGTCGGTGCGCAGCATCAGGACCGAGCTCAAGGGGAGAGGCGTGAACCATTGGAGCGTGTAGCCCGTCTTGTAATAGTAGAGATTGCCGAAAGGCAACGCGAATTCCGCGTAGGCGCTCTGCAGGATGCCGCGCGTGGGGAAAAGGATGCTGTCTCGCGTGTCGCGCGACCAGCCGCCGCTGATGATATAGCTGTTCGTGGAATAACCAAACTCCCTGACGAAGTCGTAGTAGATCACCGGACTGCCCTGGTAGAGCGTGAGGTTGGTGTGCTCTCCGCGAAAAGCGATGCTGATCGCGTCGGTTTCGGTGACCGGAATACCGAATCCGATCGCGCCGCCCAGCGTGTTGGCCGCGTATTGAGCTACCGTCAACGAAGTCGTGTTCGTGTTCCTATCATAGAACTCGAGTGTCCGCGAGATGCCGTCCGGAGTCCAGTACGGTTCGATATAGGTAACAGCGATGATCCGGTTCACCTTGCTGGTGTTGATGCTTGCCGAAAGCGAGTTGCCTGTGCCGAGGACGTTGTTCTGCGAAATCGACGCTGACAGTACGAGGCCTTCGGCGCTGGAATAGCCAGCGCCGGCGAGGACGTTCCCGGTCGGCTTCTCGGTCACGGTGATGTTGACGTCCACCTGGTCAGGACTGCCGGGGACCGCGGGCGTCTCGAGGTTGACGTCCTCGAAAAACTGAAGTCGTGTGATCCTCACCTTGGAACGCTCGATTCGCGTAGCGTCATACCATGCGTCCTCGAGCTGCCGCACCTCCCGGCGGATCACTTCGTCGCGTGTTCGAGCATTACCGCTGATATTCACGCTGCGCACATAGATGCGGCGACCCGGATCGACGTAAAAGGTGAATGCAGCGGTGTGCGCAGTGCGATCGACTTCGGGAATGGCATTGACGTTGGCGAAGGCGTAGCCATCGCTGCCCAATCGGTCCGAGATCGCTTTGGTCGATTGGGTGAGCCTCTCGCGAGAGTAGACGTCCCCCGGTTTGATCAGAACGAGCCGCATCAGCTCCGGCTCGGGCAGCAGCAGATCACCTGCAATGCGCACGTCGGAGACGGTGAACTTCGGCCCCTCGGTGATGTTGATGGTGATGTAGATGTCTTCCTTGTCGGGCGTGATCGACACCTGGGTGGAGTCGACCGCAAACTCGAGGTAACCGCGATTGGTGTAATAGCTGCGCAGCGTTTCAAGGTCCGCCTGGAGCTTCTGCTTGGAATACTGGTCGTTCTTGGTGTACCACGTGAGCCAGCCCGGCGTGGAGAGCTGCATCTCTTTGATGAGCGTGCTCTCTGGGAAGACGCTCGCGCCGATGATGTTGATCTTGGCGATCTTGGCGACATCGCCTTCGGTCACATTGAAGTTGATCGCCACGCGGTTTCGCTCCTGCGGCGTCACGGTGGTGGCGACCTGCATGGCGTAATAGCCGCGGTTGATGTACTGGCGTTTGAGCTCCTGCTCGGCGCGATCGAGCGCCGAGCGGTCGAAGATGCGTGACTCGGCGACTCCGATGTCCTTGAGCGCCTTGCGCAGCGTGTCCTTCTCGAACTCCTTGACGCCGACAATCTCGATCTGGCTGATGGTTGGGCGCTCCTGAACGATGACGACGAGAACGTCGCCCTCTACTTCGAGCCGCACGTCGCGAAAGAAACCGGTCGCATAAAGCGCCTTGACCGCGGCGGACGCCTTCTCGTCGTCGACGCGGTCACCCACCTTGATCGGAAGGTAGTTGAACACAGTGCCGGCATCGGTGCGCTGCACGCCTTCGACACGGATGTCGCGTACGGTGAAGGGATCGAAAGCCTCAGCAGAGTGCGCAAGCGCCGCAAGGAGCAGCATGTGCAGGATCTTGAGCCACGCGCCGGCGTTCATTTGGCGCCGGCGCGCGCGATGCACGGGCGTCTCAGAAGAGTCGGGAAAGGTCATTGAAAAGCGCCAAGGCCATCAGCATCGCGAGCACCGCCATGCCGATGCGCTGCCCGACCTCGAGAACGCGGTCGGAGACGGGACTGCCTTTAACAATCTCGGCGAGATAATACATCAGGTGCCCGCCGTCGAGTAAAGGCACTGGCAGCAAGTTGAGCACACCCAGACTGATGCTGATGAGCGCAAGATAGCCAATGAAAGTCAGCACGCCGGCTTGCGCGGACTGACCGGCGTAATCCGCCATCGTCAGCGGTCCACTGATGTTCTTCAACGACGCGTCGCCGATCAGGATGCGGCCGAGCATTTTCAGGGTGAAGACGGCGAGCTCCCACGTTTTCTTGGCGCCTTGGACGAATGCATCGAGCAATCCGTAACGCACCGTGATCGCAACGCGTTCCGCGACCGCGGGATCGACACCGAGTTGCATGCCGGCAAGACCAATGCGATGTCCGTTTTGCTCGCTCGCCTCGGGAACCAGCTCGACCTCGATATCTGCACCGTCTCTGCGCAGCGTGAAAGTGAGAGGCTCTTCGGGGTGTGCGTTGGTGATCGCTGCCACGTCAGCTGGCGAGCGCACCGGCGCTGCGTTCACTGCGACGATTGCGTCGCCGCTGCGTATGCCAGCCACTGCAGCGGGCTTGCCGGAAAGGGTGCCGCGTACGATCGGCGGCCCCAGGTCCGTCCTCAATCCGAGGACAGCGAGAAAATTGCCTTCCCAATCGCCGCTGTCGAGCGTGGCGAGCGGTAGCGAGTGAATCGCCGACGTGCCATCCGGACGCTCGACCGCGACCGAAACGTCCGCGCTTCCGGACTCCTTGAGCAAGCGCCAACGCAGGTCCTGCCACGAACGAACGCGCTCGCCGTCCACGGCTGTGATGAGATCGCCTCCCGCCAGACCTGCCGTCGCCGCCGGCGTGCCTGGAGGCGGTGGTGCTAACAATGCGCGTTGGCCTGGGATACCGGCGACATAAGTGCCGGCGAACAACAGCACAGCCAGAAGCAGGTTGGCAAGCGGCCCCGCGGCGACGATGGCCATCCGCCGCCAGACGCTCTGCCGATTGAATGCCCGCGGCAGATCGGCCGGCGCAACAGCTCCTTCGCGCTCGTCGACCATCTTGACGTAACCGCCCAGAGGTACGGCGGAGAGCGCCCATTCCGTTCTATCAGGACCGATCCGGCGCGACCAGAGGATGCGTCCGAATCCCACTGAAAAGCGCAGCACCTTGACGTGTGCGAGTCGCGCCACGACGTAATGGCCGAGCTCGTGGAACACGACCAGCACGCCCAAGGTGATGACGAATGCGACGATCTTTTGCGCGAAGTCGATCATGCGGAGAGCCGGTGAGTATTCAGCGAGCACAACAGCTGCCGGGCGACACGTCGCGCCTCTTCGTCGGCGTCAAGCGCTTCAGCGAACGACGTCAGAGGCTTCGGGTCGATGTGCGACAGGGTTCGTTCGCAGGTGACTGCAATGTCCAAAAAGCCGATGCGTCCATCCAGAAACGCTGCCACGGCGACCTCGTTGGCTGCATTGAGCACCGCGGGCGCGGTTCCACCATGCCTCAGCGCCGCGTAGGCAAGTCCGAGACATGGAAAGCGATGCGCATCAGGCAGCGCGAAGTTCAACGCGCCAACGCGCGCCAGATCGAGCGTCGCGACGCCGGCATCGATGCGATCGGGCCAGGCAAGCCCCTGGGCAATGGGGGTGCGCATGTCCGGATTTCCAAGCTGCGCCAGCACCGACCCGTCGACGTATTCCACCAGCGAATGAACGATGCTCTGCGGATGAATCACGACGTCGATCGCATCGGCTTCGGCGCCAAAAAGCCAGTGCGCTTCGATCACCTCGAGGCCCTTGTTCATCATCGTCGCCGAATCGACCGAAATCTTGCGGCCCATGCGCCAATTCGGATGCGCGCACGCTGCATCCGGCGTCACCTGTTCAAGCTCAGCGATCGGTGTAGAGCGGAACGGCCCCCCCGACGCCGTCAGAACGATGCGCCGCACGCCACAGTCTGCCGCACCGCCCGTGCGTTTGGGCGGCAGACATTGAAAGATCGCATTGTGCTCGCTGTCGATGGGGAGGATCGTGGCGTCACCTTCACGCGCGGCCTCGATGAAAAGGTGTCCTCCTAGCACCAGCGTTTCCTTGTTGGCGAGCAGGATCCGCTTACCTGCGCGCGCGGCAGCCAAGGTTGGCGCCAATCCCGCAGCGCCGACGATGCCGGCGATCACCGTATCGGCCTCTGCAAGGGTGGCAATCGCGCACAATCCCTCTTCCCCTTGCAGTACGCGCGTCGGCAGATCCTCGCGACGCAGGGCGTCGCCGAGTTCGCGCGCCGCGCGCGCGTCGAGCATTGCTGCGTACGGAGCGCGCGTGCGCCGGAGAAGCTCGAGCAGGACCTGCCATTGCCGCTGCGCGCTCAGTGCAGCCACCTGGAAGCGCTCCGGATGACGCATGATGACATCGACGGCAGACGCTCCGATCGACCCGGTTGCGCCGAGAATGACGATGCTGCGCTTCGTCACGCCGCTCATATCAGCGAATGAGATAGTGTTCAACAAGCGCCGCGCCCGGCATCGCTGCCAGCAATGCGTCGATGCGATCGAGCACACCGCCGTGGCCGGGGAGAATTCGACCGCTGTCCTTCACGCCACGCTGCCGCTTCAACTGCGATTCGAACAGGTCGCCGACGATCGAAAGGATGGCGATCAGCAGCGCAACTGCAACCCATGCGAGTGTGGTCGTTAGATCGATGGCGTGCACCCATCCGCTCGACGAAGCCAGCGGCAGCAGCGCCAGCGCATAGATCGCGACGGCGATCATCGCGCCGTAGACGCCTTCCCAGGTCTTGCCGGGGCTGATCGATGGTGCAAGCTTGTTTCGTCCGTAGCGGCGGCCTGCGAAATAGGCCGCCGTATCGGCGACCCATATTATCGCCATCAGGGCGAGAAGCAGCCCCGCGGCGCGGGTACGAACCTGCACCACCGCCACCCAGGTCGCCGTCAGCAGCAACCAGCCGACGAAGGCGAGAACTGGCGCAGATTCGATGCGCCAGCCAAAGTACAACCACAGCGGAGCAATGAAGAGCCAGAACAGCGTCGCGACTCCGCAGATGGACGCGAGAATGACATCCGGCCACCCGCGCTCGGCCGAGAAGTCGGGCCCAGTTGCGAAAAGCAGGATCATGCCGACGATCAGCGTGACGACGACAAACAGCATTGATGCAACGGGCCTCATGCCAGCCAGCCTTGCCCATTCTCCTGCCCCGATGACCACGACCGCGAGGGTCACGACACCCCAACCGCGTGCGCCAAGCCCGAACAACGCGACCAGAACCAGCGGGATTAGCACAGCTGCCGTCACCAGGCGCGTTTTGAGCATCGTCAGTCAACCCCTGGCGGCCTGCACCTGTTCGCTGGTGCGCCCGAAGCGTCGTTCGCGCTGGAGGTACGACGTGATTGCCTCATCGAGTGCGGCCGCGTCGAAATCGGGCCACAGCAGGTCGGTGAAATACAATTCCGTGTAGGCGAGTTGCCACAGCAAGAAGTTCGAGATACGCTGCTCGCCGCCCGTGCGGATGAAAAGATCCGGCTCGGGTGCATAGGCCATCGAGAGGTAAGGTTCGAGCGCCTCTGGCGCAAAATCACGTACCGCGTCGGGTTCGGACGCGATCAGGCGGCGTGCCGCCTGCGCAATGTCCCAGCGCCCGCCGTAATTCGCCGCAACGGTCAGCGTCAGACGCTCATTGTGCGCAGTGTGCTTCTCTCCCGCCGCGATCAACTCGCGGATCCTCGTTTCGAAATGCGAGGTGTCGCCGATGACGCGAAAGCGGATGCCGTTCTCATCGAGCTTGGCGACTTCCTGCTCCAGTGTCCGCAGAAAAAGCTGCATGAGAATGGAAACTTCGTCGGCAGGCCGGCGCCAGTTTTCGCTGGAGAACGCGAACAGCGTAAGATATTCGACGCCCCGCGCGACGCACGCGCGCACCGTTGCACGGACCGCCTCCACGCCCTTGCGGTGGCCGGCGACGCGAGGCAAGCGCCGCTGCTTCGCCCAGCGGCCGTTACCATCCATGATGATGGCGATGTGCCGCGGAACCTGGCGCGCAGCCGGGATGTCCCGGGTCGAACTCGTGAACAGCATGAATGAGCGGTGTGCGCGACGCTTTGGCGTCGCTTAGACCGCCATCAGGTCCGCTTCTTTCGTATGCAAGACCTTGTCGATCTCGCCGATGAAGCGGTCGGTGAGTTTCTGAACGTCCTCCTGCGCGCGGCGCTCGTCGTCCTCCGAAACCGACTTGGCCTTGAGCAGATCCTTGAGGTGACTTATTGCGTCGCGGCGGATATTGCGCACTGCAATGCGCGTATTTTCCGCTTCCTTATGCACGACCTTCACCAATTCCTTGCGCCTTTCTTCGGTAAGCGGCGGCATCGGAACGCGAATCACGTCGCCTGAAGTTGCCGGATTGATACCCAGATCGGAATCCCGGATCGCCTTCTCGACGACCTGGACCATTTTCTTCTCCCACGGCTGCACGGCGATGGTGTGGGCATCGGCCAGCGTGACATTGGCCACCTGGTTGATCGGCATCATCGAGCCGTAATAGTCGACCTTGATGTGATCGAGCAGACCGGTGTGGGCGCGGCCGGTCCGCACCTTTCCGAGATCGGTCTTCAGCGTTTCGACAGACTTCTGCATCTTCTGCTCGGCCGCCTTCTTGACGTCTGCGATCATCCGTTTCTCCTTGACGCTTCAGCAGTGTACGAGCGTGCCTTCGTCTTCACCCATGACCACGCGTTTCAGCGCTCCTGGCGAGAAGATGCTGAACACCTTGAGCAGCATGTTCTGATCACGACACAAGGCAAGCGCGGTGGCATCCATCACTTTGAGATTCTTGACGATCGCCTCGTCGAAAGTGAGGCTTGGATAGCGCCTCGCCGCGGGGTCCTTGTTCGGATCGGAGGTGTAGACGCCGTCGACCTTGGTCGCCTTCAGAACGATGTCGACTCCCATCTCCCGCCCGCGCAGAGCCGCTGCCGTATCGGTGGTGAAGAACGGGTTGCCGGTTCCCGCCGCGAAGACGACGACCTTGTTCTCTTCCAGGTAGCGCAACGCTTTGCCGCGGATGTACGGCTCGGCGACCTGCTCGATGGACAATGCGGATTGCACCCGGGAAACGATCCCGGCGCGGCGCATCGCATCCTGGAGCGCGAGCGCGTTCATCAGCGTGGCGAGCATCCCCATGTAGTCGGCCGTCGCGCGGTCCATCCCGGCTGCGCCGGGCGCGACACCTCTGAAGATATTGCCGCCGCCGATGACCACCGCGACCTGGACTCCAAGTCGCACAACCTCGCCAATCTCGGCGACGATGCGGTCAATCACCTCGCGGTTGATGCCGTAGGGGTCGTTGCCCATCAGCGCTTCGCCGGAGAGTTTAAGCAATATTCGGCGGTACGCCGGCTCTTTCCTCGCCATCGGACCTACGCTGGCCAGAGGCGCGATCGTCGGTGCGGTCATCGGGTGGCGCTCCGTCAGTTTGACCCGGTTCAAGCTTTGGCCATCGCAGCGACTTCCGCCGCGAAATCATCCTTTTTCCTTTCGATGCCTTCTCCCACGACAAACAAGGTGAAGGCGTTGACCGTGGCTCCCTGTGCTTTGAGCAGCTGGCCGACGGTCTGTTTGCCGTCGCCCTTTACGAAGGGCTGCGCCATGAGCGTCACTTCAGCCACGAATTTGGAGACAGCCCCCTCGATCATCTTTTCGACGATGTTCGCCGGTTTACCGGATTCGGCGGCCCGCGCCACTGCGATCGCCCGCTCGCGCGCGATCACATCCTCAGGGATCTGATTGCGGTCCACTGCAATTGGCTTGAGTGCGGCGATGTGCATGGCGAGATCCTTGCCCAGCATCGAACCGCCGCCCGTGAAGTCGACCAGGACGCCGATGCGAGTACCGTGTACATAGGACGCGATGTGACCGATCGCGGCTCTGCGCGCAAAGCGGCGAATGGATAGATTCTCTCCGATCTTCTGCACCAGCGCGACGCGGCGTGCCTCCACGGATTCGCCGGAGGCGATTTTGGAGGCAGCGAGACGGGTGATGTCTGCCGGGTTGTCGCGCGCCACTACCTGCGCCACTTCCACCGCAAAGGTCTTGAATTCCTCGTTTTTGGCGACAAAGTCCGTCTCGCAATTCACTTCGACCAGCGCCGCTAGCTTGGCATCCGCTGAAACGTGGAGTCCGATGACGCCCTCCGCCGCGAGACGGTCCGCCGCCTTCGAGGCCCTGGCACCGCTTTTGACGCGCAGGAGCTCTTCTGCCCTGGCCATATCGCCCTGCGCTTCGGTGAGCGCCTTCTTGCACTCCATCATGCCCAGCCCCGTGCGGCCGCGCAGTTCCATCACCATGCCTGCTGCAATTTCAGCCATGCTTCGTCACTCCAATCCCGTATCACCCAAAAAAAAAGGGCCATGAGCCCCGTCGCTATGCCCCCTGATGTGCCCCGACGCTCCGCGCTGGCGCCGCTGCCCTGCCTCGGAAAAGAGTAACTTCAGCGACGTTCACGCCGTCGCTTCCTCGCCCGATACCTCGACGAACTCCTCCGTCTGCACGATTTCCTGGATCACCTGACTTCTGCCCTCGAGAATTGCGTCCGCAATGCCGCGTGCGTACAAGCGGATCGCTCGGCTTGAATCGTCGTTCCCCGGTATCACGTAGGCGATGCCGTCGGGCGAATGATTCGTGTCGACAACACCGACGATCGGAATAGCGAGCTTCATTGCTTCCGTTACCGCGATTTTCTGATAACCGACATCGATCACGAACAGCGCGTCGGGCAAGGCGTTCATTTCCTTGATGCCGCCCAGACTACGGTTGAGCTTGTCCATCTCCCGCTGCAGGGTCAACGCCTCGCGCTTGCTCATCTTGTCGAAGGTGCCATCCTGCGCCATGGTTTCCAGGTCTTTCAGGCGCTTGATCGAGGCCTTCACGGTCTTGAAGTTGGTCAGCATGCCCCCCAACCAGCGGTGGTCGACATAAGGCATGCTGGCGCGCTGCGCTTCTTCAGCAATGATGTCGCGAGCTTGACGCTTGGTGGCGACGAACAGAATGGTTCCGCGATTCGTTGCAAGCTGGCGCACGAACTTCAGCGCCTCCTGGTACATCGCCAGCGTTTTTTCCAGATTGACGATGTGAATCTTGTTGCGCTGGCCGAAGATGTAATCGGCCATCTTCGGATTCCAGTAGCGTGTCTGGTGGCCGAAATGCACCCCGGCTTCCAGCATTTGACGCATCGTGACCGACATAAATACACTCCTTTTTCAGGGTTGAGCCTCGATCCGCCACCGGGCCTGATGTCAGTCAAGGCACCCTGAACGGGCGAATCTGCGAATTTCCCGAGCGGCCATGAATCCAACGCCCACGGCAACCCGAGCTAACTTTGAATTTTAGCACATCCATCGTCCTGGCGCCGTCAGCAACTCGGCGCTCGCGAACAGTGCCGGCATGAGTTCCTGGACTGAGTTTCTGGTTGCGCGCGGCGCGAAAACCGAAGCCGACACAGTCTTGAGCTTCGGTGATCTCACTGCCGAACTGGAAGCCGCTCGAGACAGCGCTGTGGTTTGCGATCTGGGTCCGCTCTCTACTCTCTCAGTGAACGGGCCCGACGCTGCCCAATTCCTGCAGGGCCAGCTCACCAATGACGTGCTTGCGCTCGCGCCCGGCGCATGGCAATTCGGAGCGTGGTGCTCGCCAAAGGGACGCATGCTGGTCAACTTTGTGCTGAGGCGCACTGGACCGGAACACTTCGAGCTTCTGCTCCCCGCCACAATGCTCGAGACGATCCGCAAGCGACTCGGCCTCTTCATGTTGCGATCACGAGTTGTCATCGAAGACACCAGTGCCAGAACGGTGCGACTGGGGATCGGCGGACCGGCCAGCTCATCCGCCGTGCGCGACGCATTCGGAGACATCCCGACAACTCATCAGGTGGCCGAGACGAAAGGCGCGGCGACCGTCGCATTACCCGGCGCGCGCTTCGTCGCGTGGGTCGATCCTCAGCGTGCCGCGAAGATGTGGGAGCGCTTCAGCGTGGCTGCGCGCCCTGCTGGCTTTCCGGTATGGGAATGGCTCACCATTCGCGCGGGAGTGCCGCGGATCACTCCGCCGACGGCCGATCAATATGTGCCGCAAACAGCAAATTGGGATGCGCTCGAAGGCCTAAGCTTCAACAAAGGCTGTTACAGCGGTCAGGAGATTGTCGCTCGCATGCAGTATCTCGGGCGACTGAAAGAGCGCCTGGTGCTTGCTCATGTCGAGGCGTCGCCGCCGCAAGCGGGAGCTCGCCTTTTCAGCGCGGCCTTCGGCGATCAGCCATGCGGCAGCGTCGTCAATGCAGCCACGTCGCCGGCGGGCGGCGCCGATCTTCTCGCAGTATTGCAGATCGCTGCGCGCGAAAGCGCTGACGTGCGAGTCGGTTCGCCGGACGGCCCTGTCCTGGCATTGTTACCCCTGCCCTATCCTGTACCGGAAGCGGCGCCGCCGCGGGGCCGCATCGCATGAGCGCTGGGCCAGTTTGCTATTACATCTACTACCGTGTCGACCCCGACCGCGCCACCTCTGCACGTCGCGCGGTAGCCGCGTTGCTCGCTGCAGTGGAGAGTCGCGCAGGCGTCGTCGGCCGGCTGTTGCGGCGGCAGGATGAGCCGTTGCTGTGGATGGAAGTCTACGAAAACGTGGCCGATGCCCAGGGCTTCGAAGCGAGACTTTCAGCTCTGCTCAGCGATCTCGATTTTGAGTCGTTCCTCGCTTCCGGGGCGCAACGTCGAATCGAGCGCTTCGTCGCCGCGGTTTAAGCGAGCCGCTTCCATCGATCGCATCGATCCGTGTGCCTTGCTCTGGTCGCGCTCCAAGCGCATCCACGTTATGAGCTGCTGATTGCAGCCAACCGCGACGAGTTTCACGCGCGCGTTGCCGAGCCTGCGCAATGGTGGGCGGAGGGCATCCTCGCCGGAAGAGACACCGTCGGCGGCGGCACCTGGTTCGGCGTCACCCGCAGTGGGCGCTGGTCCCTGATTACCAACTATCGCGAAGGCGTCCCACGCGATCCGGCGGCGCCATCTCGAGGCGGGCTGGTGACCCTCGCTCTGCGCGATGAAGCCTCGCCGCTCGAATGTGCGGCGCGCCTCGGCGTCGACGCAGGGCGCTATCACGGCTTCAATCTGCTGATCGGCGCGATGGTCGATCGCGCACGCTCACCTTCCGAAGCAGAAACACCGTCGCGTCCCCTCGGCAATGCGGCGGCATACGTCTCGAATCGAGCGAGCGGCGCCGTCGCTTTGGGCTCAGGCATCCATGGCCTTTCCAATCACCTGCTCGAGACACCGTGGCCTAAGTTGCTGCGAGCCAAAGCGAGGCTCGCGGCAGCGCTCTCCGAGAACGCAGATCCTGTGGAAGGCGCGTTCGCGCTCCTCGCCGATCGCGAGCGCGCTCCTCCGTCGAGCCTTCCGTCGACCGGCGTCGCGGAAGCTTGGGAGCGATTGCTCTCGTCCGCATTCATCGTGCATCCCGACTATGGGACGCGCTGCTCGACGGTGTTCACCATCGATGTCGATCGGGTCGCGCGATTTGTCGAGCGCAGCTTCGATAAGGGGGGCGAGCTCCAAGGAGAGGTTGTCTACCGGTTCGAGGTTGCCCGATCCCGATAAGTCACGCCGTTTGTCTTGACGCTGTCGTGTAGTGCGACAAGGCGAGTCTACCGATCCCATCGCGCACCGACAGCGAGCACCGGGCTCCAACAGGTAGCGTGACCTTGTCTCGGCAATGCCCGAACGGCAGACCGCTAAAAACTGCAATCCCGAACGCTGCGCGCGCCTGCCCTATCATTGTCTCCAGGTTGTAACCGTTGTCGTTCGCGCCAGGGTCGAAACCGCTGAATCTGCCCAAGAGCAAAGCACGCTGCCGGCCGAGAATGCCGGCGTGGTAGAGCTGGTAGAGCATTCGCTCGACGCGATACGGATGTTCTGCCACGTCCTCAACGAATAGGATGCCGCCGTCGATGCGTGGCATGTAATGTGTCCCCGCAAGATGGGCGACGAGCGACAGATTGCCTCCCCACAAAATGCCCTCGGCGGTGAAGCCTGCCGGCGCCCCTGAAAGCGCACATTCGATCACGTATTGCGGACGCGCAAGCAAATCCCAGCAATGGTTCAAGGTGAATTGAGACGGCTCCTCTGCGCCGAAGTCGTAGGCGGCCATGGGTCCCGCAAAGGTCACCATTCCCGCCGACGCAAGCGCGGCGAGTTGAAAGGCGGTGAAGTCGCTGTGACCGAGCCAGCGTTTGTCGGAGGCAGCGATAGCAGCGAAATCCAGACGCTCGAGCAGGCGCGACCAGCCGTAGCCTCCGCGCACCGCGATGGCGAGCTCGACCGCTGGATCGGACGCCATGCGCATGACCGCCGCGAGCCTCTCGTCGTCGGTCGCGGAGAAGCGCTGCCAGCGGCCTTTGGCCGTTGGATCGACTACCACACGATGACCTGCTGCCTCCAGGCGCGCGACGGCGCGATCGACGGCGGCAGGCTCGGTCGCGAATCCTGCCGGCGCATAGATGCCGATGCCGTAGCTCCGAGAACTCATCGAAAGGAGCCGGAGCGACGCGCGGCGAAAAAATTGGACAGCAGGCTTGCGCACTCTTTTTCCGCTACTCCCCCCGTCACACTCGTGTGGTGATTGAGCGAAGGTTCGGCGAAAAGATCCACCACACTGCCGCAGGCGCCGGTCTTGGGATCGCGCGCGCCGTAGATGAGTGTGCGAATGCGGGCATGCATGATCGCTCCTGCGCACATGGCGCACGGCTCGAGCGTGACATAGAGATCGCAGTCGGGCATGCGGTAGTTGCCCAGCGACTGGGCGGCGTCACGCAGTGCCGCAATCTCCGCGTGCGCCGTCGGATCGTTGGCGGCGATCGGCGAGTTGCCGCCGCGCCCGACGATCTCGCCGTCCTTGACGACCACGGCGCCCACCGGAACCTCACCGCGCGCCTGTGCGGCGCGCGCGAGCAAAAGTGCCGCGGCCATCCAGCGCTCGCCCTCGTTCTCAGCTGACAATCCGCGCGCCGCTGACGATTCCATGCGCGCGTCGTTCACCGCGACACGCCGGCGCCGATGACCGCGTCCGCTTCGATTTCAACCAGCATGTCCGGATCGATCAGTGCGCTCACCTGAACCATGGCCGTGGCCGGACGGATGTCGCGAAAGGCTTCGCCATGCGCGCGCCCGATCTCTTCCCAGCGCGTGATGTCGGTCACGTAAATGCGCGTACGCACGACATCGGCGAGCGCAGCGCCGGTCATCGCCAGGGCGGGCTCGAGATTGGCGATGACCTGTCGCGTCTGCGCGTACGCGTCACCCTTGCCGACGATAGCGCCGCTCGCATCAGTCGCGGTCGTGCCCGAGACCCATACGCAATCTCCGACCCTTACAGCGCGCGAATAGCCGACGATCGGCTCCCACTTCGTCCCTGACGAGAAATTCTCACGTTTCATGTGCCTGCCGCTGATCAGCTTCGACAAGGATTCACCCAACGCAGTCCGGCGAAACGGCCGAAATCAGCGTCGGTGGAATAAAGAATGTAGCCCCGTTCCATTGCCAGAATGGCGAGGTGCGCATCGGTGGTGAGGTTTCCAGCCGTTCCCAGCCGCTCGAGTTGCGCGCGTAGACGCGCGAAGTGTGCATCCGATGGCTGAGCAATGTGAATATGCGGCAGCACCAACCAACCGTGGATGCGTGCCATGACGTCCCGTATTGCGAGCGGCCGGGCAACGATTTTGCGATTCGTGGTGATACGAATGAAACCCAGAAGGGTAGCCCACGCGAGGCCGATACCTTCCGAGCCCGCGAGGCACTGATCCCACCAGCTCCGCGCCGCTTCATGCACCGCGGAATCCGAGTTATGTGCGTGAACGAGAACGTTGACGTCGGGAAGAATCATGCGATCGTTCCGCTGCAGCCGCGAACGACTCGGCTTCCAGCTCGTCGGCCAGTTGTCCGAGCTTGTCGAGGTCGACGCCCGGTCTGAACCCGAACGAATGGGGCACTGTCCTTGGCGCCTTGCCGCGATGAGGCTTCGCCGCTTCTCCCAGCCCGGCTCGGATCGTCCGGTTGACCGCTTCCTTGAAGGAGATGCCCGAATCCCGCGCGCGCTGCTTCAGAAGTCCCGCGAGATCGTCGTCGATGGTCAGCGTGGTACGCACGGATGCATCTTAGATGCCGACATTTTTGATGTCAAGACATCAGCTCACGGTGACCATTTGATCCTACCCCACGATCCGCTGGCTAGCCTCGATAGAGAAGCCTACTCCCACTCGATCGTCGCCGGCGGCTTCCCCGATATATCGTAGACGACCCGGTTGATGCCGCGCACTTCGTTGGTGATGCGGTTGGATACCTTCGCCAGCAGATCATGGGGCAGCGGCGCCCAGTGCGCGGTCATGAAATCCGTCGTCTGTACCGCGCGCAGCGCCACCGCGTGCTCGTAGGTGCGCCCGTCTCCCATGACTCCCACGG
>VBCY01000474.1:0-1933 GCA_005882995.1 Betaproteobacteria bacterium
GTCTCAACAATGACATTATGACGAACCGCCACGGCGGAGATTGCGGCGAACTCCGGTGTGCCACCATGATTGAAGGCGTCGACCTCGATGCCGAGCAGAGGGCAAATCCACTCGGGCGGATCCATCGACACCGGCCCCGCCACGACTGCGCTCACGAAGCCGTCGAGCATGGCCAGGTTGGTGGCGGCGGCGCCGGTTCGGCCTTGCAGCCACAGGTCAAGCTTGTCGAGTGGCATGGCGACCACTGTCATCGGCGGGTGCGCGGAGCGGCGACGGCGCGCACTCATGCCGCGGCTCGGTTAGGCGCCTCGCGGGCTGCTTTCCAGTTCCAGGCCAACAGTTCGTGGAGTTGATGGTTCTTGGTGCGGCCTGACACGATACGCTCGAGCACGTCGCAGAGATAAGTCTGCGGATCGAGCCCGTTGAGTTTTGCTGTGTTGAGGAGCGAAGCTAAAATCGCCCAGCTCTCGGCGCCGCCTTCGCTGCCACTGAATAACGAATTTTTTCTTCCAAGTGCAATAGGACGCATCGAACGCTCAACCGTGTTGGTGTCGACCTCCACCCGCCCGTCAGTCAGGAACATGTTCAGCCCATCCCAATGGCCCAGCGTATAGTTGATGGCCTCCGCAAGTGGGGATTTGGACGAGATGTCCTTGAGCACTTCGGTCAACCGCATCTTCAGTTCCGCCATCAGCGGCCCAGTCTCGTTCTTGCGAGCAGCCAATCGTATTTCGGCGCTCGTGCCCCGGACACGTTGCTCGATAGCGTAAATCGCTGCGATCCGCTCGATCACTTCCTGAGCGAATGGCAAGTTCGTCGTCTTGTAGACCTTCACGAACTTTCGTCGTGCATGCAACAGACAGAAGGCGAGCCGGATTGTTCCAGCCTCCCGCACGTCCTTGGCCAGCGACTTATAGGCCACATAACCATCAACCTGCAGGATACCCGCATAGTCGGCCAATTGCGCCGCGATCTCACCTTTGCCGCGACCGTCCGCGAACACATAGGCTACCGCCGGTGGCGATGGTCCGCCCCACGGACGGTCGTCGACCGCATGAGCCCAGAACTGGCAGGTTTTGGTACGGCCCCTTCCAGGATCGAGGACCGGCATCCGCGTCTCATCGCAGAAGAACAAAGGCGCCGCATGGATGGTTCGCAGCTGGAGCTCGTAGAGCCCCTTCAGCCACCAAGCTGTCCGCTTCACCCAGCCCGCCAAGGTCGAGCGGTCGAGATGGACGCCGTGACCAGCCAGGATCTGCACCTGCCGGTACAGCGTCGAGAACCAAGCGAACTTCGAGACCACCACATGGCTCACCAGAGCGGTCGAGGCCATGCTGTTCTCGATCAGCCGCGGCAACGCCTTCGCCTGTACCACGGCGCCTTCACAGCCCCGGCAGGCATATTTGGGGCGGATCATGCGGAGCACCCGCAGGATCGCCGGAATGACGTCGAGCACCTCGCTGACGTCCTGGCCGATCTTGTGCAACCGGCCTTGGCAGCACGGACACGCGGTCGTCTCCGGCTCGATGATTTGCTCGCAGCGCGGCAGATGCTTGGGCAGCGCGCCGATGTTGCGCCGGGCCTTCTTACGCGGCTTCCCGATCGTACCAGCTGGCTGGCTTGGCACATGATCGTCGTTGGCGGCTGCCGGTAGCGTCACGTCCGTGGCGAGATCAGCAAGATCAAGGGCGAGCTGATCGGCTACAACCGCAGCAAGTTTTTCCGAGCGCGCGCCGAACACCATGTCTTTGAAGGTGTCGATGACGGCCCGCAGCCGATCGTTCTCGGCATCGAGTGAGAGCACCATCTCAATGAGACGAGCAGGATCTGAAGGAAGATCTTCGGGACGAATCGCCATCGACATTTGATACTTATGATTCGTCGAGTTCTCCAGTAAAAATACGATCTTCTCACATCACATCACAGCAACGGG
>VBCY01000474.1:1974-4024 GCA_005882995.1 Betaproteobacteria bacterium
CAACACCGTCGTGGATCGGCGGCCAGGTAAAGCGGCCTTCCTCAAGCCACTTCGTAACCAGAACCATGCCGCTGCCGTCCCACGCCAAAAGTTTAATGCGATCTGATCGCTTCGAGCGGAAGATAAAAATATCTCCGCAATAGGGGTTCGCACGAAGCGCTTCGCTCACCAGCGCTGACAGCGTATGGACGCTCTTGCGGAAATCAACGGGCTGCGCCGCCAACATGATCTTCAGGTCCGCCCGGAACGAAATCAATTGTCGCCCCGTACCGCCGCCAACACCATGGACAGCGTCACCTGATCAACGCCGTTCTCAACCCTAATCCGGGCTCCGGCGATATCGATCTCGATCCGTCCTCGGCGCGATCCTAGCAGCCTGTCGGACTTAACGGGATAGGAATCGTTTGGGATAGAATCGGTGCGATGATTCTCCATTGCAGCGAATGTCGTCCCGATGAATAATTTCCGCACGATTGACCGCCAGACCGGATTTCTTCTGCCGCCGTCGGTAGACGAGTGGCTACCGGAGAAGCATCTGGCGCGGTTTGTGGTGGAGGTGATTGACGGGATGGACCTTCGCGCGATGAGCGGAAGCTATCGCGGCTCGGGTTCGGCGTCCTACCATCCGAGGATGCTGCTGGGCATTCTGGTCTATGGCTATGCGACGGGGATATTTTCGAGCCGGAAGCTGGAGCGGGCGACCTATGACTCGGTGGCGTTTCGTTTTATCGCAGCTAACGATCATCCCGACCACGACACCATCGCGACGTTCCGGCAAAGATTCCTCAAGCAGATCGAAGGGCTGTTCGTTCAGGTGCTGCTTCTGGCGCGTGAGATGGGCATGCTGAAGCTGGGCACTTTGGGGATCGACGGCACGAAGATCCACGCTAACGCCAGCCGACACAGTGCGCTTTCCTATGAACATGCGGGCAAGATCGAGGCGCAGTTGAAGGCCGAAGTCGCCGAACTCATGGCCAAAGCCGAGGCTGCGGACAAGGCGGACATTCCTGACGGCATGTCAATACCCGACGAGTTGGCGCGGCGCGAAGATCGCTTGCAAAAAATCGCCGAAGCTCGCACCAAGATCGAGGCGCGCGGCAAAGAACGCTTCGCGCGCGAGCAGGCCGAGCATGAGGCCAAACTCGCAGCGCGGGAGGCCAAGACTGCGGCCACGGGCAAGAAGCCAAGCGGCAAGCCGCCTCGGCCCCCGACGCAGGGTCCGCTGCTTACCGATCAGATCAATCTCACCGACGAAGAGTCGCGCATCATGCCGGTAGCCGGCGGCGGTTTCGAGCAATGCTACAACGCGCAAGCTGCAGTGGCGGAGGGCAGTCTTCTGGTGGTTGCCATCGATGTTGTTCAAGCCTCGAACGACAAGCAGCAGCTCGAACCGATGCTCGGCAAGATCGGCGCCTTGCCGGAAGAACTGGGCGAGGCCGAAACGCTGCTGGCCGATACCGGCTATTTCAGCGCAGGGAATGTGGCGGCCTGCGAAGCGGCAGCGATCGAGCCGCTGATCGCCATGGGCCGACAGCCGCATCATCCACCTCTGGCCGAGCGCTTCGCCGATCCACCGCCCGCGCCGAAAAACCCAACGCCGGTCGAGGCCATGGCGCATCGGCTGAAAACGCCAGAAGGCAGGAAGCTCTATTCTCTGCGTAAACAGATCCCGGAACCAGTGTTCGGCATCATCAAATCGGTCCTCGGATTCCGCCAGTTCCTGCTGCGCGGGCTCGACAAGGTGCGTGGCGAGTGGAGCCTCGTGACCATGGCATGGAACATCAAGCGGATGTTCACCCTCAGCTCCGCCTGATCCTGCCGGACGCGGGTCCCGGCTGCAAAAAAAATGGCCGCAGGGCGACATCGGGCGGTCACAACGCGGTCGGGACGCCATCAGGTGCCCGTCGCTGTTCTGCCGACGGCAAAATCGCTCTCGGCGTTCAGTCTCAAACCTCAGTCCGACAGGCTGCTAGAAGGGTGAAGATGATTAAAGGCGATTTACCATAATTGTTAGAAGGCAATTCAAGTACGAGGGAAAATGCTATCAAAG
>VBCY01000477.1 GCA_005882995.1 Betaproteobacteria bacterium
CGCCGAGCGCTGCAACTTCTCGCTGGAAGAGCTGCGCTATGAGTATCCGGAAGAGATCGTGCCGCCCGGGGAGACGCCGACTTCGTATCTGCGCCGGCTGACCGAGGAAGGCTTCGAGCGACGCTTTCCACTCGCCCGGACGACCGAAGCGCAGCGCGCCAAGGTGCGCAAGCTGATCGAGCACGAGCTTGCGCTCATTGGCGAAGCGCGCTACGAGGCCTTCTTTCTCACCGTCTACGACGTCGTGGAGTTCGCGAGGAGCAAAGACATCCTGTGTCAAGGCCGCGGCTCGGCGGCCAACTCCGCGGTGTGCTATTGCCTCGGCATCACCGCGGTCGATCCTTCGCGCATGGAAATGCTGTTCGAGCGCTTCATCTCCCGCGAGCGCAACGAGCCCCCGGACATCGACGTCGATTTCGAGCACCAGCGGCGCGAGGAAGTGATCCAGTACATCTATCGCAAATACACCCGCGATCGCGCGGCGCTGACGGCGACGGTGGTTTGCTATCGCGTCCGCTCGGCGCTGCGTGACGTCGGAAAGGCGCTAGGGCTCGATCTGGGCGAAGTCGATCGGCTGGCGAAGGCAATGGCATGGTGGGACGGGCGCCAGTTGATACCCCGGAGGCTCTCCGAGGCGGGGTTCGATGCTGCGAGCCCGCTGATGCAGCATCTGTTCGAACTGGTGACGACGCTGCTCGGCTTCCCGCGCCACCTGTCGCAGCACACCGGCGGCTTTGTCATTTCGCGCGGGCCGTTGTCGCATCTGGTACCGGTCGAAAACGCGGCGATGCCCGATCGCACGGTGATCGAATGGGACAAGGATGATCTCGATGCACTGGGGCTGCTCAAGGTCGATGTGCTGGCGCTGGGCATGCTTTCCGCAATCCGCCGCGCACTCGCTCTCGTATCGGCGCGGCACGGCAAGCCGTTTGCGCTGACCGATGTGCCGCCGGAAGACGCGGGGGTCTACGAAATGATCGGCCACGGCGACACCGTCGGCGTGTTCCAGATCGAGTCGCGAGCGCAGATGGCGATGCTGCCGCGGCTCAAACCAAAAAATTATTACGACCTGGTGATCGAGGTCGCGATCGTTCGCCCCGGCCCGATCCAGGGCGGCATGGTTCACCCCTATCTGCGCCGCAGGCAAGGGAGCGATCCCATCACCTATCCCAGTGAAGCGGTGCGCAGCGTGCTCGAGCGAACGCTGGGCGTGCCCATCTTCCAGGAGCAGGTGATGCAGCTCGCCGTCGTTGCCGCGGGATTCACGCCAGGCGAATCCGATCAGCTGCGCCGATCGATGGCGGCGTGGAAGCGCAAGGGCGGACTGGAGCACTTCGAGCGCCGCTTGATAGAAGGCATGCGCGAGCGTAACTACGACGAGGCATTCGCGCGGCAGATCTATCAGCAGATCCTGGGCTTCGGCGAATACGGTTTTCCCGAATCGCACGCGGCGAGCTTCGCGCTGCTGGTCTATGTTTCGGCGTGGCTCAAGCACTACGAGCCGGCGGCGTTCACCTGCGCGCTGCTCAACTCGCAGCCGATGGGATTTTATTCGCCTTCGCAGCTCACTCAGGATCTGCGCCGGCACGACGTTGCCATTCTGCCTGCCGACGTCACCGTGAGCGAGTGGGAATGCACGCTGGAAGAAATTTCCATGGCAGGATCGGAAGAGGCAACGGTCAACCCTTGCGTCGTCCCCGTGAACGCGGGGACCCAGTGTCGTTCAGAAATCCCTCAACCCGCGCTGCGCCTCGGTCTCTGCCTGGTTAAAGGGCTCTCGGAAGCCGGCGGGAAAAAGCTTGTCGCCGCTCGCGCCGAACGCGCGTTCGCAAGCGTCGCCGATCTCGCGCGTCGCACGAATCTCAACGCACATGACATGCAGGCGCTCGCGGCCGCAGGTGCCTTGTCCGCGTTGAGCGGACATCGCCGCCAGGCGGTGTGGGACGTGAGCGGCATCGAAAGGCTGCCGCCGGTGCTTGCAGATTCGCCCATCAATGAAGCGTCACCCGTTCTCGCTGCTCCTGACGAAGCTGAGGACATCGTCGCCGATTATGCGAGCCTGGGGCTCACTCTGGGACGCCATCCTCTGGCATTGCTGCGCAGACGGCTGCAGCGGCAGCGCATGCTAACCGCAGCGGAGTTGAAGTCGCTGCCGCATGGACGCATCACCCGCGTGACGGGGCTGGTCACCGGACGGCAGCGGCCGGGCACTGCGAGCGGCGTCACCTTCGTCACGCTCGAGGACGAGACGGGAATGATCAATGTCATCGTCTGGCGCGATCTCGCCGAGCGCCAGCGCAAGGAGCTGCTGCGTTCGAGCCTCATGACGGTCTATGGCACGCTCGAGCGCGAGGGCGAGGTCGTGCACCTGATCGCCGCGCGCTTGCGCGACCAGACACCGCTGCTGGGAAGGCTCACCGCACGGTCAAGAGACTTTCATTGAGCCAGCGAATGCCCACCCAGGCCTGAGTGACCTTGGTCCAGTCGACGTATGCATCCTCGGTCAGAATGGAGTAATGTCTGGCCCGAATCCGCGCTGGCAGCCAATCGAGGAGCTTCGGAGCACCGGGGTCGTCTGCCGGGCCTACGGCGTTAGTCCGGGGGAGGGCACAGGCGTGTTTGTCGACTCCTTTCGGGGGCCTTTGGAGACGCATCTTATGGGCGAACAAGGAGTTGCGAATTCATCCAAATGGATTAGGCACCTCCTTGACGCGTTTCCCTGTCGTCAGTCTTGGGACGGATATTTTTAAGTTAGGCGGCAGTATTGCGCATCCGGATGCCATATGAGCAAGGTTGATATCGACAAACTGACGGAAGCTGAACTCGTCGAACTGAATAATAGAATCGTCGAGCGTCTTCGCTTTCTCAACCACATGCGTGCGCACGCCGAGATGCTGGAGTTCAGCATTGGCGATCGCGTTTGTTTTCAGCCTGCTGGACGCCCCTTGGTCGTTGGTATGCTCACGCGGTACAACAAAAAGACGGTCACGGTCATCACCGATGACGGACAGCACTGGAACGTAGCGCCGCAGTTTCTGCGTCGGGTGGCAGCGTCTGAAGGCGAGAAACCTGGCGGCGGCAACGTAATCCACCTCAAACCAGAATGAGCGCACTGCCGCCTAACCACTCGCTCAACCGGACTTCTCGCCGGCGGCGCTTGCGCGCCGTCCGCTCGCAGCCGGTTAGCTTGGTTCGTTAGGCGCCCCAAACGCGTCAGGCGATCCTTCCATGCGCATTGAGTTACTCGTCGTGTGCTTGAGCGTCATGCTGGGTCTCCTGCATATCGTCTTGGCGTCGCATTTGGCCAGTTTGCAGCGCGGGTATAAGTGGACGGCCAGCGCCAGAGATGAACCTTTGCCGCCGCTCACTGGCGCTGCAGGTAGGCTCGCACGCGCGCTTGCCAACTTCCTCGAAGCGTTTCCATTCTTTTTGGCCCTTGTTGTCCTCGTTCACTTCAACGGCGCGTACGGACAGCTATCCAAATGGGGCGCACTTCTGTATCTCGGTGGGCGCGTCGCGTACCTTCCTCTGTATGCGTTGGGAGTCTATCTCGTGCGTTCGCTGGCCTGGAACGTTGCCACTGCGGGCATAATCCTCATTCTTGTCCTAACCTCGCGCTCAACACGGACGCTCCTCGGCGGGCCCGCGGCCCGTCCTTCGTCGCGCCGGTTAGCTTGGTTCGTTAGGCCTCACTGAGCCGCATTGAGCAAGTCCCGCCTGCCGAGATCGTGTTGATGCTTGCGCCGCCCACGCCGGACGCTGTTCGCGAAAACGCACTTGCGGTTGCTGCTCGCGCGGCGATCCTGGTCGAGGGCTGGAGCGATCAGAGCGCGCTGCAAACGCTAGCCAAGCGGCGCGGCCACGACCTCGATTCGGAGCGCATCGTCGTCGTGCCAACCGGCGGCGTAACGAACGTCGGCCATTTCGCCGCGGCACTCGGACCGCATGGCATCGGGCTGCCCCTAGCCGGGCTGTACGACGCACCCGAACAGCGGCAACTGGGCAACGCGCTAAGGCGCGCTGGGATGGCGGTCGGTGACTCCAATGATGCTCTCGAAGCGCTCGGCTTCTTCGCCTGTGACGCTGATCTGGAGGACGAACTGATCCGTGCGTTGGGCGCTTCGGCGGTCGAGCGCCTGCTCGACGGGCAGGGCGAGCTCGACTCGTTTCGCGTCTTCCAATCACAGCCGGAGCAGCGCGGTCGCAGCATCGAGGCGCATCTGCGTCGCTTCATGGGAACACGCTCTGGCCGCAAGATCCGGTACGGCACGCTGCTGGTTGCGTCGCTGCCGCTCGATCGGGTGCCGCAGTCGCTGGACCGCGTCCTGGTGTACGCCCAAGACGGCGCGCGGCGAACGACGTGGAGAACCACGCCGCACCCCCTAGTCGGGTCAAAATCGCAGTGAGGCCTAACCACTCGCTCAACCGGACCGCTCGCCGGCGGCGCTGGCGCGCCGTCCGCTCGCGGCCGGTTAGCTTGGTTCGTTAGGGCGCAACGCTATGCAGCTGCTCAAGCAGATTGGTCTAATTGGCGTTGCGCTAGCCATAGCGACAGCGGTTGGCGTGGTCCTTGTAACGGTCGGACTTTCCATCTACCTCTCAATCGGTGATGTGCCCATTCGATTCAATCCGCGAGACGTTGCATACCTGATCGTTGTCTTTTGCATTTTCGCGGTGCCCGTTGCGGTAGCGCTCGGGACACCGGCCTTTTTCTTTTTACGCGAACTCGGTTGGTTGAATCCTTGGTCCGTTTGCTCGCTCGGAGGCATCATCGGAACTGTGATTGGTTTGAACGGTGCAGCTGGTGTGCCCTGGCCTGTTTGCCTTTCGCTTGGCTTTCTGTCTGCCTTGGTCGCTTGGCTATTCATTAAGCGCTTCAATCTTCACATCACCAAACCTGTGTCCAGTTCAACTTCGTCCGTCACCTGATGCGTAGGCGCCCTAACTTTGCGGTCAACCGGACGCGCCGGTACGAGCCTTCTACTTCGCGAGCAACCGAGCGGCGCGCCGGTTACCTTGCGCGTTAGACCTGCCAGTTCACTCGACATGGGCATCCTAAGCGCGCATTCCAATGTACAACTGGGTCAACGAGCAATGGTATTTGTCGATGGAACTAATCTCTTCCATCGTCTTGATGCTGCGAAGCTTCAACTCGTATCGCTTTCGCGTCTTATTCGGGCTTGCGACCCACATCGCGAGATTGTGCGGGTTTATCTGTATACGACTCAGCCCCATTACGAGCGAGCGCTGAAATCTCATGGCGAGGCGCTTACTAGCGACGTTCGTGTGGTACTGGGCGAAGCGATTCCAACGGGCGATGGCAACTTCAGGGAAAAAGGCGTAGACGCGTTACTTGTTGCTGACCTCATCTACCATGCTGCGGCACGAAACTATCAGCAGGCCATCTTGTTCAGTGCGGATCAGGACTTCGCTCGCGCGCTCAAACGTGTGGAAGACTTTGGCTGTCGCACGATGGTGGCGTCTGTTGCGGCGCAAATGCCCAATGCGCTTCGTGAGGCGGCCGATGACACGATCGAGTTCGACGCGAAATTCTTGGTTGAGAATGGGTACGCGAGGCAGGCCTAACCACTCGCTCAACCCGGACGCTCCCCGGCGGCGCTGGCGCGCCGTCCGCTCGGCGCCAGATAGCTTAGTCCGTTAGGCGGCGCATACTGGGCCGCACCCGAACTGCGGCGAGGTTTCCAACTCAGGATGACGAGGTTTCTATGAGCTCAAAGAAGGACACGCAAAAGTCCGCCAGGAGCACCGCCGCGACCAACACGAAATCCAAGGGATTTACGGACGAGGAACGAGCTGCGATGAAGGAGCGCGCCCAAGAGCTGAAGGCGGAAGCGCGCCGCGGCCAGCGCGCGGACCAGGCGGACGGGGAAAGCGACGTGCTAGCGAAGATCGCCGAGATGCCGGAACCGGATCGCGCCATGGCCAAGCGGCTCCATGCGATCATAAAAACCAGCGCGCCAGCCCTCTCGCCGAAAACCTGGTACGGGATGCCCGCGTATGCCAAGGACGGCAAGGTCATCTGCTTCTTCCAAAGCGCGCAGAAGTTCAAATCGAGGTACGCGACGTTCGGCTTCAGTGACAAGGCGAACCTCGACGAAGGCGCCATGTGGCCGACCTCCTTCGCGCTGAAGCAGCTGACCGCTGCCGAAGAGGCAAGGATCGGCGCGCTCGTGAAGAAAGCGGTCAGCTGAGGACTGATCTTGCCATTAGCCTCTGAGGGGGATCTATGTCGCCCGCCTCATTCTAATAATGCGCAACCTTGTAATGGCGCGCGCGGCCGGTTCGCTGGGTGCGCGTCGGGTTGCCTCCTAACCTCTCGCTCAACGCGCACGCCTCGCCGGAGGCGCTTACGCGCCGTCCGCTCGGCGCCGGTTAGCTTGGTTCGTTAGGCGTCTGCTGTTTTATCGAGGACGAGATGGCGATCAAACTTGAGAAGGAAAAAGAGAAGTACCTTGTCGGTTCCATCAGGCGTTTCTTCGCCGAGGATATGGATGATGAGATCGGTGATCTCAAAGCTGCACGTGTTCTGGATTTCTGCATAAAAGAGATCGGGCCGAGCATCTACAATCAAGCAATCGCCGACGCTCAGTCTTACTTTCAAGAGAAGGCATCCGCCCTCGTTGGCGTGCGCTATGGGGCCGAATTTGATTTCTGGAAGAGATAGCGAGACGCCTAACGGCTCGCTCAACCGGACCGCTCGCAGGCGGCGCTTGCACGCCATCCGCTCGCGGCCTGTTAACTTGGCTCGTTAGCCGTCACGCGAGGTAACGCCATGGACCGCTACGATCCGTCGCAGCCACCCGATCCAAACGAGTGGCTCGAGCTCGATGAACAGGAGCGATCTCTCCTTGTCGAAGATCATCATCGCCGCGCCCGAATCGATCTACCCAATGCCACACTCCATGCCACTATGCATGTCGTCGTCGAGAACCAACTCGCCGCGAATGACGAACCCGTTGTTCGCGCGCTCGCGCGCTTAATGAAAGAAGGCCTTTCGCGACATGACGCAGTCCACGCCATCGGGTCCGTCGTGGCCCAGCAGATCTTCGACATTCTGAAAATGAATGACACCCCCGAAACCTCCCGTGCTCGTTACTACGCTGCCGTCGAGCGCCTTACACGATTAAAATGGCATCAAGACAATGACGGCTAACCTCGCCGTCGGCGGCCGCGCGCTCGAACATTCTCGCGCGTCCGACTTTCCGGCGCGCCGGTTGGCTTGATTCGTTAGAGCGCACTACATGCCCACCCCACCGCGTCAATTCTGGATCGGCGTCGTTTCGCGCGAGCATGTCCGGCTTGGCGTTAAAGGCGGTTTCATTCAGCTTGGCCATGGGAAGAAGGCGCCGCTTCAACGCCTGCACGCAGGAGACGTATTGGTCATGTATTCGCCCCGCACCGCCTATCCCGACGGCGAGCCGTTGCAGGCGTTCACAGCGATGGGCGTTGTGTCTACGGGAAAAGTCTATCAGGTGCAGATGACCGAAGCCTTCAAACCCTACAGGGTTGATGTCAGGTTCCTCAAGGCAAACGAGGCGCCGATCGAGCCTCTCATCGGCGCCCTGTCTTTCATCAAGAGCAAAACACACTGGGGTGCTGCATTTCGCTTCGGCCAGATCAAGATACCCGCCGAAGATTTCAAGCTCATCGCCAAAGCGATGGGCGTTGAGTCAGAGTTCCAAAAGAATGCGCTCTAACTCCTCGCCCAACCGGACCGCTCGCCGGCGGCGCTGGCGCGCCGTCCGCTCGCGGCCGGTTAGCTTGGTTCGTTAGGCGTCGCCCGAAGCCCGTGCCGCGCTCGAAGGCAGTCAAAATTCGGAGCTAAATTCACATGGAGTCTGCCGTTGTCAACTGATGCTGTCATCGTCACCATCATCTCCTCGCTCATTTTCGGCCTCGTGGGCGTCACCGTGTCCACGTGGTACTTCTATAAGCTGGAACGGCACAAGCTGAAGCTCGATCTTGCGCGTCGCCTACTGGGGAATCGCTTCAGTATCTCAGGGGACGCTTTCTCGTGCGCAATGAACGAAGTGATCGCGGTGTTTGAAAATCGATGCCAAATTGTGGGATCTAAAGAGCAAATCTATAATGGCCGATTTCGTCACTACAGGACGATAAACGATTCAGGAACTATTGTTGCAAGCGGCATGGCTCCGTCGTGGCCCAGTGGGTAGGGCATCGTCGACGCCGGCTTTATAGATCTCGACATACTGCTCACAAGAATTCGGCACGCGCAGTCGAAGGTTTATTTTCTCGACGCTGTAAAGCCTACAGCCGAAAAGCCTGGCGCATCTTTCATGGACGGCCGACGGGGTTCGTTGTAAACATTCCGACCGCTTGATTTTAGAGGAGACGCAGCATGGACCGATTCACGGGCGGTTGCCTTTGCGGCAACGTCCGAATTGTGGCGTCGGGACTCCCATACCGGGTCGGCCTTTGTCACTGTCTCGACTGCCGCAAGCATCATGGGGCCCTTTTTCACGCTTCCGCGGTGTTCCCTCAGGATGCGGTGACGATCGATGGCGAAACACGCGACTACGCCGGGCGGTTTTTCTGTCCCCGCTGCGGCTCGTCCATTTTCGCACGCACCGCAGACGAAATCGAAGTGAACCTAGGATCCCTGGATGCCCCTGACCAACTGATGCCAACCTACGAAAGCTGGATCGTCCGCCGCGAGTCCTGGTTGCCGCCGTTTCCGCTCACGAGACGATACGAGCGCGATCGTGACGCCACGGGTCGCTTTGAGGAGTAGGTCGCACGAACGGTGCGAAGGCGCCGTTACGAGGCCTTGGTTTCTATGCGCGAAGTCCGGCCTGACTGGCTCGCTGGCCGCATCACCGCTAGCATTGCACCAAATACGATGGGTCTTAGTGGTCCTCGCTTTGCCTATGAGCCATCAGCCTAACCCTCCGTTCGAGCGGACCTATGCCCGCGGCGCGGGCTCCGGCCGCTCAACGTAACGTTAGGCCTCGCGTAGTAACCAATGAGTTACGAGTCCGAAAGCCTTTTATCCCGCGGTGCGCGGCTTCAAGACGTCCGCGAATTCGTAGAACTGCTTGGATACAAGAAGACAG
>VBCY01000478.1 GCA_005882995.1 Betaproteobacteria bacterium
TCTCCATGCTGGTTCGGAAACCATGCCGTTCAGTGCCTCCAAGCCCCACGGGACCTGCGCGTTGGCCATAAAGTCAGCTTGGTCCTTCGGCACATCGGCCGCGAAAGACGCAGCGAACTTCGTCTTGTCGAGCAGCAGGAACCCGTCCTGTGGAGGCAGTATCGGCGGGACCGGTGCCCCGGGCGGCGGATCCTTGATGAGCGTCGCCACGGATTCGCCTTTGTCCGGGGCAAACGCCGCGATGTAGACGAGCCCGGCAACCTTGGGATCGTTGCCCGCTTCGGTGATCACAACACCGCCATACGAGTGCCCGACGAGAATGACTGGACTGTGCGCGCTCGCGACGGCACGCTTCGTCGCAGCCACGTCATCGGCGAGCGATGTCGTGGGGTTCTGGACGACGGTTACGGGATAGCCCTCTTCCTTGAGCTGCTTGTAGACCTTCTCCCAACCGGAGCCGTCGACGAATCCTCCGTGTACGAGTACGACTGAACTCTTAGCCATCTTGATCTACTTGCCCCAAGTGGGCGGTTACGTTACGAATGCCAGGTTCCGATTTCACCGAGGAGAAAGGGTGCGTGCGCACCCAAAGCTACCGATTGCTGTCGCATAGGCTGCTTCGGTACGGCGCTCACGCGTGCGAATAGTATTGCCTCAGACCAAAGACCAGACCACTGAACGGCATGCTGAGCGCCGCGTACACTGCCTCGGCCTCCGGTGCCGCGTTATCAGCCAGGATTTCAACGGCGACGTTCGAGTAGCTCACCGGAATGACGCCGGCTTGCTGCATACGCAAGATTCCCATATCCACCTGAGTCTGAGTAAAGCCGCCCGATGCGCCGATGACCGCATAACTTTCGAAACCGTCGGCAAGTGCGGCGATAGCCGGGAAGGCTAGGCACACGTCTGTGGAAATTCCCGTCACGATCAGTTTCTTGCGGCCTGTGGCCTTGACTGCGTCAGCGACACGCTTTTCGTCCCACGCGTTGACCGTCGTACGTTCGATGATCTTCACGCCGCGCAGCACGTCGGCGAGCTCCGGGATCAGCGGCCCCCACATCTTCTCTGACGTCGTCGTCACGATAACCGGCACCTTCAGTGCCAACATCGCTCGCGTCAGACCAACGATGTTGTGCTTGAGGTGAAGGACGTCGGTGTCGCGAACGCCCGTATACAGACCGATCTGGTGATCGACGAGAAGTAGCACGGCGTTGTCGCGCGTCAGCTGCTTGGGGGTGTTGGCTGGGTTCATTTCGTCAGCTCCTTTGGAATGAAGTGAGGTCGACCTGGGGGATGCTACCGACGGGACAGCGCCCGCGTAATCAGGCAGAATGAGACTGATTGTCCCAGTCTCTGGGACAATATCCCTAGGAAGGTGGAGAAGATGCTCGACCTATACGACGTCTACTACTTCGTTCAGGCCGTCGAGAAGAAGGGCATCAGCGCCACGGCACGGGCCCTTGATCTGCCGAAATCGACCGTGAGCAGACGAATCCTGGCGCTCGAGGCCGCGTTAGGGGTACGTCTAATCCAACGCACGACGCGCAGATTTGCCGTGACCGACGTCGGCCAGGAGTTCTACGAGCGTGCGGTCGCCACACTCGTCGAGGCAGAAAGTGCAGAGAATGTCGTCCGGCAACGGGTGGCCGAGCCAAGGGGCACCATTCGCTTCAGTTGTCCAGTCGCGCTCGCCCAACTTGGACTCGCGGAGTTGATTCCGCGCTTCATGACGTTGTATCCGCGCATCCGCATTGTCCAGCACGCAACCAATCGCTTCGTCGATCCCGTGCAGGATGGATTCGACGTTTGCCTGCGCGCGCATTCGACATTACTACCTGCGTCGACGTTGATTCAGCGACACCTCGTCGACATTCCGTGGCATCTATTCGCAGGCCCCGCTTACCTCACGCACAAGGGCACACCGGCAAGCCCTGAAGACCTGGCAGCGCATGACGCTGTCGGCCTGCAGCAGTCCGAGGAGGCGCATGTCTGGTCACTTACGCACGAGGAACATCCGGACAAAAAGGCGACTGTCGCTTACACACCGTGCCTTCAGAGCGACGATATGGGCACGCTAACGGTCGCCGCTCGCACTCATGGAATCGTAGCTTTGCCGGGCTATGTTGGACGCAAGGAAGTCGAAAGCGGCTTCCTTGTGCGTGTCTTGCCGCAATGGCATGCGGGAATCGCAACGGTAAGCATTTTGTTGCCATCGCGCCGCGGTTTGCTACCGTCGGTTCGGGCGTTCATCGACTTCCTGAGCACTCACGTGCCGCCGGCGTTGAGCTAACCATCCGTCTAAGGCCGAGGGGTTCGATTTACCCCTGGGTTCAATATCGGATAGGTAGGGTAGGTCAACTTCTCCAACGGCGTGAACCTCCGCTTGTGGCCGTCAGCGTAGATCGCATGCGCCGCAAAGCTGACTTCCGAAGCAGTCGGTCAGGATGCGATTGAAGACGGCAACCGGCTCGAAGCCTGCTGGGACGATTAGGCTTTCGTTAGCTCTGCAGGTTGCCCAGCTGTCAGCCGCTTTCGAAAATGCTCCTCTGCCCCATCGGAGGAGCTCATGGCCAAGACGCGCACACTAGGCATCACCGTCCTCGCGGACGGTCGGCTGTTCATCGACAAGAGATATCTCGGCGTCCGTATCGGCCTGCGTGTCGGGGCCATCACCCAGGAGCAGGCTGAGGAACGACTTCGCGTCGAGATGGCGCGGATCGAGTACGAGCAGGAACGCAAGGCACACGCACGGCCGACCTTCGCCGACTGCGCCGCGCGCTACATGGCT
>VBCY01000082.1 GCA_005882995.1 Betaproteobacteria bacterium
GAAGGATGATGAACTCGCGCCGTCTCATGTTGCGCTCCCCCTGGCCTCGCCCTTGGCCGCATCGCGTCGCAAGGTAACAGGGAAAATATTTCCGGGAACAGGGATTTTCCGGCGAATAGCAGGGAAATCTCATGCCGAACCTGGAAGCGCGCCGAATGGGGACGAAAACGGTCAGCGAGGACCGCTCAAGATCTGCTTGTGCGCGGCCGGCGATGATACGGCAGCACCCCTCACTTGATTTCTTGGCACCCGTGTCTTGTAACTGGCTCCGCAGGGCGAAGGAGATATCCCAAGCCGCGGTCCCTGCGCCATTCGCTCGATCGCAGCAGACAATTCGTTGCCATCACCAAAACTGGCAGGCTTCTCCGACAGACGAGCCAGCATGAACGGCGCCATCGAACCCGACCATGCCTCGACCATGCGGTTCGAGGATTCGGCCATCGTCTGCCACAGCTTCGCCCATTCAAGAGCAGGATCAGGGTCCGCCGCAGGCGATTTTTCCTTCTCGCTCATCGTGCTCCCCGCGCTGAAACCTCAGCCAAAGCCAATTCCATCCATCGTTCCGATCAGGCCGCCGCTCTGTTTCCGAAAGCTTCCGTGTAAATCGCCAGCGCATCGTCGAAGCTCACCTCCCGCGGATTGTTGACGAGAAGTCGCGTCTGCTTCATCGCATCCTCGGCAAGCTTCTTCAGATCGCTCCTCGCTATGCCGACGTCGGCGAGAGAAGCCGGGACGTTGCAATCCCTGCAGATCGCCGCGATCGCATCGACGGCGAGCTCCGCATATAGCCCATCCGCTTCCGGCAAATTGAACCGGAGCACCTGCGTCAGGACCAGGGCGTTCGACAATCCATGCGGTACGTGGAATATCGCGCCGATTGGATAGGCCAAGGCATGAACCGCGGCGACCGGCGAATTGGCGAATGCCATCCCGGCGAGCATCGATCCCAGCAGCATCTGCGATCGCGCTTCAAGATTTGAGCCGTCTGCGCAGACCGTGCGCATATTGGCCGACAGCAGGGCAAGGGCCTGCCGTGCGAGCTGATCTGACATCGGGTTCTTCTTGTGCCTGCTGGTATAGGCTTCGATCGCGTGCACCATGGCGTCGATGCCGGTCGCGGCGGTGACGTGGGCGGGCAAGCCAAGTGTTAACTCCGGGTCGAGGATCGCCCAATCCGGCAGCAGTCGCGGCGAGACGATACCCTTCTTTTCGGTTGTGGGCGTCGTGACGATCGCAATCGGCGTCACCTCCGAGCCGGTCCCGGCCGTCGTCGGCACCAGCAGCAGCGGAAGACGTTCGCCTTTGGCAAGACCGACACCGTAGATATCGTCGAGGCGGTCAGGTGTCTTGGCGAGATACGCCACAAGTTTCGCGGTATCTAGCGCACTACCGCCTCCGATCGAGGCGACCAGTTCGATCCCCTTGTCGCGGCAAAGCGCGACCGCCCGCTCGATGACATGCGAAGGCGGATCCGCCTCTACGTCATCAAATACCGTGAGTTCGTAACCGCCCGCGACCAGGACCGCCTCAGCATCCCCGGTCAGCCCCGCGTCGCGCACGCCCTTGTCGGTGACCAGAAGGACACGCTTTGCCCCGTATCCCGAAACCAACTCAGCCAGCTTCTTTGAGGCCCCCACCTCGAACAGAATGTTGGGTGGCGCCTGGAACGTAAAAGGTTTCATCGGATATCACTCCTGATCTGATGGGACGGCAATACCGCCAGCGCAGCGGTGAGTTCTTCGGTCACGACGTCGATCGGTTGCAAACCATCAACGATGTTGAGTAGCCCCAGTGACCGGTAGTATTCGGTGACCGGCGCGGTTTGCGCGCGATAGACGTCCAGCCGGGTCTTGAAGACCTCGGGATTATCGTCACGGCGCACAGGCTCTCCCTTATTTGCCGCTTCCTCGGCGCGGCCTCTGATGCGGTCAAGCAACGCATCTTCGTCGACTTCCAGTTCAAGGACCGCGTCGAGCTTGATACCCCTAGCGGCGAGCTCCTGATCAAGCGCTTCCGCCTGCGCCACCGTGCGAGGAAACCCGTCAAGGATGAAGCCGTTCGCCGCGTCCGAATGATCGATACGGCTGGCGACAACCGAAACCACGACATCATCGGGCACGAGTTCGCCACGATCCATGATATGCTTGACGCGCAACCCCGACGTCGTGCCGGACGCGACCGCCTCCCGCAACATGTCTCCGGTCGACAGTTGCGGAATGCAAAAGCGGTCGACAATTCTCGTTGCTTGCGTGCCTTTCCCGGCGCCTGGCGGTCCCAGCAGAACCAATCTCATCAACTCTGCTCCTCCGATCTCAGATCGCGTCAACGATGAGCCGGCGCCTTCGGCCCTGGCACCCCACTCCATCACCCATTTCCTCGACCCCGGTCCTTGTGGTGCTCGACCCGCTCTATTTGTTCAGGTCAACTGCCGGCGGTCGGCTCATTGCACTTCCGAGCTCACGAAACTGCTCGTTCATTTTTTCCATCTGTTCCTTGAGGTGGTTTTGATAGATAGCGCTCATCTCTTGCGGGTCTTTTGCATGCAACAGCCGCTGTGCGAGTTCAAAACCCGCGGCCACATTTGCCTCCGCGAAGGCGACCGCCTTGTCGTTCATCTCTTTCGCAGTCGAGTAAGTTGCGCGGATACCGGAATCGGCCTTCTCCCTCAGCTTCTGGGATTCGGCCATGTATTTCGATACGGCGTCCTTTGCCTTATCGAGCGTGGTCTGCGCCATTTCACGCATCTTCTCGGCCTGCTCGTTGATCTGCTCACTCATGGCACTCTCCATTTCCAGCGTTTGCGATTTCTCGCGAAGTTCATCCACGAGCACCCGCGTATTTTCGGTATAATCAATGGGAACCACGACGAGGTGCACGCCGCCGCCCTTGAACGCCTGTTCGAGCGTCGGGATTAGAGAGTCCGGACTTTCGACTCTCGAGCCTTTCGCCCCGTAACTCTCGGCATATTTGACGAAATCCGGATTGCCGAATGTCAGCCCAAAATCCGGGAAACTATCGACTGCCTGCTTCCATCGGATCATGCCGTAAGCCGAGTCTTCCAGGATCAGCACGACGAGATTGAGCTTAAGACGAACCGCGGTTTCCATTTCCTGCGAATTCATCATGAAGCCGCCATCGCCACACACCGCCAATACCCGGCGTTCGGGATACAACATCGCCGCCATCATGGCGGACGGCAGCCCGGCGCCCATTGTCGCCAGCGCATTGTCCAGCAGGAGCGTGTTCGCCACATAGGTTCGGTAATTGCGTGCGAACCAGATTTTGTACATCCC
>VBCY01000086.1 GCA_005882995.1 Betaproteobacteria bacterium
TATCGCGCAAGTGTCGCTTGATGGCGCTGCGTTGCGTCTCGGGCGCGTCCGGATGGTTGTGCAGCCAGTGTTCGGCGCGGAATGCCTGCAGCACCTGCTCCATCGGGTAAGTGCCGTATTCGAGGGCGATGCCGGCGAAGCGCGCACCCGGACACTCGTCTCGTGCAGCGATGCCGTTGATTCCCGTCAAAGGTGCCGAGGTCGAAGATCCGTCGAGGAAAGACGTGACGTCGTCGCCCCACCACTCCCGGGTCCGCGACACATCGGCCGCATCGTTGGTTCCGGCGTAGATCTTTTCGCCGTGTCCGCGCGGGCCCAAGCCGGTATGGACATCGAGCCAGGCCAATGTTTTTCGTGTCGCGGCGTGCTCGCGCAGAACAGAACGCAGGATCCTGTTGCTCCAGGCGGGTGAATGTCCGCCGTAGAACATCCCGTCCGGAAACTGGTACTGCCCTCCGCTGACGGCCGCCTGATAGGCCTTGGCGCCGTGCTTGGCGATCCATGCCCCGAGGCGCGCTTCATTATCCGCGGCCGCAGGCCAGGTCGACGGCAGCAGCAGCGAATGAATTTCCGCGTACGCCGTGTTCACTGGCAGCGGCGCGGCGAAGTCCAGGAAGTTGCGATTGAGATCGGCGTTGTCCTCGTTGACGCGGCGCAGATACGAGAAGCCGTAAGGATTGAGCGCGTGCAGCATCATGACGGCGATGCCGGAGCGATCGACTGCGCTCAGGAATTCATCGTCGTGCAGGAGTGCGACCTGACAACCCGAACCGCAGAAACCCTCCACGCCGTGCGTCCCTGATATCAACAGCAGGAGCCCCAGCGCGTCCTGTCTGCCGAGCAGAGCGAAATCCATCGACAGCTCCTCGCCCTGCGCCCCGCGCTGCGCGGGATGAACGTGCCGGAACGATTGCGCACCGCGCGCTCCCGCCGCGGCGACAAACTTCTCCCGCGCTTCCGCATAGCTCTGCGCGAAATGAGAGACGACGTTCATCACTCTAAAGGAACCTCTGAAACGCGACTCATGTGGGACTTGTTCAGAGGTTCCCTAAAGGAAGCGCCGCTTCGGCCAGCGCTGCAAGATAGCCGGCGCCAATGGGAATCACCTCGTCGTTGAAATCGTATCGGCTGTTGTGCAGGAAGCAGCCGCCTTCCGCACCGCCCTGGCCGAGACGCGCGTAGGCGCCAGGCCGCTGCTGCAGCATGAAGGAGAAATCCTCGGATCCCATCGAAGGCTCCAGGTTGCGCACCACGTTCTCCGGACCGAGCAGCGCTTCGGCGACTCCGGCCGCGAACTCCGCCTCGCGCTCGCTGTTGATCGTCGCCGGATAGACACGCTCGTACTTGAGCGTCGCGGTCGCGCCGAACGCCGACGCGATCGAGTGAACCAGATCGTTGAGCCGCTGCTCGATGCGGTCCTGGGTCGCGGAACGGAAAGTGCGCACGGTCCCGACCAGTCTCGCCTCACGGGGCACCACGCTCATCGCCGCAAGATTGCCGGAATGCATCGCGCAAATGCTGACGACAGCGGTGTCGAGGGGACTCACGTTTCGGGCGACGATCGACTGTGCCGCGGTGATGATATGTCCTGCCACCAGCACCGGATCGACTGTCATGTGCGGATGCGCCCCATGGCCGCCACGCCCTTCGATGTGGATCTCGATGCGATCCGCCGCCGCCATCATGGGCCCCGGCCGCAGGCCGATCTGTCCGGGTGGCAACGCCGGCCAGTTGTGCAAGGCGTAGATCTCGTCCGCAGGAAATCGCTCGAACAAGCCTTCTTCCACCATCGCCTTGCCGCCCGCAAAGCCTTCCTCACCGGGCTGAAAGATGAGATATACCCTGCCGTCGAAGCGGCGCGTGCGTGAGAGGTAGCGCCCAGCGCCCAGGAGCATCGTGGTGTGTCCGTCATGACCGCAACCGTGCATCCTGCCCTTGAAGCGCGAGACGTGCGCAAAATCGTTTTCCTCGTGCATCGGCAGCGCATCCATGTCCGCGCGCAATCCGACCGCACGTCCACTTTGGTCGCGCTCGCCGCGGATCACACCAACAATACCCGTTTTGCCGATACCGGAGTGATGCTCGATGCCCGCCGCAGCGAGCTCGCGAGTGACGATCTCCGCGGTGCGGTGCTCCTCGAAGCCGAGCTCGGGATGGGCGTGCAAATCGCGACGCAATGCCGTCAGCTCGGCGTGGTCCTTGCGCAGGTCTTCGACGGGGCTCACGGTCAGGTCGCGACCGCCAGCCGCTCGACGCGCAGCCGCGGATCGACCGCGAAATAGAGCAGATCGACGATAAGGTTGATGACCACGAATACCAACGCTATGAAGCACAGATACGCCGCCATCACCGGTACGTCGGCGAAGCTCACCGCCTGGATGAAAAGCAAGCCCATGCCCGGCCACTGGAACACCGTCTCGGTGATGATCGCGAAAGCGATGATGGAGCCGACCTGCAACCCCGTGATGGTCATAACCGGAACCAGCGTGTTCTTCAATGCGTGGCCGAAATGGATCGTCCGGTCGGTCAGGCCTCGGGCACGGGCGAACTTGATGTAATCGGTTCGCAGAACCTCAAGCATCTCGGCTCGCACCAGTCGCATGATGAGCGTCATCTGGAAAAGCGAGAGCGTTATCGACGGCAGGATCAGCGCTTTCAATCCGCTCTTGGTGAGCAAGCCGGTCGTCCACCATCCGACGGCTACTGTTTCGCCGCGCCCGAAGGACGGTAACCAGCCGAGTATCACTGCGAAGATCAGGATCAGCAGAATGCCGATGAGAAAGGTCGGCAGCGACACGCCGACCAGCGATGCGGCAAGCATCGCCTGAGAAAGCCAGGAATGTCGTCGTAAGGCGGTATAAACGCCGGCCGGGATCCCGACCAGAAGAGCGAGCAGCGCCGCGGCGACGGCAAGCTCGATGGTCGCGGGAAGGCGCTCCTTGAGCAGTGTCGCCACCGGCCGCCCCTGACGCAACGACAGGCCGAATTCGCCATGGACCGCGCGGCCAACGAAGCGACCGAATTGCACGTAAAACGGCAGATCGAGGCCCAGATCGGAACGCAGTCGAGCGCGCTCTTCCTGCGTGGCATCCTGCCCGACCATGAAAGTTATGGGGTCACCGGTGAAATTGAACAAGCCGAAGGCGATGAAGGCGACCACCAGCATCACGGCGAAGGATTGCGCAATGCGGCGGATGATGAAGGCGAGCACGGGGTACGTGGTGAGAGGCCTGCGGTGCCGGTTTGTGACCGGGCGGCAGAGCGCAACGATCATGCCCAAAGGGAGGAGCAGCGTCAATGCAGACGTGGTTCTACGCACCCCGGGCTACGGTCCTCAGGCGTTCAATTCTGCCGCACGATGGCAGGCGGTCTCCACGTCTCCCAGTGGCTGCAATGCAGGCACATCGGCGCGACAGCGGTCTACGGCGTACGGGCAGCGCTTGTGGAATGCACAACCGGAGGGAGGGTTGAGCGGCGAAGGCAGCTCGCCTTGAACAGCAAGCCGCTCGCGCCGCGAGCGTCCATCGAGCACGGGCGTACTCGCCATCAAGGCACGCGTATACGGGTGCGCTGGGCGACCGAACACGCTCGCCTTGGGCCCGATCTCCACGATCCGGCCGAAGTACATCACTGCGACGCAGTCCGCAATGTGGCGCACGACCTGGAGATTGTGCGAGATGAAGAGATACGCAACGCCCAGTCGTTGCTGCAGATCCATGAGCAGGTTCAGCACCTGGGCCTGGATCGATACGTCGAGCGCGGACAAGGGCTCATCAGCGACCAGGAGCCGCGGATGCAGCATCAGCGCCCTTGCGATGGCGATGCGTTGCCGCTGGCCGCCGGAGAACATGTGGGGATAACGTCCGTAATGCTCAGGTCGCAGGCCGACCTGGGCGAGCATCGAACGCGCTGCTTCCTTCCTTGCGGCCGAATCGAGCCGGCCGTTGATCGCCAGCGGCTCTTCGAGAAGCGTCCCGACGCGCTTGCGTGGATTGAGTGAAGCATAGGGATTCTGAAACACCATCTGCACCTGCGGGCGCAAGCGCTTGAGCGTCGGTCGGTCGGCGTGAGCGACATCTTCGCCGGCTAATCTGAGCTCGCCCGAGGTCGGACGCTCGATCATCGTTACCTGGCGTGCCAGTGTCGACTTGCCGCAACCCGACTCCCCCACCACCGCCAGCGTTTCGTTTTGACGCACAGAAAACGAGACGCCATCGAGCGCGCGGACCCGCCCCTTTCCGCGCAACCACCCGCGCGATACCGTGTAGTGGCGCGCGAGCGAGCGCGCTTCGAGCAAGGGCGCGGACGAAGTCATCCCTCACCCCTACCCCTCTCCCGCAGGGAGAGGGGACCGTTTTGTCGCCTCTCCCTCTGGGAGAGGCCGCCGCGCGAGCGCGCGGCGGGTGAGGGAAATGTTTCAGCCATTCAGTTGGTACGGCACTCGCGCTCCGCAACGGCCTTTCTGGTCTCCGGCCGCCAACCTTTCGTGGGGCGACCCACGGCATCCAGCGGGAAGTGGCAGCGTACCTGTCGTCCCGCAGGGCCCGCCAGCGCCGGTTGCTCCCGACGGCAGCGCTCCGTCGCGAATTCGCAGCGCGGGCTGAGCAGGCACCCGTGAGGCCGGTCGTGCTGCCCGGGGACAATCCCGGGGATCGCCTTGAGCCGCGCATGATCGTAATTTCTCTCGGGCAGCGCGGCGAGCAGCGCCTGCGTATATGGGTGCCTTGGAGCGTCGAAGATCTCCGGTAGCGGTCCCGTTTCGACCTGCTGACCGGCATACATGACGACCACCCGCTGCGCCGTCTCCGCCACGA
>VBCY01000479.1 GCA_005882995.1 Betaproteobacteria bacterium
AGGTTTACCTTGCTTCCGCTGTGAAGGAGAGCCGACATGCCAGCCTACATCCAGCACCGCGAAATTGAGACACCCGCGATTCTCTGCCCCGGCTGCGTGGGATTACTGCCTATGTACGTCAGAGAGGTCGAGCCCCATTGGAGCATGGCCAAGATCGACTTCATCTATGAGTGCGCCGACTGTGGCGCCGAAGTCCGGCAGACCATAACGAAGCCACGACGGCATTGACGGGTTCGCATCTCGCATCTCCGCCACTCCAGTTGTCTCAAGACGATCGAGGTGCGCGCGAGCGATCAATGATCTAATCCAAAAAAATTTTGAGCGTCGCCGCGTCCTAGCACGCAGCAGTTTGGCAATCAGCGCTATCTCGGTTGCATTCGCTAAAGTGAAATGCAATTTCCTCAAGCGCGCGCTTTTCCCACTCTTCTGCTTTTGCCAGCCAAAAACTCTTGCGTTCGGAATCCAGTAAAGCCCGCTCTCGGCAGATAAATTCCTGTCTGCGAATTTCGACCAGCCTGTTCATGAACTCCACTCCTGGGGTGTGAAGCCAATTTACCCACGCACCTTAGCAGAGTAGAGACGAAAGTCTTTCCATTTTGCTGGACGGTGGCAGCATTGTTTTCCCTCCGAAGTCCGCGGGCATTGCAGTGCAGCACATCGAGCCGAGAACATCAGAGCTGCACCACGCACCCTGGCAATTCCCTAAAGCGATCGCGGTTACCGGCTGCGCGCGAGAGCGCAATTGTTTCTGATTCAATTTTCAAACAGCCAGGACAATACGCTTCCGCATTCCCGCGGCGCGAGGCGCCCGAGGTTTTGCAAGAACCGTTCGCCCAAGAGAAATAGAGGGCGCAGGGAAAGCCGGGTGCTCGCTGCACCCGCAGCCTCGCGTGCGAAATTAAACAAAGCACACGAGCGTAGTCACCACAGGTTCAGACGGATTCAACCCGGCCTTCCCCGCGCAATGGTTTTACGGCTTATTTCGTGCTCTCCCCGGCGACCAGGCTTTGTTGTCACCGTCGTCTGCGAATATGGTACGTCAAGACCCGGTTGGGTTTGCGCACCTCCGCAAGACTTGACGCCAGCATCGGGGCGTCAGAACCACACGACTTCACCGTCCGCGAACCCAACGTTCGTGACGATGGCCAACGCCCCTCTGTGGGACAGGACGAGGCGAATCAGTGAAGTGATTTGGGTCAGACGGGAAGAAAAATATTTTTGCAAAAGGGGCTGGACAGGATTTCAACGGACGGACTGATTTGCCCGTCGGGCAAAATCAGATTGAATTGTTTCAACAATTTCATACTGTCCGTATGAGGGAACCGGCCACGAGCGAGTCATTTCGTAAATCCAAAGCGGTCCTTCTCCAAGCATCAGTCGGCGCGGAATTAGCCTCTTTGGAATGTGTCCGCACTGGTCGACCTTGAACGCCACCAGTTAAGCTTCTCGAGTTTTGCAGGCTGGCCCTCGTCACTGGCGTCCGCGCAAACGCCATACTCTGCTCAACTCCAGGCCGATCGCGAAGCCACGCCTCGTGGGACGTGCTGAAGAGACTAGGCCATGATCCTAGTGTCGGCCGCGGGCCTTGAAGCTTTCTCGGCATCGGCATGGACGCGCCGGTCCTGCGGGATAGCAGGCAGTTGAAGTACCCGTGCACGCTGCCCTTCCGACAATATATTCAGGAGAACCGTGCTTCCGTCCGGAAACGCGAGGGCGTCGTGATGCTGTTCCGGCGCGCGCGGTTGAATCTTGCAAAATCGAGCAACCTGAAAGCCCGTGCTCTTGGTCGACAACCAATAACGATTGTATCTGACCTCGTTCTCGAACGCGAGTTCGGTGCCGGGAAGCAGGCATACCGCGACACCCGGCTCTTCCTTTGCGGCAAAGCCGCGCGTCGCCGTGCCGTAGAAACTGGTTGTAACCAGCGTATCGCCAACTTTGGCTGGACGCGATGCAACAGCATGCAGGCTATAATCGCACATGGGTTTTCTCCACTGATCTCCGCACCCGGGAGGTTGATAGGGTGAAATCGCGAGCGACACCTTGACCGACGTCAAAAATATCGATCGGCTCCGCACCGGTCATGAAGCCAATGCGAAAGACGGTTGCGAGCAGCCAGCCCTTTGGTGCTGGCACCGCGCAGAGAGCGAGGCTTGCGCCGAAATGCAGACAAGATCGCAGCAAAGCCTTAAGCAAAGATTCGGTCATGTCATACTGCCCGGCAGAAAGCAGCGAATTGAAATCCCCAGAGAGCCCTTGATCGGCCAGACCATGGTCCTGCCAACCCGGTTCGGCTCTTTAATCACGGCATCATCGGGAACGTCGATCCATTCGTTGTCGATGCGGACAACATAATGCCCGTTCCTCGATTCCCAATCCGGATCCGAGAGAGCAAAACCATCGGCATCCGAACAACACGGCCCCTTGCCGGACTTGAGGCTATCAAACCATGGCTTGAGAGGAGATTGCGAATAGCGGCCATCGTCGCGGGCCTGAACCGCACCAACAAATCCCGCCGCCAGAATGCCGAAGGTGAAGGCGAGGATAGAAGTTTTCATCATCCCAT
>VBCY01000482.1 GCA_005882995.1 Betaproteobacteria bacterium
CGCAGGTCTTCACGATGCAATAACCGGACGGCGCGCAAATGCTCCCTCAGCGAAGACTCGCAAGCCGCGGGCAGCATCGTGACGCGATCCTTCTGACCCTTGCCGTCACGCACGATGATCTCGCCGCGCTCGAAGTCGATATCCTTGACGCGCAAGCGCACGCATTCCATCAAGCGCAAGCCGGCGCCATAGAGCAGGCGTGCCATGAGGAGCCGCGTTCCTGAAAGACGATCGAGGAGCCTGCGCACCTCCGAAGGTGTGAGGACCACGGGAAGTCGTTGCGGCACTCTCGCCTGAGTGACGCTACCCAGCCAGTCGAGATCCACCCGCAGAACATCGCGATACAAGAACAGTAGCGCCGACTTGGCTTGATTCTGCGTCGAGGCTGACACGCAGCCCTCCACCGCCAAATAGGTCAGAAAACGCTCGACTTCGGCGGTGCCCAGCTCGCGGGGGTGTCTCTTGCCGAAATGACGTATGAAGCGTCGAACCCAATCCACATAAGCCTACTCGGTCCGGATCGAGTAATGTTTCGCGCGAATGCAGGCACGGACCTGGTCGAGCAGCTTGGGCGCAAGCGTGTCAGTCGTCGAGGAGTTGAGGTTTCTCGGACCAGTAGACACAGGTGTCTTTCGTGGTGGGGTTGGGGTGTACGATGCTTATGCATGCTATGGAGAATCAGAGATGTTCGCATCGGTCGAACGGATTAGGTTCCTCAGCGGCGTCTTTGAGTAGAATTGTTGGGATGTCTACTTTTCGTTAGGCAGCATCGAATGCAGCGCTTCACACGTTCCCCCATGCGAGGCTGGCGGTGGCTCTATAGCTTCTTCGGTTTGCTGATGGCCGGCTTGGCTGCCTACGTGTTCTTGACTTGGCCGTACGATGTATCGATCGATTTGGTGATGCTTGTGTTCCCAACTCTGCTACTCGCAGCAGGCACGGGCCTGTTGTACGTTGGATCCGTCTTAAACGACGAACGCTTGGCCGCGTTCTCTCGTTTTGTTCAACGCTGGGGCTTTTGATCCTATGCGCGTCCGCTCGCCCTTGTTGAAACTGTTCGCAAAATTTCGCTCGCTGCTGCCTAACCACTTGCTCAACCGGACTGCTCGCCGGCGGCGCTGGCGCGCCGTCCGCTCGCAGCCGGTTAGCTTGGTTCGTTAGGCCCCGCATGCCTCAGTTGCGCGTCCTCCGGAACGGTCAGTCTTTTTGCGTGGTCGGGTCCCAGGACGTGTGGATGTTTAGCGCGAGCGTTTGGGCCGATGTGTGGGGCCCCGAGGCTTCAACGCTCGACATCTCGGGCGGCTCGAAGCGCCGAGCGGATGGAACTTCCGACTTTCTGACGTGGGCCATGCCCCATGAATTGTCACGTGGCGATGCCATCGATATCTTCTTTGAACCGGGTGTCGAATCGAATCCGAAAGGCACTCTGTTTACGCCTGAGCCCAAGTCGGCACCCGATGCCGGCGCGCGATTCAGCTCTTGGCCACCTTCCGACGCCGAGTTATCAGAGTGGGAAGCCCGCCCTTCGATCAACAGTTCCCTCTCCTGGAGCCTCGTCCTAAATGGGGCGCCGCCGGTCCACGTGGCGCCAGAGATAAACCGGCAGCATATCGGTATGCACATCCTCTTGAATGAGGAGCGGCCTGAGCGTCTGCGTGTCAACCTATCTAAGCGGTCGATCCGAGAAATTAGCGCTCGCGAGAATGGTGAAGAACTCCTCCTTGAATACGTACCAATCGGCAGTCATGTTCAACTCGCCATCGGGGCCTAACCTCTCGCTCAACCGGACCGCTCGCCGGCGGCGCTTACGCGCCGTCCGCTCGCGGCCGGTTAGCTTGGTTCGTTAGGCGTGCTTCAAAGTGAATGCAACGTACAAACCGTTTCTCGTCAGCTCGGCGCTATTCCTTCTGGTAGCGATCGTGTTCTTGCTGGGTCTCGCCTTCGTGCGAAGCGCAAATCTAAGCCCGTATGTTGGTGCGGCAGTGGCCTTTCTTCCATACGTCGCGGCGACCCTATGCGCTGCGTTCCTGGGCTACGTTGCGCGTACTCATGTATGGCTACAACTCGTTGCCCTCGCTTGCTGCGTGGCGGCGGTTCTTGGTCTCGTGAACTTGGCCCATGAGATCTTCATCGGGCCGGTCGATTTCTCTGGCCTTGCCGGGTCGGCGTTCGTCATTGCCATGTCGTTCCCTATGGTCTTGCTCTTGTGCCTTCTCGGCGGCAGCGCCGGCGTTAGGCTTCGGCATGCGAAGCACGCCTAACCTCTCGCTCAACCCGGACGCTCCTCGGCGGGCCTGCGGCCCGTCCGTCGTCGCGCCGGTTAGCTTGGTTCGTTAGGCGTCATGACAATTCGCTACGTCCGGCTTTGTCCTGAAATGTCCTACGACGATGGAGCAAAGTTCTTCTTTGGGGCAGCGGGTTTCGAGCTCTGGGTTGCTCAACGTCTGAAGACGATTCGGCAGCAGCTTCGGGGCGATGAGGTTAAAGGAGTAAACATCCTCGCCCTGGAATTTCGCCCTCGTGGCGTCAATGGCCTCCTTCCTCGAAACACATGGGGTTTCCTACTCAATGTCGCCTACCACTGCCAAGACCTAGACGTCGACGCGTTAGTGCCCAACAACACGGTTGCGAATCTCGCTCGTTTGATGCCCTTAGCGGCCGCGGCGTGAAGGTCTGCTCCATGGCCTCAGGTGCAAGCGGTAGAAGCAGCACTGGCGCCGCCGCTGCAGGAGGCTGAACGAGTTGAACTGACCGCCAATATCAGTCGGTGGGTTGCGTATATCGATAGGGCCTCTTCAAAAGTGGAACCGGAGCGTTAGTCTGGTGCGGCACATGACGCCTAACCACGCGTTCAACCGGACCCGCCGGTACGGGCCTTCTATTCTGGCGAGCGCCGGTGGCGGCGGGCCGGCTAACTTGGTCTTGTTAGGCGTCACGTAGGCATCGCATGCGCACCGCTATCATCATAGTTGGAGGGCTCGTCTTACTCGGGCTTTTCGCGCTCGTCGGCTGGCGGCTTGGCGGTGGGCCGCAGTCCACGACCATGGCCGCGAAACTCTTCATCCCGATTTGGCTTGCCATCGCGCTGATCAACATGTGGCTCGGCGTATCGCGGGCGGGCTACTCAGTTGCCGAGGAGCTGCCAATCATGCTCGTTATCTTCGCCATCCCTGCCGCTGCAGCGGCGCTGCTGTGGTGGAGGTTCTCGTGGAAGCGTGGCGCACAGCGTTAGCTTGTTCGGTCGTGCCGCCTAACCTCTCGCTCAACCGGACCGCTCGCCGGCGGCGCTTGCGCGCCGTCCGCTCGCAGCCGGTTAGCTTGGTTCGTTAGGCGTCCCCATGGCCATAGCTCGACCCGAGTTGGTTCAATTCGGCGCTCTCACCGCGGCACACTTCGTGGCTCATCCTGTATGGATTGCGTGTCACATTGCCGACTACGGTGAACCGTGGTACGAAGAGACAGACGAAGAGACATTTCGGCCGTGGTCCGGCCCCGTCCCTGTAGGCTGCCACGAAATGTATCTTGTCGCATGCACTTTTCGACTCGCCGGTGGTTCACTCTTTTCCGGGTTCGCCACGCCAGCCGATGCTTCCGCTTCCCTCGGCGCAATGCAGCCACAAATCTTCGACGCAACGGGAACACGTCACGCATTCTGGCTGGGAATGTTTCCCGATAACGGAGCAGTCGAGCGCTTCCGAAGGGCTATGTCCAAATCATCGTCGTCTGTATTTCCACTCACCTTCCAATCTTTGTCGAACCTTACGACCGCACGCTGCTCAGGAACAATTCACGGTTTCATGAAATCGTCGGACGTACATGGGGAAGTGCTACAACATACATGGTGACGCCTAACCTCTCGCTCAACCCGGACGCTCCTCGGCGGGCCTGCGGCCCGTCCGTCGTCGCGCCGGTTAGCTCACGTGCGGCGGTCTCAAGCTACTGGCTGCGCTACATTTTCGTCGGAAGTCCGTCGCAGAATCGTCAGATCAACGCCCTCGCAAGTACCTACATGCGTCTCGTAGAGGCCGCGGTCGTCGAGTACGGTTTAGCTGCGTCGGCACTGCGGCAAGTTTGGTCCGACCATACGTCGATCGGCCTCCCCGCGATGCACAGAGCCATCGCCCACTTTGAAGCCTGCGTGACCGACATGCACCGCGCAATCAGCGCCTATCGTCGCTTGCGAAGTCACAGAGACAGAGATCCGTTGTCCGTGCACCTTGCTGATCTCAAGCCATCGTTTCTCACCGCCAGAGTAGCGAATCAGGTGCGCAACATGCGAGATGCGATTCATCATCTCGAGGAGAAGTTGAACAAAGGTGAGGTTGCTGAGGGGCAACCTATCGCTGTCAAACCGGATGGACCGGAAGTGCCCCATCCTTCGGAGGCGGGCCAGACGATCAAGACATTTGATCGCTTGGTGATCGGCTCTCATGAGCTGGCCTTTGCTGACATAGCGGCCTGGTTAGAGGAAATGTCAAACGCCGCGAGTCGAATCGGCCAGTTCGATCCAAGCAAGATGCAGAGTCCAGATGCTGCCGCCTAATCCTTCGTTGCACCCGACGTGCTACAGCAGGCTTCGCCTGCTTCCGCACGCGGGTGAACTCAAACGTTAGGCAGCATTACGCAGCACCATGACAGAATCCACTCTTGCAGAGGTAATTGAAGAGGCTACCCAAGTCCTTGTGAAATTTTCGATTCCGCTCTATCGCAAAGACCGAGTAGGACGCCCCTTACAGTACGGGACGGGTTTTTTTGTGAGAACCCAAAGTGCGACTTTCCTTGTTTCGGCAGCTCATATCCTCGACTATGCGAAAAGCCACGCACTGTTCTACTACTCTGAGCCGGGACAGCTTAGAAACCTATCCGGACAGCTCATCCGATCAACGGGCGAAGAAGATCGAGCTAAGGACCTTATCGATGTTGCGGTGCTGCGACTCTCCGGCGGTTCTATCCCCCCTTACCCTAAGGTCGAGAAGTATGCGATGGACATGTCCTATCTGCGACCACGTTATCGCCCACGCACCGGTAAGAGCTACATCTTCATCGGATTCCCCGCCACAAAGAGTACGGTGGACTCAGCTCGTCGAGAGGTAACCGTAACGGCCTATGCATTTCGGAATTCTTCAATTGATGAATCCGAGTATCGGTCTCATGGGCTTGATCCGAACAGCCATGTTGCGTTGAGGCTCGACCTCCGGAAAGGTTTCGGCGCCGATGGGACGAAGCAACACTTTCCCAAGCCCAATGGGATGAGTGGCTCGCCGATCGTAGTCTTGTTCGATGAAGACGGCGACGACAGATCGCGAGTCTTCCCGGTCGTCGGGGTCGCTACTACCTATCGCAAGGCTGTCCGGTTGGTTTTCGGGACAGATGTCGCGTACGTCATTGATGCTATCCAAAATGCTGCCTAACCTCTCGCTCAACCCGGACGTTCCTCGGCGGCGCTTACGCGCCGTCCGTCGTCGCGCCGGTTAGCTTGGTTCGTTAGGCAGCGCCTGCAGTCCCGCGTAATATATTGACAGTGAAGGTCAAGGGACTCATCGCCCTGCTCGAAGCGGACGGTTGGTTCCAGGTTCGAACCAAAGGGAGCCACCGGCAATTCCACCATCGGAGCAAACCAGGTACGGTCACGGTGTCCGGAAAGCCGAGCGTTGACATCCCACCTGGAACACTTAGCAGCGCGTTGAAGCAGGCTGGACTGAAGAAATAGGAGCGCGAATGCGTTATCTAGTCGTCGTCGAAAAGGGCCCCACGTCGTTTGGCGCTTATGTGCCCGATCTTCCCGGGTGTATCGCGGTAGGCGAAACTCGGGAAGAAGTCCTCGCGGCGATCCACGAAGCCATCGAATTTCACCTTGAAGGTCTCAAACAAGATGGCGCACCCATTCCCCCACCAACGTCTTCGAGCGAAGTGGTCGAAGTCGCTGCCTAACCGCTCGCTCAACTCGGACGCTCCTCGGTGGCGCTACGCGCCGTCTGTCGTCGCGCCGGTTAGCTTGGTTCGTTAGGCGTCATTGTGTAAGCCAAAGCTATGCGCGTCGGCCTCGATCACGTTCACATCTTCTCGTCCAACGTTTCGGCGACCGTCGAGTTTTTCTGTTTGATGCTGGACGCCGTAGTCGTGTGGGACGAAGACGCTGCTGGCGTGAGAAACGTACGGCTAGCGCTTGGAAATGCCTTTGTTCAGATTTACGATCAACCGCCGAAGGCGCCTCGAGGAGGTGCTGTTCATCATCTCGGAATTGGGACCGACGACCTTGACGCGCTGGTCTCAAGAATGAAGGAACGTGGCTTTCAGTTTCGAAATCCTGTTCGAGACGACCCAAAGTTTAGATACGTGATGGTCAGTGGGCCTGCCGACCTACTCATGGAACTCTTCCAGTGTCGCGAGCCTGATCGCTGGCGCATCAAACGCTGACGCCATCAACGTTGACGCCTAACCACTCGCTCAACCGGACGCGCCGGGCACGGGCCTTTTTCCTTGCAGCGGTCGGTGGCGGCGCGCCGGTTAGCTTGATTCGTTAGGAGTCACTATGAGAGTTCGCGAACATGGTCAACGATCGCTATTTTTCTGCTGCTCTTGGCTGGCTGCTCGAACATGCCGTCTGTTCCGCCAGTTGCGCGAGCGGAACTGGCGCCGAACGGGAAACTGCGAGTCGGCTTGATCATGTCGAATCAGGTTCTTGTCTCGAAAGATCTACGTACCGGCGAGATTCGAGGCGTGACCGTCGAGCTCGGCAATGCGTTGGCACAGCGATTGGGAGTCCCCTTCGAGGCGGTGCAATATACAAACCCCGTGGCACTCGTGAAAAGTTTCAACGAGGACGAATGGGATATCGCCTTTCTGGCGTACGATCCGGCCCGCGCGCAGGAAGTGACTTTTTCGCCTCCGTACATGGAGGTCGACAATTCTTACCTCGTTCTCGCCAAGTCCAAGGTGTCGTCAGTTGAGAGGGCAGACACTCCCGGCGTCACGATCGCGGTTCCGGAAAAAAGCGCCCCGGATCTTTACTTGAGTCGAACCCTGAAGGCCGCGAAGGTCCTGCGTCTTCCCGGAGGGATCGAGGCAGGAATCAAGGCACTTACCGAAGGACAGGCGGACGCCTACGCGGAAAACGCGCACATGCTCTCGCTATACGCGGAAAGGGTGCCCGGAGCGCGTGTGTTGGAGGGGCGGTACACGATCATCCGCCACGCTATCGCGACTCACAAAGGCAAGGCGGCAGGATCCGATTACGTGAAGGCGTTTGTTGTCGACGTCAAGGCAAATGGCACTGTGGCCGAAGCCATTCAACGAGCGGGACTTCATAGGACACGTGTCGCATCGGATCAGACGAACCCGTGACTCCTAACTTCTCGTTCGAGCGGACCGTGAGCCCTAGTGGCCGCGTTCAGCGGTTTGCCTCGGCCGCTCAACTCGGTCGTTAGGCCTCTGTACGTCAGCTCGCCATGGCGCACGACTTCGACATTGATGCATTTCTCCAGAAACCGCTGTTCGCGCACTTGGCGACGGCGTCACCTGACGGTCCACGAGAGTCGCCCGTTTGGTTCTTGTGGGAGGCGGCAGAGCTATGGCTTGTCGGAAACCAGCGTGACAGCTTTCCTAAACGAATTCAGGTTGAACCGCGCTGCGCCGTCGGCATCGTCGAGTTCGACCTACCGCGTGGTCACCTCCGTCATGTCAGTATTCGCGGCACAGGCTCAATTGAGGCAATCGATCGTGGCCGCCTGTACCGTTTCTTAAGCCGCTATCTCGGCAAAAATGAAGCAGGGTGGAACCCCAGTTTCCGCACTCGTGTCATCGACCGTTTAGATCTTATGGTCCGTATCCGGCCACTCTCCATTGTTGCGCGTGATCAGTCGTACTTCGCCAATGTCGCAGAGGCCTAACCTCTCGCTCAACCGGACCGCTCGCCGGCGGCGCTGGCGCGCCGTCCGCTCGCGGCCGGTGAGCTTGGTTCGTTAGGCATCATGATGTCGCAATCGACGAGCTCTGCGCCGACGACGCGGGACGGCTGCTCCGTTGCACTCTATCTCCGACTGCCTTATCGTGGCGAGGTCGAACTGATCTCACCGTGGCTACCCGCAGCGGCTTCAGTTCTCGAACTCGGTTGCGGCGTCGGGCGCATGACGCGAAACCTTCTCGCTCGCGGCTATCACGTCACGGCAGTCGACAACTCGCCTGATATATTGGCTCATGTATCCACCGAGGCTTCGAAGGTCTGCGCCAATATCGAAGACCTCGACCTCGGTGAAGAGTTCGACGCAGTTATTCTTGCAAGCTGCCTGATCAACATCCCTGATGACGGTCTTCGCGCGCTACAGTTGGCCAAATGTCGTACGCATCTACAATCCGGCAGCCCGCTTCTCTTTGAACGACACGATCCTGCTTGGCTGTCCGCTGTTACTGTCGGGTATCTCGGCGACATCGGCACAGTTGAAATATACGTAGACGAAGCTGCACGAAAAGATGCGGAAGTGCAGCTGTGCGTTCGGTACCAAGAAGATGAACACTCGTGGTCCCACCGCTTCACGGTCCGCATCCTCGATGATGAGGCTGTACAAGAGGTTTTATCCCGGGCAGGTTTTGCGGCGCCACGTTGGATCAACCAGCGCTGGGGCGCCGCTATCGCATGCGATCATGCTGCCTAACCTCTCGCTCAACCGGACCGCTCGCCGGCGGCGCTTGCGCCGTCCGCTTGGCGCCGGTTAGCTTGGTTCGTTAGCCGTCAGTAGTTCGCCCATCCGCGACACTCGCGCATGCTCCCGAATCCCGAGCGTGCATTTGTCGCGCCGAACAAAGTTCGCGATTATCTGCTTTCGCCAAGTCATCC
>VBCY01000483.1:0-724 GCA_005882995.1 Betaproteobacteria bacterium
ACAGACTCGCGGAACATTTGGTCGAGTCCAACCAGAAGATCCGCTACGAACTGAGAAAGTCCGGCTCCGAGCGGGGCGTAGGTCTACGGCGAGATGCTACTCGCCGCGGCGGCTCCAGTAGAGGAGGGCGGTGCCGTTTTCGCTCTCGATCAGGCGGGCGTTCACGGGCGCTGCGAAGGGTCGTCGAGCTTGACCGACAGGTACTCCTTGCTAGCGCTGCTCTGACGCTTCCAGGCCGCGCCGATCTCCAGTGCACCGACCAGCACGCGGTAGTCCGGACCCTTGTCGTTGTCCTTATCGATGGCCACGGTCTTGACCTTGACGTTGAAGGCGAGGCTCTGCAGCGAGCCGTTGAAGCCTTGGTCTGCTTGGTGAAGGAACCGATGGTGCTTGTATGTTTTCCTTTCGGGTCGCAAGGTCGCGCCCATCGCGGCCGTGTCGGTGATCGGGAAGGCAGCTGACCGGGTTTGCTGCATCGGCACGACCGTAACGCGAGTGAAGGACCGGTAGACGCAAGGATTTGCTGCGCGAGGAGGGACGAAGCCCCGGGCAAAATCGTTACCTTCGCACGGGTTGCGGGATAAAGCGCGAGGCCTCGCCGTGTTGCTGCCACGATTCACCGTCAAGCAAGGCCGCGTGGATGTGACCGCTCGAAAGGACAGGAAGAGCGAATCGTTTCGTGAACCGAGACCGTTGCGGGACCACAGGCCCGCTCTCGCATTCG
>VBCY01000483.1:889-2228 GCA_005882995.1 Betaproteobacteria bacterium
AAATCGTAGCCAATACCGACCTGGTCCCACCCGAACGCATCGAAGAAGAGCCGAAGATCGTTTGCGCGGTACAGATAGCTCAAGGGATGGTTTTTGACGATCAACTCCACACCGGCCCTTCGCGCGATGGGAAGTAGCACTTCAAGCGACCAACGGAAGCAGTCGGTCAGTGTCTTCTTCGGCGCCGGAAAAACAGGATTGGACTTTCCGGGATTGATGACGACGCCCTTGGCATTCCAAGACGCCGCGAGGTCAATGGCGCTTGCAATCACCCTGCACGAATGCTGGCGCATCTCCGGCACGACGGAGGACAGATTGACGTCAAGATTCGGTTGATTCAGCGAGGTTATCTGTACGCCAGTGTTGCCAACTAGAGACTCGATGTCACGGCGTACCGCATCACCATCCAGGCTTGGCCAGAAGTGTCCCGGAACCAGCATGATTTCAAAACGACGGTATCCGAGATCAGCCAGCTGTGCCAGGCATTCGCGCGCGCGGAGCGTGCGCGTAAAGGAATAGGTATTGATCCCATAACCTGCTTTGTTGAGATGTCTTGTTGCATGCATGGGCGCGCGATGCGATCCGCCAGCTCAGATCACGCGGGAATCGGCACAAGATTCTGCGGCGCACCCCCTTGCCGGGCGGAAGTGTAGGCCGCGTCCATGACGTGCATCATCGCTTCCGCGTCGCGCAACGAGGCGATCGGCTTCGCGCCTGTGCGACATTCAGCAAGCACCCGCTTGACGAACAGTGGGTAGTAAACGTCAGTTTCTAGCCGGAGACGGAGACTTCGGGTGCCGGCGGCGAGGTTATTCCGGTCACGGATCTCGATCCGGTCGGGGCCCGACTTTGCGTACATGCGATCGGATGAAAGGGCGAACGAGAACTCGCGTTGCTCGTCGGAAGTGCTCGGGAAGCTGTATCCAGTCTCCACGAGGCCGACAACGCCATCCTCGGTTTGCATTGTCACCAAGGAATAGTCCTCGACGTCCCCTCGATGCGTTCGGGAATGCATGATCGCAGAGACCCGAGCGACTTCCTTACCCGTCAGCAATCTAAAGAAGTCGATGAAATGCGTCGCGACGTTGATCGTGGATCCGCCACCGGAAAACGTGGGATCAAGTGCCCAGCCTGCGCCTGCAGCTTCGTAGCGGTCGGGCGGACCTACTATGAAACGGAACGACATGTAGTTGAAGTCCGACGGAATGTGTCCCTCGGCATCTTTGAGGGCGGCGAGCAGGTCGCTAATCCGGAAGATGAACGGTATCGCGCAATAGACATTGGCTTCCTCGGTCAATTTCCGAAGCCGGGTGACCTGTGACATGTTGACACCGCAGGG
>VBCY01000484.1 GCA_005882995.1 Betaproteobacteria bacterium
CAACGTCTGCAATCTTGAACCCGCTGTTGCTGAGATTGATCCACATCCCGGACTTGTCGAAGGTCCCTGCGTCGGCAGGCGGCGGAACGAGCGGCTTCAGATACATGAGCTGGTGCGCATAATCGAATGTAACGACGAAACGCTTGAGGAAGCCGCTGCCGACGTTGCCTTCGTAATTCGCGTCGCTGAACGAGCCCGCCTTCGCCGTCGACAGACTCGCCACGGGATCGGCAACGGTCATCGTGCCCAGAGTCAGCGACTTGCCTCGAACGACATGGGATTTCACTGGCCCACCGACACCCCAGCCGTCGACGGCAAGAACGCCGCCTGGATAGGCGGTGCGTAGACGGGCGCGTTCGACGAAGGGCGTGGTCAGGTTGATCTCGCCTCGAGACCCGGTGTCGACGTCGAAGCGCCCGGGCAAATGCCCGAATCGGCCTTCGACCTGCGGTATGTGGTCGTAGAAACGGAAATGGATCGGTACTCCGGCATCCTTCGGATCGAAGCGAGCCGGGTCGATGATGGTCATTTTGCGGCCGCCATAATCAATCCGCACCGCGAAGCGGCGGAAAAACTCGAAGCCGATCATGCCGCCGACCTCGAAACCCTCGGTTTCCCTCGACGCGAAATCGAGGGTGAGCGCGGTCTGGTCGTGCATGCGCATGCCGCCGACCGCGATCTCGCGGACTTTCGCATAACCGTTGGTCGCGATCTTTTCGCCGGCGCCGGCCGAAGGTGCCGAACCTTGCGATTCGAGCCCGAGCGCGGAGACCGTCGAAGGCGTCAGGATGGTGTGCCCGCCAGTGTCGACGATGAACGGGAACGGCCCTTTGCCGTTGACCATGGCGTCGACGTAGACGTGGTTGTTTGCCAGACGGATCGGCACGATCGTTTCGACCGCGCCACCATCGATGGCTGCGCCCGTGGGCGCTTCGACCGGGCGCGAATACGTGGAGAGCGGGCGCGCGGGCCCGATGTCGAAACGCGTCAGCTTCATCGTCTGGAGTCCGGCAGGCCCCGTTCCGCTGTCGACGGTCACGGTGTGCGCCACCATTAAGCCGTGCTGGCGTGCGAAATCGCGATAGCGAGTCGTAATGGTCAGGAACTGCTGCTGTTCGTCAACGCGCATCAGAAGAAGCGTCGCGGCATCGAACCACGCGTCGAACGCTTTGCCACCGCGCGGACTGACCACAAGGTGATATGCGGCGGCACCGTCGATGATCTCGCGGCCTTTGAAGGCGACCACGGCTCCACCGCGATCCGCGTGCCACCACAGGTTGGCGTTTCGATACGCTTTGTTCACTGCAATGGCGGGGCGATCGCCGCCGTCCTGCGGCGTGTACGCACCCGAGAGGTCCTGCATCCATGCCATGCGGCCGTCGTAGCCCGAAGCACCATGCGTTGGCCCGACGTCATAGCTGCCGAGATAGGCGCCGCTCGCTCGGTCGCTCAGGTCGCGGGTTTGGCCGGTCAGGCCCTGCCCCGAATAGATGAAGCGCGCGTCGAGCGTGGCCGGCTTGCCGTCGTCACCAACGGCAGCGCGGTTCGCGGCGAGCACGGCCCCGGCGTCCGTTAAGGGAGACTGAGCCGCGGCCGGCGCCGAGACAGCGCAGGCGATCAGCAAATTAGCGATTGGAAAGTTGCAGGACGACAGGGGCTCGAGCCACATCGAATGCCTTGGCGGTGACAAGGTCCCAAATCTAGCAACAGCGCTCGCCCGCCGTCTTGAACGCAATTCACCCGAGTCAGGATAAACTGCAATGGCTCGTACGCCGCCTTACCCATCCACCTGCATGATTCTTACGCATCACGCGCCGAACGAAGTCCTTCCGCGTCACCAGCATGTCGATGCCTTCGCGGCGCTTGTGCTCTCCGGACACTATGCCGAGGCCGGCGACGCGGGTCGTTATCGTGTCGAGGCAGGTGACCTCCTGATCCACCAGGCATTCGAAAGTCATATCGACCGCTTCGACAGTGAAGGCGCCGAAGTCTTGGTCATCGGGCTGCCGGGCGTCTGGAGCGGCCCGTTGCTCGGTCAAATCGCCGATCCGGACAAAGTTGTGCGCACTGCCGAGCACGATGTCACCGCCGCCGCCAAGATGATCGCGAGTGAGATCGTGGCCAAGCCCCACGCGGCAAGCGACTGGCCCGATCTGCTCGCGCAGGAGCTGCGCAGCAATCCAGGCATGGCGATCAGGTCATGGGCCGATCGAATGGGGCTTCATCCCGGGAGCATCAGCCGGGGCTTTCGCCAGGTGTTCGGGCTCACGCCCGCCGCGTTCAGGCTGATCGCACGCACCCATCACGCCATTGCCGCGATTCGGCTTTCACGCTCGCCATTATGTGAAATCGCGCACGTATCCGGCTTCGCGGACCAAGCGCATATGAGCCGTGCAGTCGGCAAGCTGGCTGGGATGTCGCCGGCACTATTGCGCCGCCTGCTGAAGGTCACCTCAGAGGAGAAATCGTTGAACGAACACGGCTCGTAGCTTCGCTCTGACCTGCGTTTCCAAAGCTTGACGAATTGCTCGCAACCTAGGTACATTTGTACCATGGTGTCAATACAGCGAATCCAGACCGGAGTGCGAATGGAGAAGCGGCTGGTCAAGGTGCTCAAGGCGCTCGCCGAGTACCACGACATGTCGCTGGGAGACCTTCTGGAGGGCATCGTTCTTCACGCCTTCGAAGGAAAGGCGCCATTCGGATCGGAATCGCTGCGCCGGATCGCAGAGCTAAAGAAGATCTATGGGCTCGATTTGGACACGTCGCAGGCGCATAAGCTCGCGGAAGCGAGCAAGCCCTCCCGGCGTGCGGCGCGGGGGAGTCGATGAGGCGCCGTATCGCGCTATCGGTGCATTTTGCGCCATCGCTGCCATTCCATTCGCTCGCCGTCACCTTGGAGCTTGCAGATGAACGACTGTGACTTCGTCGAAGCTTTCGAAGCCGCAGGATTGGACTTCGTTCCGCGAGGCAAATGGCGATCTTTTCGCCAGCAAACCGTCGATCCTCGAGCGATACTACGCGCCGGAGACGCTGAGGTCGGAAACCGCGCGACGGACGTTCGTGCTGCCCGATGCGCGAGTGAGCTGTTTTGCTACTGACTTTTCGCGGGGGCACCAGGAAGAACAGCAGGGACGCCTTCCGGATTGATGTTGAACGCCAAGAATGTCAACGGCACGTCGCCTGGGTTTCCCCACTGGTGCACAAGACCGAACGGTTCGTAGATCAAAGAACCGGGCGTCCTGGCCTCCAACTTACCTTCCACGGTATTTGCGCCCGTTCCAGAGATGATGTAATAGAGCGCCGCGCCCGATCGATGATGCGGCGAGTTGGACGGCATCTGCGCTGGAAAGGTAACTCGTGTCAAGTTGAGATCATAAGGGCCGGGCTTCAGCGCGGGAAGAGGTGCTACGGTTCGATAGAGCTCCCGCACGACGGCGGGTGGCGCTTCGAGTGGTTTGTCGAGATCCGCGGCCGTGGCAAGCAGGAAGTGCAGAAAGGTCGAAGGCTCGCCGTC
>VBCY01000480.1 GCA_005882995.1 Betaproteobacteria bacterium
CTTTACGTTACAGCGCGAATATATATTCTTTTCAAGGATATCGGCGTCGGCGCAAACATGATTTTGGTGTAGGACGGGCGCTCAATCGGAGATCTTTTGATCAAGAAGGCCGCGGAGGGACAGGATGCCGAATCCTACAAGGAAATCGGACGTGCCCGGACAGCGCTGCATGATAGCGCTCAGCTATGCTTGAAGCGTTATCAATAGGACATTGCCATAAAAAGATGGCAGCTCCCTTGAGGATTGCACTGATTGCACCGCTCGCTGAAGCGGTTCCTCCGCGCCTTTACGGCGGCACCGAGCGAGTGGTCGCGCACCTTGCGGATACCCTGGTTGCGCTCGGCCAGGACGTCACGTTGTTCGCGAGCGGTGACGCCCGCACCAAGGCGCGCCTCGTCGTGGTGCGCGAGCAGGCGATTCGTCTTGACCCCGCGAAGCTCAAGTCCGACGTCGCAGCACATCTTGCGATGCTGCACGAGGTGCGTTTGCGCGCGGACGAATTCGACGTGCTGCATTTTCACGTCGACCTGTTGCATTTCCCTCTTTTCGAGCGTGTCGCGCACCGGACGCTGACCACTTTGCATGGTCGCCAGGACCTCGCCGATCTGGCCGAAGTCTATCGACGCTGGCATCAGTACCCGCTCGTGTCCATTTCCGAGAGTCAGCGAAAACCGTTACCCTTCGCGAACTGGCTGGCCACCGTGCATCATGGCATCCCGACCAGTCTGTTTAATCTTTCCCCTTCCTCCAAAGGTTACCTCGCTTTCCTAGGGCGAATTTCGCCGGAGAAACGTCCCGATCGGGCGATCCAGATCGCGAACCGCACCAACATGCCGCTCAAGATCGCAGCGAAAGTAGACGTGGTGGATGCGCCTTACCACAGACAGGTCATCGAGCCGCTTCTCAAGAATTCCACCACCGAATTCCTGGGTGAGGTGCGCGATGACGGTAAGAATGAGCTGCTGGGTGGGGCCGTCGCGCTGCTCTTCCCCATCGACTGGCCGGAGCCGTTCGGTCTGGTGATGATCGAGGCAATGGCTTGCGGTACTCCGGTGATCACCTGGGATGAGGGTGCGGCCCGTGAGATCGTCGATCAGGGCATCACCGGGTTCGTCGTGCGATCCCTGGACGAGGCGGTTGACGCCGTGCATCGTGCAGCAGGGCTCGACCGGAGGGCGATTCGGGAGCAGTTTGAGCGACGCTTTTCTGCGATTACGATGTCGAAGAATTATCTGCGCCTCTATTCGAACCTTACCCATCCTGCTTCCCGCTTCGACGAACATGACCGCCGACTTAAACGACAGCGCAGCGCGGCAGCCCATGGGGCTATGCGCGCTTAAGTACAACGAAGAATTCCTGGTCGCCGATGCCATGGGGGACATAGCCGGCGATGGCGACGGGTTGTTCCTCAACGATACCCGTCAGCTATCCCGGTTTACGCTCGAGATCGGCGGCGTTATGCCTTCGTTGTTGAGTTCCGGCGTGAGCCAGGACAACGTGTTCTTCACCGCCAATGTGACGAACCGGCCGTTGCCACAGCTCGGTGACAGCGTCACCCCTGAAGGCGTCATCCATATCGAGCGAGCGCGCTTTCTGTGGGAGGGGCGGATGTATGAGCGGCTGACCTTGACCCATTACGGTCAGCGACGCGTACCCGCGCCGCTCAATTTTCGTTTCGGGGCGGACTTCGCCGACATTTTTGAAGTGCGCGGACATTCGAGGCCAGCGCGTGGAAGACAGCTTCCTCCTTCCATCGAGCATGACTCAGTCATCCTCGGCTACGAAGGTCTCGATGGGGTGCTTCGCAAGTCGGTCCTTGCTTTCTCGCAGCCGCCCGACCGTCTTGCCCAGGACGCTGCAGATTTTACGTTGCTCGTCGCTCAGCGGGATCGATTGAGTCTTTATCTTGAAGTGGGCACCGATCGCGCTCCCAGGCCCAGCCGTGAACGGTTCAGAAGTGCGGCAGCGAAAGCGAGACAGGCGATGCGCTGCAAGCGCCGTCGCGGTACTTCCGTGCACTGTCCGCGCGGACCGTTTCAGACGTGGTTGGACAAGTCCCGCGCGGATCTGGCGCTGCTGACGACTGACATGGCGACCGGCCCGTATCCTTTCGCCGGAATCCCATGGTTCTCCACGCCGTTCGGGCGAGACGCCATCGTTACGGCAATGCAGTTGCTGTGGCTCGATCCTTCGCTGGCGCGTGGAGTTCTGGAGTTTCTTGCTGCAAGCCAGGCGCAGACAACATCCGCGTTTGACGATGCCGCGCCAGGGAAAATCCTCCACGAAACGCGCGCCGGAGAAATGGCGGCCTTGGGTGAAGTGCCTTTTCGGCGCTACTACGGTGCGGTGGATACGACGCCCTTGTTCGTCGTTCTCGCGGGTGCGTACGCTCGCCGAACCGGCGATCTTGGATTGATCGATCGGCTGTGGAACGCGCTCGAGGCGGCCATGCGGTGGATCGAGGGCCCGGGCGATTCGAACGGTGACGGATTCGTGGACTATGCGCGTGCCAACGAGACGGGACTTGTCAACCAGGGATGGAAGGACAGCTTGGATTCGGTCTTTCATGCCGACGGCAGTATGGCGGAACCGCCGATTGCACTCGTCGAAGTGCAGGGCTACGTCTACGCGGCGCTGCAGGCGATGGCGTGGTTGGTCGAGCGACGTGGAGAGCAGGAGTGCGCGAAACAGTTGCGGGAGCGCGCAAGGAAATTACGCGCGGCCGTTGAAAAGCGATTCTGGATGCCGGATGCGAAGTTCTATGCGATCGCGCTGGACGGTTCAGGCAACGCGTGCCGGGTCAGGGCCTCAAACGCCGGCCACCTGTTGTATACCCGTCTGCCATCGGCCCACCGCGCCGCCTGGGTGACGGAGCAGCTGCTTTCAGCCGCCTTCAACAATGGCTGGGGCATTCGCACGCTGGCCCAGGACCAGCCACGCTTCAATCCGATGTCGTATCACAATGGCTCGGTCTGGCCACATGACACCGCATTGTGTGCAGCCGGCATGGCGGAGTACGGTCAGCGACGGGCGGCGGCGCAGCTTCTGAGCGAGCTCTTCGGCGCCGCAATGTATTTCGGGACGCGACTGCCCGAGCTCTATTGCGGATTCGGCCGCCGGACGGGAGAGCCGCCCATCGGCTATCCCGTCGCCTGTCTGCCGCAGGCGTGGTCATCCGGCGCAACTTTCATGCTCCTGCAGGCCTGCCTTGGAATCAACATCGATGGAACAAATCGCCTTATGCGCATCGACCGGCCAGAGCTTCCTGCCGAAGTGGACCGGCTTGAATTACACAAGGTCGCGGTCGGCGACCTGAGCGTCGATCTCGCCTTCGAGCGGACCGGCGCACGCGTCACCGCGACACCGCTCGGTGCCGTGCCGCACTCAATGGAAATCCTGGTGCGCGCATAGCAAGCTCGCGGTCCCACCTTGTGCTCCCCTCAGCGAAGGGCGTGCCTGGCCGAACCTATAAACGCGCCAGGCGACCCAGCAGATAGCCGGCGACCAATGCACCCAGCACGCTCGCGATCGGTCGCGCGCGAATGGTTTCGCACGCTGCTTCGGTTGC
>VBCY01000481.1 GCA_005882995.1 Betaproteobacteria bacterium
TCACGGGCTCGATCTCAAGGTCATGGCCACGGAATTCGCGCGCCGCTATGGCGAGGAGCGTATGCAGCGCAAGGAGATGGGCGCCGAGGCGGCGCAGGCATTACCGTGCATCAATCACCCGGTGTTCAAGGGCAAACCGATCAACATCGATCCGCGCGAGGCGTTCGTGCGCAACCTCTTCCAGCAACGCAGTGAATACAACGTCTTCCACGATTACTACAGTACGCTGGTGCAGGCGCTCTACGACGAGAACGTGACCCGCAACGTATTTTGCGTGAACGTCGACGCCGTGATTGCGGCGCTGCTCCTGAAGATGCTGTGGGGACGTTACCGGGAGGGCAAGTTCTCCGAGCGGGCGCTGGAAACCGCCGCCTTTACCGTGTTTCTTTATGGCCGGATGCTCGGCTGCGCGGCGGAGATCGACGATCACCTCAATCGTGGCAAGAATATGGACACACGCACGCCGCAGGCGGACATCCGCTTCGTGGCGTAATCGCGCGCTCCTTCGCTGAGAATACGGGCCCCGCTTCCGCTACGGGAGCCAGAGCCACAACTTCAATAACTATCGGAGGACTGATGGAAAAGACGGCAGCAGTTCCCGCTTCAGATCAAGCGGCGTCGGGACGATTTTGGCCTGAAGGTTGGTGGAGAGTGATGGAGTTTCGCATCGGCATCATCCCCTTGCCGGTGTTTATTGTGATGGGCGCGTTGATCGCGGGCTTCGTCGCGACCGGCAAGATTTCGTCTGAAATCTCGATGGCCATCGTGGTGTTTTCGTTTTTCGGCTTCACTTGCGCCGAGATCGGCAAGCGGATCCCGTTTATCCGCAATATCGGCGCAGCGGCAATCTTCGCGACGTTCATTCCGTCGGCGCTGGTCTATTACAAGGTGCTGCCGGAATCGATCACCAAGATGACGACGGAGTTCACCAAGTCGTCCAACTTTCTATATCTGTTTATCGCTTCGATCATCGTCGGCAGCATTCTCAGCATGGATCGCAAGGTGCTCATCAAGGGCTTTCTCAAGATCTTCGTCCCGCTCGCGGTCGGCTCGATTGCGGCGATGATCGTGGGAACGCTGGTCGGAACCGCTTTGGGGCTGGGGACGCACCATACCTTTTTCTACATCGTCGTTCCCATCATGGCCGGCGGGGTAGGGGAGGGAGCCATTCCGCTATCGGTGGGCTATGGCGAGATCCTCCATCAGGATCAGGGCGCGCTGTTTGCAACGGTGTTGCCGCCGGTGATGCTGGGAAGCCTGACCGCGATCCTGCTATCCGGAATGTTGAACTACATGGGCAAGAGATATCCCAGGCTGACCGGCGAAGGCCGGCTGCAGCCCGGCGAAGCAGACGAGATGGACCCTCATCAGGAGGAAATCACCGGACACATGGATGTCACGCATATCGCCGCCGCTGGTGTAACGGCCGTCACGCTCTACATAGTGGGAATAATGTGCCAGCGACTGTTCGGGCTGCCGGCGCCGGTGGCGATGCTCTTCATCGCCGTCCTCATCAAACTGACCCAGGCGGTGTCGCCGCAAATGCAGCAGGGCGCGTTCGTCGTATACAAATTCTTTTCGACGGCGGTCACTTATCCGCTGCTGTTTGCGATCGGAGTGGCGCTCACGCCGTGGGACAAGCTGATGGCCGCATTCACGTTGCCGACTATCATCACGATAATCTGCACCGTCGTGACGCTGATGGGAACGGGATTTCTAATGGCGCGCCGTCTCAAGATGTATCCGATCGACGTGGCCATCGTCAACGCGTGCCACAGCGGCCAGGGAGGCACGGGAGACGTGGCTATCCTTACCGCCGCCAACCGCATGCAGCTCATGCCGTTTGCGCAGATTGCCACGCGTATCGGCGGCGCGATTACCGTGACGCTGGTGCTGATCGCGCTCGCGCGCATGACCTGAGACCGGCGATGAGAGTCGAAACAGTGCGCTTTCGCCTTTGCGCGTCATTGCTGTGCTTCGTGCTCGGTACGCTCTGCGTTCAAGCGACGGCGCAGGAGGTCATCCGATTTCCGGCGAAGGGCCAGGTGCCGCAAGGTTATCCCGCGCAGTATGCGGCAATCATAGCTGCCGCGGAGCGGGAGGGACAACTCGTCATCCAGTCGACCACCGATATCGGCGTTGCCGCCCCTCTCATCGATGACTTTCAGGCGCTCTATCCGCGCATCGACGTCCAGTACCAGGATATGAACAGCAACGACCTCTACGGCGGCTATCTGGGAGACCTGTTGGCCAGTCCGACTACGGCTGACGTCCTGTGGAGCTCGGCGATGGATCTGCAGCTCCAGTTGGCGAACGCCGGACAGGCGCAGCCGTATGACTCGCCGGAAATTGCCGCCATTCCACAGTGGGCCGTATGGAAGAACGTCGCGTTCGGCACGACCTTCGAACCGATCGTGATGGTCTACAACAAGCGCTTGCTCGCGCCGGACGAGGTTCCGCACACGCACGCTGATTTGACGCGCCTGCTTACCGAAAAGCGCGACCGCTTCGCCGGCAAGGTCGTGACCTATAACATCGAGAGATCGGCGTTGGGTTTCCTCCTGGCAACCCAGGACGAGCAAGCATCGGCAGAGTTCTGGCCCCTGATCAGGGCAATGAGCGGCGCGGGTGCGCACCTCGTGCCGACCACCGAGGCGATATTGACGCGCGTCGCCAAAGCCGAAGCGCTGATCGGCTATAACGCCATTGGCTCTTACGCATTCATCGAATCGAAAAAAGATCCTGAGCTGGGCTACCTATATCCGCGCGACCATACCCTGGTCATCACGCGCGTCATGTTGATCGGCAAAAAGGCATCCAACCCCAACGCCGCGAAGCTTTGGGTGGACTATGTGCTGTCCAAACGCGGCCAGACGATTCTCGCCAATCGCGCGAACCTGTTCTCAGTGCGCACCGATGTCGATAGCGCCAATTCGGCGGCCGCGTTGACGAAGATGCTCGGCCAAAGCGTGCGACCGATTTCGCTGGGGCCGGACCTGCTCGCCGCCTTTTCCGACCCGACAAAGCGACTGGCATTCCTCAGGCAATGGCAGCAGGCCATGGCCATGAAGCCGTAGAACCCGAGCAGTGGGTGAAGAGATACCTAGTAACTTGCCCTTGAGCCGGCGCCAATTCGGAGAGAAGCTGTTCAAGGCAGCCGGGCTGCTCGCCTTTCCTGTCGCAGGATGTGCCGATCTGCGACAGACTCCCGCCGTCCCTATGCGCGACGGCGTTCGGCTGGCGACCGATGTGTATGTTCCCGGGCGCAATGGCAAACCCGTCGAGCAGCGTTTTCCGGTCATCCTCGAGCGCACGCCTTACGACAAGACGGCGGACAGCCGTTCCGAGCGCACGCCGGCGGTTGAGAAACCAAAGAGCCGCGCAGAGGTTGCCGCTTTCTTCGTGCGCCGCGGTTACATCGTGATCTATCAAGACTGCCGCGGCCGCTACAACTCGGAAGGCTCGTACGTGAAGTATCTGAGCGACGGTGCCGACGGCTACGACACCTGCGCCTGGATCGTCAAACAGCCTTGGTCCGACGGCGTAATCGGGACCATGGGCTTGTCGTACGCGGCGCACACGCAAGCTGCGTTGGGCAGCGCCGGAGCCCCCGGCGTCAAGGCGATGTTTCTCGACTCGGGTGGGTTTTCGAACGCCTATCAGGGCGGGATTCGCCAAGGCGGCGCGTTCGAGCTCAAGCAGGTGACCTGGGCGTTCAACGAGGGGTTGAACAGCCCGCAGATCAGAAAGGATCCCGCGAAATTGGCGGCAATGCAGGCGACCGATCTCAAGGACTGGTTTCGCAGGATGCCGTGGCGCCGCGGCGCATCCCCGTTGAGCCTGGTGCCGGACTACGAGGAATATATCTTCGACCAATGGGAGCACGGCGACTTCGACGTCTTCTGGAAGCAACTTGGCATCTACGCCGCGGGCTACTACCGAGAGTTCCCCGATGCCGCGATCGTTCTCATGTCGTCGTGGTACGACCCTTATCCGCGCACCGCGACCGAAAACTACATCGCGCTTTCCAGGATCAAACGCGGTCCCTTTGGGCCCGCAGCGACGATCGACGGCAACGTCGCGACGGACTTTCTGACGCTGCGATTGCGATGGTTCGATCGATGGCTCAGGGCAATCGGCAATGGTGTGGACAATGAACCTGCCGTGCAGATTTTCGTGATGGGCGGGGGAAGCGGAAGGAAAAATACCGCCGGGCGATTGGACCATGGTGGAAGGTGGCGCGCAGAGAAGGATTGGCCGATTCCGGATACGCGCTGGACGCCCTACTATCTTCAGGCCAATCGCTCGCTGTCACCGGAAAAGCCGGCAGCGGGAGCCTCGCCGCTGAGCTACGAATTCGACCCTCGGAACCCTGTCCCCACAATCGGCGGCAACATAACGTCGGGGCGTCCGATCATGGTTGGTGGCGCTTTCGATCAACGCGAGGCGCCGGATTTTTATGGCTCCACGCCACCGTATCGACCGCTTGCCGAACGGCCGGACGTTTTGGTGTTCCAGACGCCGCCCTTGACGGAAGATATCGAGGTGACTGGCCCGCTCACTGTCAACTTGTGGATTTCGTCGAATTGCTCCGATACAGATTTCACCGCCAAGCTGATCGACATGTATCCGCCGAACCCGGACTATCCGGAAGGCTTTGCGATGAATCTCACCGACGGAATATTGCGCGCGCGCTATCGGGATTCATGGGAGAAACCGACGCCGATGATGCCGCGCGAAATCTACGCAATCCGCATCGAAGCGTTTCCGACGAGCAATTTGTTCAAGCGCGGCCATCGCATTCGACTCGACATTTCGAGCAGCAACTTCCCGCATTTCGACGTCAATCCCAATACCGCCGAACCCGAAGGACGGGCGCTTTCCAGCCGAGTGGCGACTAATCGCGTGTATGTTGACAGCGCGCACCCGTCGCATGCGATGCTGTCCATTGTCCCCAGCCGATCGTAAGCATTCTCGACTCGCCGATGACTGCCGCGCCGTCGACTTGATCATGAGGTCACGGCGACGCGATAGTCATTCTCTATCGACCACATATGATCAATCAATTTCCATAGGCCACAGCGATTGCGTACCGTGAAGCCACGACCGACAGTGGAGCCCGCTATGAGCAAATCAACCGACAACTCTTTCAAGTCATCCGGCGATCAACTGACCACGAGCGCCGGCAATCCCCTTGCGGACAACCAGAATTCGCTCAGTGCCGGCCCTCGTGGCCCGTTGCTGATGCAGGACTACCAGTTGATCGAGAAGCTCGCGCACCAGAATCGCGAGCGCATTCCGGAGCGTCCGGTGCATGCCAAGGGCTGGGGTGCGCACGGCACGCTGACGATCAGCGGCGATATCTCGAAGTATACCAAGGCCAAGGCGCTGCAACCTGGCGCCAAGACCCCGCTGATTCTGCGTTTCTCGACGGTCGCCGGTGAGCTCGGCGCAGCCGATGCGGAACGCGACGTACGGGGCTTCGCAATCAAGTTCTACACCGAGGAAGGCAACTGGGATCTGGTCGGCAACAACACGCCAGTGTTCTTCGTGCGGGACCCCTACAAGTTCCCCGACTTCATCCATACGCAGAAGCGCCATCCCAAGACCAATTTGCGTTCGCCAACCGCGATGTGGGATTTCTGGTCACTCTCACCCGAGAGCTTGCACCAGGTGACGATTCTGATGTCAGACCGCGGACTGCCGACCAGCGTGCGTCACGTCAACGGCTATGGCTCGCACACTTACAGCCTGATCAACGCTGCCGGCGAGCGCGTGTGGGTGAAGTTTCACTTCAAGACCCAGCAGGGTCACCAGCACTGGACCAATGCCGAGGCCTCCGAAGTGATCGGGCGTACGCGCGAATCGACGCAGGAAGATCTGTTTGGAGCGATCGAGAGAGGCGACTTTCCGAAGTGGAAGATGCAGGTGCAGATCATGACCGACGCCCAGGCAGATGAGTGGTCTCGGCGCACCGGCTGGAACCCGTTCGACCTGACCAAGGTCTGGCCGCACGGCGACTGCCCGGTGATCGATATCGGCACGCTCGAATTGAACCGCAATCCGGACAATTATTTTGCCGAGATCGAGCAGGCTGCATTCGCGCCGTCCAACATCGTTCCCGGTATCGGCTTCTCGCCGGACAAGATGCTGCAGGCGCGCGTCTTCAGCTACGCCGATGCGCACCGCTACCGGCTCGGCACGCATTACGAGGCGTTGCCGGTGAATGCGCCGCGCTGCCCGGTGCATCACTACCATAAGGACGGTCCGATGCGCTTCTTCGACAACAACACGAAGAACCCGGACGCCTACTACGAGCCGAATTCCTTCGACGGTCCGCAGGAGGACAAGCGCTACGCCGAACCGCCGCTGCCGCTGCACGGCGACGCCGATCGCTACAACCACCGCGATGGCAATGACGACTACACGCAGCCCGGCAACTTGTTTCGCCTGTTCAACGCCGAGCAGAAGCGGCGCCTGTTCGACAACATCGCCGCGGCCATGCAAGGCGTGCCGGATAAGATCAAGCACAGGCAGGTCGCGTTGTTCGCGAGGTGCGATTCCGCCTACGGGGCCGGCGTGGCCAAGGCAGTGAAGCTCGAGGCGTCCAGTGACGATCGACTCAAAGGCACCAGCGCGACGGACGAGCCTGAAGAAGCACCGGTCGCAACCTGAGTCTTGGAGCGTTTGATCGCCGTTACCGGCGCGTGCTCGTGCTCTGTGTCCGTTGACACGGCTGCGTTCGACTCCGAACATACGCGAGTTACCGAGGCGGTAGAGACTGGCAGTCACAAGGGCCGGCTTCGTTCGTCTCGCCAGGTCTTCGAAGGGGATGCATTGCCATGACAAACAGCTACCGATTCGTGCTGATTGCGGGATGGGCGTTTGCGCTTAGCGTTGGTTCGATCGGCTTGAGTGGCTGCAAAGCCAATGCGCCGCCCCAGGCGCCGCCCCCGCCGGAAGTGTCCGTGATCGAGGTCAGGCCAGGCCCGGTGACGGTTTACAACGAGTATGTGGCGCAGACGCAGGCGCCGGACACCATCGAGATTCGCAGCCAAGTAACTGGGCTGCTCGAGCGTCAAGCATTTGCCGACGGCGCACGGGTCAAGAAGGGGGACGTGCTCTACGTCATCGATCAGCGGCCTTTCGAAGCCCAACTCGCGCAGGCCAAAGCGAGCCTGGCCCAGGCCGAGGCGAACCTGGTCAACGCCAAGCAGAATCTGGCACGAAACTCCCGGCTGATCGCGCAGAAGGCGGTGAGCCAGCAGGACTACGACACGGCCGTGGCGCAGGAGCGCTCCAGCACCGCGCTGGTGGAGGCGCAGAAGGCGCTTCTGCGCAACGTGGAGCTGAATCTGGAATTCGCGACGTTGCGAGCGTCGCGCGACGGCTTCATGAGCAGCTCGCTGGTGAAGCCCGGTGCGCTGATCACCGCCCAGCAGACGCTCCTCACGACGCTCTACTCGAGCGATCCGATGTGGGTGAACTTCAGCATCAGCGAGGATAGATTCCTGGAGTTACAGAAGACGCTGAAGCACCCGCCGGGAGAGCGACCCGATACGGCACCGCCATTTCATATCCGGCTTGCCGACGGCACCGACTACGCACTCGCCGGCAAGCTCAACTTCATCGACGCCACGATCGATCAGAAGAGCGGGACGCTGCAGGTACGGATCTCGGTACCCAATCCCGATCGCGTGTTGCGCCCCGGTCTTT
>VBCY01000485.1:0-2817 GCA_005882995.1 Betaproteobacteria bacterium
CATATTGCTCGCACTCGCTGCGTTCTACTGGATCAAGGGCGAGATCGACTTGCACGAGCCGCCCACCGGCCGCAAGATTCTGCGCTTCGGTGTCCTCGACAGGACCGTCCATTGGGCGACTGCGATCTCATTCGTGATCCTTGCGGTCTCGGGCTTGGTCATGCTCTTCGGCAAATCGGTGCTGCTGCCGCTGATCGGTCCCACACTCTTTTCCTGGCTCGCGACGCTGGCCAAAAATCTGCACAACTTTGTCGGACCACTGTTCGCGGTCTGCATCGTGCTGATGATCGTCCATTTCGTGAAGGACGATCTGCCCGAGCGAGCAGACTGGCAGTGGCTGCGCAAAATCGGCAGCGCGTTCTCCGAGCACGAGGTGCCGTCGGGCAAGCTCAACGCGCTTGAGAAACTCTGGTTCTGGGCTGGCGCGTGCGTACTGGGCATCGTCGTCAGCGCGGCAGGCTTCGTTCTCGACTTTCCGAACTTCGATCAGACGCGACAGACCATGCAGCTCGCGCATATGGTTCACTCGGTGGGCGCAATCCTGTTCATGCTCGGCGCGCTGGGTCACATCTACATCGGCACGATCGGCATGACAGGCGCGTACGAGGGCATGCGCCATGGCTATGTCGACGAAACGTGGGCCAAGGAGCACCACCGCTATTGGTACGAAGACGTCAAAGCGGGGAAGGTCGCTGCCGACGAACCCGCCGACAGCTCTGTGCCGGGCCGTAAGCTGGCTTGATCTCCGTCTAGTCCATGAGGGAATACCGATGACGACGCTGCGCGCTTTGCTGGTCGCGGGATTGGTGGTCGTGAGCTTCAGCTTGGCGCTCGCCAAGCTTCCGATGGATGACAACGCCAAGGCTGCCGCTGAAGAGAAAAAGGCTAAGGACGCTCAAGCTGCGGAAGTCGCCAAGCAGCAGCAGGCGCGTGCTGAGGATCGAGTCGCAGCGCGTTACATCGCCGAGCAAAAAGCGATGGGCAAGACGGTCACACCACAGATGGGACCGTCGTCTGCGCCGAGCGCAGCTTCGGGCCAGGCAAAACCGGCCGAGAAGTCAGCGGCTGACAGCGCTGCGGCGAAGGCGCCCACCAAGCAATAGCCGACTCTCGTCAGAATCGACGAAACGGAGCTCAAGGCCGCCGTTTTCATCGATCAAGCAGGCTTCGAGCAGCCCTTCAGAGCAGATCGTCGATGGGCAGCAGCGACAGGACGTCCAGATTCAGCCGGCTCATGAAATCGTCCTTGGGTTCGTGGGTCAGCACGATCATCTTGCCGTCCTCTTCTGTGCGCCACTCCAGCGTCGGGTTGCCGAAGAGGTCGGGAGGACCCAAGAAAGGAACATAGCAGTTGGCAGGACGCGATAATGCGTCGAAGTGCCTGGCAACTTGCTGCGCCAGTTCAGGGCTGTCGATGAGAAGCCCCATTTCGGTATTGATGCGCAGCGAACGCCTGTCGAAGTTCATGGAGCCGACGAATACCCGCTTGCGGTCGAACACGAACACCTTGCCGTGCAGCGAGAAACTGAGCGGAGCGTCGTAGCCGACGCGTGTCGCGCGGACATCGGGCTGGCCGGGAGAGGGCCGCATTTCGCATAGATCGACGCCATCCTCGAGCAGTCGTCGCCGGTAGTGGCGATAGCCGACGTGAGCGATCGGCATTTCGGCCGATGCAAGAGAGTTCGTGATGATGCGTATGGTGACGCCGCGCCCACGCACCCTTTCCAGGAGCCTCATTCCACCGTCCCCCGGCACCAGATACGGGGAGGTGATGAGAAGCTCAGACGTGACAGCGTCCATCGCGGCGACCACGCGTCGCCGCATCAGCGGCCCGTCTTTTTCGCCCGTCTGGACTTCACGCGTCTGCACTTCACGCTTGTCCGGCGGGTCGTAGAGGACTTCAGCGTTTGCATAAACGAATGTCTTGGGGTCGCGAAGCAGAGCCGCGAGCGGATCGTCTGCGGCGATGCGTTGAGTGAGCTTGGCTCCGTCGTCGATTTGTCGAATGGACGCGCGAGCTTCCTGTTCGTGATGCACCTCCTGCGCCCTTCCGACCGTGGCCGTGAGCGCCTGCAGTGGGATCGCCTGTTCGCTATTCCAGTAAGCGTCGAAGCTCTCCGAAAGACGTCCCACCACCGGCCCGATCGCCAGCACGTCGAAATCGGCAAAGCCGGTGTCGGAATCGGTCTGGAAGTACTCGTCGCCGACGTTGCGTCCTCCGGTGACTGCGATGCTGTTGTCGGCGACGAACAGCTTGTTGTGCATGCGATAGTTGATCCGCGTTGCAGTGAGCAGAAATTCGGCGGACCTCAGAATCTCGAGCGGGCCGCGCAAGACGAACGGGTTGAACACGCGCACTTCGACGTTGGAATGCGCGGCGAGCGCGACGAGCTGCCGATTCTCGGTCACGTCTTCGACGTCGTCGACCAGCAATCTCACTCGCACGCCTCGATCGGCTGCGTGCAGAAGCGCATCGACCAGGAGCTTTCCGGTCTCGTCGTTCCGGAAGATGAAGTATTCGGCGTCCAGCGTGCGCTCCGCCCGTGCGGCCAGCTCAGCGCGGATGAGAAAGCTGTCGATGCCCTGCTCGAGCAGACGAAATCCGGATGCCCCCTGCTGCGGACCCGTAAACTTGGCAATATCACGCGCCAGGCGCGTCTCTTCCGGGTGCGCCAATGCCGTCGAAGCGTTCTTGGGATAGTCCGATCCGGGCAACGTCGCGCAGGCGCTCGCCAAGGCGACAAAGCTCAGCAGGATCATGCGCTGCAGGGCGGGCCTGATCGATGCCGTGCACATGCGGTTGTGGGCTGCAGAAAA
>VBCY01000485.1:2858-7030 GCA_005882995.1 Betaproteobacteria bacterium
GCGCTCGCCGTCGCGGTCGTTGCACACGCGGTCCCGGTCAACGACGAGGTCGACATTTCGGTCCACGTGCAACAAAACGGGGACCGGATCGTCGTTGCCGTCGATCTTCCTGTTCATGCGACCGCTATCGAAACCTGGAATGTCATGACCGATTACGACAACATGGCGAAGTTCGTTTCCAATTTGCAAACGAGCCGGATCATCGAGCGCAGCGGCAACAAGCTCATCGTCATGCAGAAGGGCAAGGCTACGCGGGGTCTGCTGAGTTTTTCGTTTGAAAACGTCAGGGAAATCATGCTGACGCCGCCCACCGAGGTTCGTTCGCGTCTTATCAGCGGAGACCTCGTGGCTTCCGAGTTCACCACCCGCGTGGTCGATCATGGTGACTCGTCGCAGATCGTCAATCAGGGCGAGTTCATTCCCAAGGTGTGGGTACCGCCGATCATCGGCCCTGCGGTGATCGAAGCAGAGACGCGTAAGCAGTTTCAGCAATTGCGAACCGAAATTCTGCGCCGCAAAGCGGAGACAGCCGCGAGCCGGCAATAAATCGGACTGGGTTCGCGCTGAAGCGGAAGCGGCCGCTTTGCGAACCGCCACGTGCGCTGCGAGGTTCTCTAGCCTCGCAGCGCCGCAGACGCGACTAGCTTCCTCGTCTGACGAGTCCGACGACGAGCGAGACAACGAAGAGCACCAGGAAAATGAAGAAAATGATCTTCGCGATTTCCACGGCGCCTGCCGCAATTCCGCCGAAACCGAAGAGGGCGGCGACGATCGCGATAATGAAAAAGACCAGCGCGTAGTAGAGCATGAGCAATCCTTTCCGAAATGAAAGAGCGTTATCCGCGCCGCTTCGAGCGCGTCTTTGCCGCCTTGCGAGCAGCAGCTGAGCGACCCGCCGCTCCTTTTGTTTTAGCGGCCTTGCGCCCGGCCGCGGAGCGAGCTGAAGGACTGCGTCGTCGCGCGGCAGATTTCGCCTGCTTGGACAACGCGGGCTTCGACGCTGCCGACCGGCCTTCGCGCTTGAGCGCCTTCTTTATGGCACGCGAGCGTTTGCCTGACACCTTGCGCCGCGAGCTCGGCTTACGGCCAGCGGCAAGATTCCGCTCTGCACTCCGGCGTGTCGACTCGGAAGTCGTCCCTTCTTCTGGAGGAGGAAGCTCTACACCAGCGCGGCGTGCTTTCGACAAGCCGATGGCAATCGCCTGTTTCGGGGATCTTGCTCCGTGCTTTCCCTCGCGGACATGGTGCATTTCCTCGCGCACGAACTCGCCAGCCTGGGTGGTTGGCGACTTGCCTTCGCGCTTGTCTTCCTCGGCGCGTTCCACGGTTTTTCGATCCGGCATAAATTGCCCCTCGAGAGTTAAAGAGACATCCCTCACGATGCAAGTTGCATGCCGCAAGCCGGGAAGCTAGGCCGCGCGGTCCCTCACACCAGCGACGCCCGCGGTTTTTGCGCAGTGCGCGCAGCAATAGAAGACACCCCGGTTCTCGATGCCGTGACCGACGATGCGGCACCCGCAATGCGCGCAGACGGGAGCCATTACGTGAATAGCGCACTCGAAGCTATCGAAGGTGCGCGTGACATTTCCCTGCGTGACAGTGAAGGCCTTGTCGTATTCATTGCCGCATAGATCGCACCGGGCCATGGTGATTTCCTTTTGGTTTGCGATGCATAGCGGAATGCATCTTCCATGCCGAAGATAATGCCGGGGAACGGCCCTGTCCTAGTTGTAATTCTTTCTATTGGCGGCCGCGCGTTACAGGCGATAGAAACTATTACTTCAAGCACTTCCTGTCACTCTGACAGCGCTTTTCTTACGAAACGAGCGCAAGTCTTTACCACTCAAAGGTTGTGTGCGACGGGCGCATATTCGCGATCCTGTCAGGGCAGTTCATAGCAGCGAGGAGATCACGATGATTCGCAAACTTCAATCGGGCGAATACCGCCTTTACTCCATCAAGAAGGACGCGAAGACAGGCCGGCGAAGAAACCTGGGCACCTTCAAGACGCTGGAGGCGGCGAAACAACATGAGCGAGAAGTGCAATTTTTCAAACGTCACTAGCCTGGGTTTGTGCGCTGCTTGGTAAGCATGACAAAGCAGCATGGCATGGCGCTTGCACGGTCATGGAAAGGTGGTCAACCCACCGACTTCGCCAACTATCGGGTAAGAGGATGCCATGTGGAAGAAGGTACTTTTTTGTGTAATGTCGATCGCTTCCATCGCGCTCACGGCATGCAACACAATGCAGGGTGCGGGCCGCGACGTCGAGCGTGCAGGTCAGAAGGTGCAGGACGAAGCTCAGGAGCACAAGCATTACTAAGCGGAATGTTGGCGCTGGCAAACTGACCAGCGCTGGTGCGCTGAGCTGAAACTAAACCTCGAAAGGAGGGCATGATGGATATGCGTTTGAGAACCCTCGGGTTAGCTGGCGCGGCGCTTTGCCTGTTTGCCACAGGAGCGTTAGCGACTGATCCCGCAAAGACCGATCGTGAGAACCAGTACAAAGCCGCGGTGGCTCATGCCGACGCCGAGTACGCGGCCGCCAAGGACGCATGCAAGCAACGCCAGGGCAACGACAAGGACGTGTGCATGAAGGAAGCCAAGGCTGAGCACACCCACGCCGTAGCTGATGCCAAGGCCGCTCGCAAGTCGAACAGTGCAGTCGCGAGCGCTCACGACGACAAGCTCGCGGCCGACTATAAGGTCGCGAAGGAAAAGTGCGACGCACTTTCGGGTGATGCAAAGGACGCGTGCATCAGAGATGCAAAGCTGAGATATCACCAATAGGCCTTGCGGCGTCTTTGCAGCATCGCCCCAGAATTAAAAAGAGGTCTCACCAGATTCGGGCGGCGCAATCGTCTTATCCCTTCAATGGTGATAATGGCGATCGCGCTGCCATCTTGCTTTCGTCGCCGTCAGTACAGGCTCTGAGCTACAGGTGCGGCCCACGGCGCGCGTCGGATTCAACGCGAAGTGTCGCTTCAAGGCATGGCGATTCGTGTTGAGTGCTATGCCGGATATCGAGGCGAACAGGAGCCGCTCGCGTTCTGGCTCGGGCAGCGCCGCTTCGTGGTGCGCGCTATCGTTGATCGCTGGTTCGCGCCTATGCAACGCTGGTTTAAAGTCGACGCCGACGACGGCAACATGTATGTCCTTCGGCACAACGAAGCGAGTGGCGATTGGGAACTCGCTGCCTACAGAGCCGCGGCCCGTTGATGGCGCCTCGAAAAAATCTCGTTAAGCCCAACTGATCGAGCGCGCTATAATTCGCGACCGCGGAGAGATGGCATAGTGGTCGAATGCGCCTGACTCGAAATCAGCTGGAGAATTTCGCAGCATCAAAGTGTTGCGCGAATTCTTGTCCGAAATTAGTCCCTGTTTTTTTGCAAAATCGCGGGGCTACGCTAGAAAATAGCGGACAAGTTTTCCGACACATTCACTCGTGATCCCCGTCCACCGCGCACTCAAGCAGCGAGTATTCCTTGCGCACTCCACTGGGCAGGCTCGTCGAGTGCATCAGTTTCCACGTAACTGGGTTTCTGGCGATCCAGTAGCTCGAAACAATCGTCGCAAACCGCGGCCCGTTGTTGACGCGGTAAGCGTGAAAAGTTGTGCTCGGCCTCGGCTTCGTCATTGCCCATGAATACGTCGCACCACCGGGTGATCCAATGAGCCATCACGCGGCTGCATTGGCGCGAGTGGTTTGCGCGGCGGTTTTCATTTCCGGCCTCGACGCCGACTTCGTCGTGGCGAATGCCGGCGCCATCCCGCCTTTTGACGTCCGCAAGGATCTCGGCAGGCCAGTTGTCCACGCCGCCAAGAAGACGGTCGACGTAGCTACGCCGAAGGGCGTCGTACGCAGCGCTCAGTTTGTTGGCGCCCGGCAGGGGTGCGTTGTGGCCGCCGAATCTGGCGCGCCCTTGCACTTTGCGCCGAAGGAACCCACAACTTCGCTGACCACTACGGCGAGCAGTCCATGGCCTGCAGGCGAGGTCCTACCGCAGGAATCTCTGCCGGCACAGATTGACGCGGCGAAGCTCAAGCAGGCGGTGGACACAGCCTTCGAACCGGCTGGCGCGATGACGTCGGCCTTCGTCGTCACCTGGCGCGGGAAGATCATCGCTGAACGCTATGCACCCGGAATCACACCCCAGACGCCACTGGAAAGC